>NZ_JBQHVY010000004.1:0-141328 GCF_052064255.1 Oribacterium sp. HCP3S3_B9
TTTTTTTGTGTGGGAGAGGGCGGGGCGCGCGCGGCCGCCCGCCCCCCCCCCCCCCCCCCCCCCCCCCCCCCCCCCCGGTACTAGCGTTCGCATATTAAGGCTCAGAAACCTCGAAAATCATATCACCATAGCTCGGATACGGCCACAGATCCTTATCCACGATCTGCTCCAGCTCATCGACCGGTGTACGCAGCGCCCGCATATCCGGCACGATCGTATCGTGGTATGCCCGTGCCTTCTTCTCAGCATCCTTCTCCGGGCCATACAGCTCGACATCCTGCAGCAGCTTCGTTCTTGCCTGCTCCATATCCGAAAGCAGCTTCGACGCATGCAGCAGAAGTCCCTTCTGAACCGATACATCCGCCTCCGGGCATGCCTCGCTCACCTTGCGGATCGAATCCGCGAGACGCGTGGTGTAGTGGATGACCGCCGGGATGATCTGCTTGCCGGAGATGTTGATCATCGCACGTGCCTCGATATTGATGACCTTCGAGTACTGCTCGTACTCTACCTCCTCACGGCTCACCAGCTCGGCCTCTGTATAGATACCAAACTCCTTAAAGAGCTTGATCGCCTTCTCGGTGGTCAGGGCCGGAATCGCATCCACCATGGACGGAAGATTCGGAAGACCTCTGCGCTCTGCCTCCTCTACCCACTCCTCGGAGTAGCCGTTTCCGTTAAAGATGATCCGCTGGTGCTCGGTCAGGAGCTTCTTGATGTAATCATGACACGCATCGCTGAAGTTCTCTGCCTTCTCCAGTACGTCGGCGGCTTCCTTAAACTGCTCTGCGACGATAGCGTCGAGGATGATGTTCGCACTTGCGATGGACTCGGCCGAACCCACCATACGGAACTCGAACTTGTTACCGGTAAAGGCAAACGGTGACGTACGGTTACGATCGGTGACATCCGCATAGAGATCCGGCATGGTGTTGACACCGGTCGGAAGGATCTTGCCCTGCTTCGACTCGGTCGCATAGCCGGTACCGATCAGCTGCTCCACGACATCCTCGAGCTGGGTGCCGATGAACGCAGAAACAATCGCTGGTGGTGCCTCATCCGCACCGAGACGATGCTCGTTTCCGACATCCGCCGCACTGAGACGGAGAAGATCCGCATGCTTATCGACCGCGGCCAGTACGCAGGAAAGAACCAGAAGGAACTGAATGTTCTCATGCGGTGTCTCGCCAGGATACATCAGATTGATGCCATCATCCGTTACGAGCGACCAGTTGTTGTGCTTACCGGAACCATTGACACCGGAGAACGGCTTCTCATGGAGCAGGCACTCGAGACCATGGCGTGGTGCGGTCTTCTTCATGACCTCCATCACCAGCTGGTTATGGTCGACCGCAAGGTTCGCCTCATCATAGACCGGTGCCAGCTCATGCTGTGCCGGTGCGACCTCGTTGTGCTCCGTCTTCGCGGTGACGCCGAGCTTCCAGAGCTGCACATCCACATCGCGCATGAAGGCGGCGATGCGATGACGGATGGAACCGAAGTAGTGGTCATCGAGCTCCTGGCCCTTCGCCGGCATGACGCCGAAGAGGGTACGCCCCGTATAGATGAGGTCCTTCCGCTTCAGATACTTGTTCCGGTCGATCAGGAAATACTCCTGCTCTGCACCGACGGATGGCTTCACCGACTTCGATGTCGTGTTACCGAACAGACGGAGAATACGCAGTGCCTGCTCATTGATCGCCTGCATGGAGCGAAGCAGCGGGGTCTTCGTATCCAGCGCCTCACCACCGAAGGAACAGAAGGAGGTCGGGATGCAAAGTGTTACGATTTCGCCATGCTCTCCCTCGCGACGAAGGAAGGCCGGGCTGGTGCAGTCCCAGATGGTGTAGCCTCTCGCCTCAAAGGTCGCACGAAGTCCACCGGACGGAAACGAAGAAGCATCGGCCTCACTGCGGACCAGCTCCTTGCCGGAGAACTCCATGATGACCTTACCGTCGGCATCGGCGGCCGAGATAAAGGAATCATGCTTCTCTGCGGTGATCCCGGTCAGCGGCTGGAACCAGTGCGTGTAATGGGTCGCACCGTTCTCGAGTGCCCACTCCTTCATCGCCTGCGCAACCGCATCCGCGATGGTCGGATCGAGCTCGTAGCCCTCTGTGATGGTCTTCTTCAGCTTCTTATAGACTGCCTTCGGAAGACGCTCCTGCATCACCTTGTCGTTAAAGACATCCTCACCGAAAATTTCCGTAACATTTATAACTTCACTCATTCATTGTCTCCTTCTACTCCCCTATGAAAGGCAGGACATAGTGCGTGAAAAGAACCCGTCCCAGGATCTGGGACAGGTTCTAAAAGTAACCGTTAGATTAAGCCTTGTGTGCGGAACCGAATACAGCGATACGTGCCTTGCACTCCTCGATGATGGCCTCTGCACCCGGCTTCAGAAGCTTACGAGGATCGTAGCCCTTACCCTGAAGATCCTTACCAGCCTCGATGTACGCTCTGGTCGCCTTGGCAAATACGATCTGAAGCTCGGTATTTACGTTGATCTTTGAAACGCCGAGAGAAATGGCCTTCTGGATCATCTCATCCGGGATACCGGAACCACCATGCAGAACCATCGGAAGATCACCGATCTGCTCCTTGATGGCTGCGAGTACATCGAAGTCGAGACCCTGCCAGTCTGCCGGATATACACCGTGGATGTTACCGATACCAGCTGCAAGGAAGTCTACACCGAGATCTGCGATGCGCTTGCACTCTGCAGGATCTGCCTTCTCACCGGCAGAGGTAACACCATCCTCTACACCACCGATACCGCCGACCTCAGCCTCCAGGCTGCAGCCATGCTCGTGTGCGAGCTTTACGAGCTCCTTGGTCTTCTCCACGTTCTCGTCGATGTCATAGTGTGAGCCATCGAACATAACTGACGTAAAGCCGGCCTCGATGCAAGCCTTCGCTCCATCGTATGTGCCGTGGTCAAGGTGAAGTGCCACCGGAACGGTGATGCCGAGCTCCTCAACCATCGCCTTTACCATCGCAGCAACGGTCTTAAAGCCGGTCATGTACTTGCCTGCACCCTCGGATACACCGAGGATTACCGGAGACTGCACCTCCTCGCATGCAAGCAGTACAGACTTCGCCCACTCCAGATCGTTGATGTTGAAGTGTGGTACAGCATAGTGACCAGCCAGTGCCTTATCAAGCATTCCCTTAGCGTTAACTAACATTGTATTTCCTCCTAATAAAACAGCATTTAGAAATTATGTGAATATATTAACACAGTCTGCATTGTATTTCTATAGAAACATAGACAAGCTCTACTTCGTTTTCCATGTTTCCTATACACATTTTCACTAAACACATCCCTGTCGCTCTCTCACAGGCACGATGCGCTCTCTGAAAAATCTCAGACGAAGAGGAAGTCCTCGACCATCTTTTTCATCTCGGAAATCTCGCAGACCTCGCTGTGACGGATCGCTGCGTTTCGTACCTCACGAATCGCACGTGGCTCCGGCACACCGGAAATCTCCGACAGCTGGTCGATGACCTCGAACACATCCTGATGCTCCACATCATACCCAAGGGCCTTCATCACATTCGGTGCAAACTTATACGGGCTTGCGGTCGATGCGACCACGGTCTTACGGGTATCGCCCGTCTTTTCAGCATACTGCTTATAGACGGCAGATGCAACTGCTGTATGCGGATCCAGTACATATCCGGCCTCTTCCTTCAGATCACGGATGGTCTTAAAGACCTCCGGCTCCTCTGCGAAGCCACCGACGAAGTCCGCCATGAACTGACGCATATCTTCACTCACTTCATACACACCCTTCGTACGAAGGTCCTCCATGAGCTGTGCGGTCTTCACACTGTTGCAGCCGGTGCTGAGATAGATAAGGCGCTCCAGGTTCGAGGAGATCAGGATATCCATCGACGGGCTGGAGGTAAGGATAAACGGACGGTTCCGATTATACTCACCGGTACCGAAGAAGTCCGTCAATACCTTATTTTCGTTGGATGCGCAGATCAGCTTCTCGATCGGCACCCCCATGTGCTTCGCGAGATACGCTGCCAGGATATTACCGAAGTTACCGGTCGGGACGCAGACATCGATCTTCTCACCCTCTGCGACATCACCAGCCTGAAGCATCTGACCATATGCATAGACATAGTAGACCACCTGCGGAACCAGACGGCCGATGTTGATGGAGTTTGCCGAGCTCAGAACGACGCCCTGTGCCTTCAGCTTCTGTGCAAATGCCTGATCATGGAAGATCTGCTTCACACCGGTCTGGGCATCATCGAAGTTGCCGCGGATAGCTGCTGCGTGGGTGTTCTTCCCCGGTTCAGTCCGCATCTGCAGCTCCTGGAAACGGGAAACACCTCCATACGGATAGAATACGATGATTTCCGTACCCGGTACATCCGCGAAGCCGGCCATCGCCGCCTTTCCGGTATCACCGGAGGTCGCGGTCAGGATCACGATACGATCCGTCACCTGGTTCTTCCGTGCACTGGTCACCATCAGGTGTGGGAGGATGGAGAGGGCCATATCCTTAAATGCGATGGTTTTTCCGTGGAACAGCTCGAGGTACCATGCGCCGCCCTTCTTTACCAGCGGTGCGATCTTCGGATCCTCGAACTTCTCATCGTAGGCCGCACAGATACAGTGACGGAGCTCCTCCTCGGTAAAATCCGTGAAAAACTCCTTCATAATCTCATACGCAAGATCCTGATATGAAAGCGTGCTTAATTCCGAAAGTGACTTCGTAAGTACCGGCAGTTTCTCCGGCATGAAAAGACCGCCATCCGACGCGAGCCCCTTCAGAATCGCCTCCGATGCGCGGAGTCCGTTCTCTCCCCCTCGGGTACTGTTGTAAAGCATGCGGCTACCTCCCATTTTTCATATACGTGTACGTTTAACTGGCTGCTTCTATCCTACATCGGTCGATCTCGACCGTGAAGGGCTGTTAATCGGCTCCGTTCTCCGGTGTATCGAGAATCTTCTGAATCTTCGTACGCATGAGATCGAAGGCGACATCGTTCATACCACTGTTGATGACGATGTCCGCGAGTGCTTTCGTCGGCTCGACATACAAATAGTGCATCGGCTTCACGGTCGTCAGATACTGCTCGGAGATATCCTCGACATGACGGCCACGCTCCTTCACATCACGGATGATGCGACGGATGATACGCTCATCTGCATCGGCTTCCACATAGATTTTAATATCGAAAAGGGAACGAAGCTCCGGATTTTCGAGGACGAGGATGCCCTCGACGATGATGATTCTGCTCGGTCGAAGCTCGGTCGTCTCCTGCGAACGATTATGCTCGGCATAGTTATACACCGGACACTGTACGCACTCGCCGCGCCGAAGCGCCTTCAGATGTGCGATGAGAAGATCCGTTTCGAACGCATCCGGATGATCGTAGTTCACCTTCTGACGCACCTCAAACGGGATGCCATCGTTCGACTTATAGTAATTATCGTGATAAATCACGGTGACCTGATCACCGAATTCCTTCTTAAGACGATTCGTAAAGGTAGACTTGCCGGAGCCTGAACCACCGGCGATACCGATCATGATACAGTTCATCTTTCACCTCTCCCATCTCTGTTCAATAGATAACATTTAAGCATAAACAGACTTCGTTTTCAAGAATTGCTTTATGTGCATAAAAAGAGAAACAATCGCGATTCCGAGCAGCACCCCGCTGCTGTCAATGAGCACATCACTCACCCGCCCGGCACGTCCCGGCACAAACAGCTGATGAAACTCATCACTCGCTGCATAGAGAACACCGAGCGGAAAGGCCGTACAGAGCAGCCTTCTCCGCTTCGGTACCACCGCCACCGACAGTGCACTCAGACTGTACAGTATGCCGAGCACCGTATACTCGCTGGCATGGGCGAGCTTCCGCACCGGATAGTCGATCTGCATCGCAAGTGCCCGCTGCTCTCCTGCCGGCCAGTCACGATAGCCCGGCACCACGAGCTCTGCCACGAGCGTACCGGCCCGAAGGCTTGTTTCCGTCGACACATCTGCGTTCTGCTGCGACATCATAAAAATAAACACCATCCATAAGAGGCTCAGCAGGAAGCAGACACGTGCCGCTTTCCGTCGTCTCGGAGCTGCAGCCTGTATTCTGTTTTCCGTGATATCCACCACTTCTTTCATTCTGTTCGTTCTGTCTCCTGTCACTGTCGATCCCGTATGCCATGAGCCGAAATCTATCCCTGCGGTCGAAGCATAGGACATCTTCTGTCCTTGCCGCTCTTTCGTCTACGCTTTCCGGCGTACCGGATGCGGCTTCAGCTGTCGCATACTGAAGCCGAGTGCCAGAAGCGACAGAAGCATAAAAAACAGGAGGGCGATGACATACGCCTGTACCCCACCGATGCCGAAGCGTCCACGGAACTGAACGAACAGCAGCGCGGCCAGGATGCAGAGCGCCATGCCGGCATACGACACCAGCGTGGCGGCCGTTGTGATATAGATACTGACACTGACGAGTATGCCGATGCTCGTGGACAGCAGCGCGCATACGAAGGCCGTAAGCAGGTACATCAGGATATCGAAGAAGGTAATACCGCCATAGATGTATACGGTTGCGAAGATCGGAAGTGCCGTCGCAACGAGCAGCATCAGTGTACTCATCACACTCATCAGCTTGCCGATGATGATATCCGCCGGTGTCAGCTGAGTCGTCAGCAGAAGCCCCAGTGAACGCTGGTCCCGCTCACTGGCAACGGAGGACGCGGCCAGTGCCGGCGCGAGCAGAAGCACGAGCAGAAGCTCCAGCAGTGCTGCGATATAGTAGATACGCAGGAAGCTCTGATACGCGATCTCCCCCGTCAGCTCCGCCGTCGAGACGATATAAAACAGATTGATCAGAATCAGGATGCTCAGTCCCCCGTTCAGGAGTGTCACAAGCAGCGGAAGCGTCAGACTACGTGCATTGATGAGCTCATCCCTCCGGAAAATCGGATTCCGCTTCATAGTATGTCCCCCTCCTTTCTTCACGTGCACCGGTCAGCTGCAGGAAAAGAGATTCCAGGTCGCCCTTCTCCCGATGGAAGCCGCGTACCGGCACACCCGCCTCAATCAGTCGACGAAGCAGTGCCGATTCCTCCTTCTGTGAGCCCGCATACGTAATCAGCAGATTCTTATCCCGGATACTGATCGATTTCACCAGACGATCATGCTTCAGTGTCTGCATCGCCGAGCTCAGATTTCCTGCGATGCTGATGATGATCGGATTCGACGCATCCACCCGATCCAGCACCTCATGGATTTTTCCTTCCATGACCAGACGACCGCGGTCGAGGATGCCGATATCCGTACACAGATCCGAAATCTCCGTCAGTGTACGTGAACTGATCAGGATGGTCTTTTCGGAATCCGCGAGGCTTGCGAGGATCTGCCGGAACTCGAAGCGCGTCGCCGGATCCAGATCGACCGTCGGCTCATCCATAACGAGAATCTTCGGGTCATGGATCAACGCACGGGCCAGGCTCAGCTTCTGCTGCATTCCCCGGCTCAGCGAATCCATATACTGCCCCTGCCGATCACGTAACCCGACGAGATCGAGCAGCATCTGAATCTGTCGCTTCGTCTTCACACCGGACAGATCATAGCAGTCCGCAAAAAAGTCCATATACTCTGATACACGAAGGTTCGGGTAGGCACCGATGCGATCCGGCACATATCCGATGCGGCGCTTCAGGCGACGCACATCCGCGCCTGCCTCCATATCATCGATCCGTACCTGGCCGCTGTCCGGATATACGAGTCCGAGCAGCATACGAAGTGCCGTGGTTTTCCCGGCACCATTCGGTCCGACGAGTGCATACAGTGCGCCATCCTCCACATGCATCGTGAGCCCATCGAGCGCTGTCACATGGCCGTAGCTCTTTTTGACATTTTCAAAAGAAATCATGGATACGCTCCTTTCTCATCCGTGGCTGACCCCCCCATACAGATTCTTTCCGATCTCATCCGATGCCGGGCTCTGTTTCCTCCGACACACTGCCTTCCCCGACATACTCGGATGCCTCAAGTTCAGCCGCATCGATCATCTCCACCGGCTTTTCTTCTGTATTCCGTGCCGTCACGGTCAGCATCGGGAGATACCGTCGCTCATCGATCCCCGTGTTCTCCTCACTCGAGGTATAGCGCACGATGAGTATGTTGTCCTCATCGAGATAGCTGTTAAGCTGTGCCCGCGTCAGCACACCGTTTCCGATATCGATGATATCGAAGCCGCCGGTCGTATAATTATAGAAGCTCATGCTGCCACGGAACGGACGCACGCTGCCGATGGACTTCGCCTCCCCCGCATCTTCCGCCGAAAGACTCTCGATTGTGAGAGTCGTGATGTCACTGCCCTCGCCGAGATGGTACTCAAGCGTCGTCGGCCATGCACTCGCGACCGTGTTCTCCGTCGCATCATAATCACCCGACTGGATCTGCGGATCCGTCGAGAGTGCACTGTAGCTGTAGACATCCCCCACGCGGGTACTGAACGGCAGAGAGGAAACCACCATCGTGAAGCCATAGCTGTCGATATCCGTCTGCTCTGTGAAATCCAGTGGCTGCTTCTCTGGATTCTCCTCCCGGACGCAGCCGACGATGCGCGCATCACTGAAATAGCCGTTCAGGCTGTTCATCAGATAGTAGCGAAGGAAGCTCTGCCAGCCTCCGCTGGTGACACTGGCGGCGATTTTCCGGCTGTCACCCACCGGCACATTGATGGTCTCACAGCTTCCGAGGTCAATGCTGGCACCGGCATCCAGACGTCCGATCCGGATCACCTTTCCATAGATCAGCAGTGCCGCATCGCCGAGGTCATAGGCCGTACCATTTGTGAGCGTGCCACGTACACTGCCGTCCGCAAAGACGATATCCGACTGGAAGCTTCCATCGGCGTTCGGCATGTTGTTGTGAAGCTCGAAGTAACGGGCCGCAAACGGTGCCGCGTTCTGAATCGTGATCGTCTTTTTCTCACGACCGTTATCGATGCTCGTATGACTTACATTCTCCTCCATAGACAGCAGTCCCTGGATATCGCCTGTAAAGTCCGCGCCCTTCAAGATCGGATACACATCATACTCGGTCTTCACCGGAAGCTCATAGCTTCGGTAGTAGGGTGAGCGCAGATTCAGATAATCCGTCTCATCGACGCTCTCCGCCGAGATGTTTTTCAGACGGACACAGGTCAGGAACGGCCCCATGAAACGTGTGCCGAGTCCCATGACATACACGAGAATGATCGTCAGCGCCGTCACCAGCAGGACGCCCGGACGGTACATCCGAAGGACCTCCCGTTCACGCATGAAAAAGTAAAGTCCTGGACCGATCAGAAGAACATAGGCAGCGAGAATGACGGCATAGAGCAGTGGCTTCGGCACCTTTCGGAGATCACTCAGGTTCATAAGCTCCTGTACATTCCAGTAGCGGGCGAGACTCCGCTCCGAAGCCGTGATCGAGAGATTTTCGAGACGCGTTTTCCCGAGAACAGCAGAAAAGAGCTGGTCGATGTATCCACTCTGATCCGTGGCGAAACGCGTAAGGTCACAGAAATCATACCCGCTGATGGCGACGATACCCGCACCCTCCGAGATCTCCGAAACGATCGGCACACCATCCGAAAGCACGACCTCCTGTCCACCCTTGATCTGAACCGGGGAGGCCGTCAGTGAGAGGAATTCCAGATCTCCGTTCTCGTGATACGCGTTCCCCATTTCGAGACTCATCTCCGTCGGCTGAAGTGCATTTCGTAGATACCCTGCGTAGTATGGGCTCAGGGCATCCTCCCCACGCGCTCCTGTTCCCAGCAGCAGGATACCGCCATCCCGTACCCACTGTGCGATGACCTCTGCCTCGTTCTTACGTATCCTCTTCATCGAAAAGTTCGAAATCAGAAGAACGTCCAGCTGATCGAGCTCGTTTTCTGAATCTGGCAGATCATCGACCGGCAGAATCACACTCCGGGTCCTGAGAATACCGTTATTGATCCCCACATTATCCAGATAACTGAGCGCCTCTGGATGATCGGAGATGATCCCGATGATAAGCTCTGCATCGGAGCCTGCGACATCGAGGCCGATCCGCCGTGAGCCCAGCGTATGCCCCTCTCTGTCCTCCGCCGTCACCAGCAGCTGGCTGATACCGGAGCTGAGTGACACGGTTACATTCAGCGTATCCGAGGAACCGCCCTCGACGATTTTCTGATAGCGGTACTCATAGACACTGTCCTCCGACTCAACCATATAGACATGGATATAGCCGGAGAAGGTACTCTCCTGATGGTTTTCGATGCCGATGCTGAGCGGCAGACGTCGGCCGGCTTTCGCTGTGTTCTGATAGCCATAGGTCACCGAGAGATCGACGGTATCCGCATAGCTACGCACTGAAAACAGAAGCAGCAGGCAGAGCAGGGTCAGTATGAACCACAGCCCCCGGCCGGTACTGCGGAAGCCAGATAGACGATATGAAATTCGCTGCATCGACATACTTCGCTTATATCCGGAACTCAAAATGTTCTCTCCCCATCAAAATGAATCTTCAGTCGGACCGTGAAGACCGTTCCCGAAAGATCTGAAGAAACCGACACCGTACCATGATGCATATCGGTGATGTTCTTGACGATGGCCAGACCGAGGCCCGTTCCACCGGGACCGGACGCGTTCGTCCGGCTGTGATCCGTCCGATAAAAGCGGTCGAAAATCAGCGGCAGCTCATTTGCCGGAATCACATAACCGTAATTCACGATTTTGATCGTCACGATCTCTCGATCCGCCCGGAGATTGACCCGGACACGCTTTCCTTCCTTACCGTACTTGATGGCATTGCCGATCAGATTGTCGAAAAGTCGTGCCAGCAGATCACCATCGGCTTCGATGATCTGCGACTTCCGATTCGATACGAAATCATAGCTGAGGCCGTTTTTCTGAAAATTCGGGTAGCTCTCCTCGAGAAGCTGTGCCAGCAGCTCGACGATGTCCACCTTCGCCACGTTCATATTGATTTTTCCATAGGATAGCTTCGTGAAGCCGAACAGCTCCTCGATCAGCTTCTGAAGGCGTACCGACTTGTTGTAGGCGATGTCCAGATACTTCTGCTGCATCTCCGGTGAGAGCTTCTGATTCTTCCGAAGCAGCTCGAGATATCCGAGGATAGAAGTCAGCGGTGTCCTGAGATCATGTGCGACATTGGTAATTAGATCCGTCTTCGACTGCTCCGATGTCCGCTCCTTATCGATGAGCTCCTGGATATCCTCCTCCATACGATTCAGATTTTCGGCGATATCCGTGAGTTCCCCCTCCCCCTCCAGCTCCAGGCGGGTACTGAGATCCCCCTCGGAAATCTGCTTCACTGCACGGGCGATCGTCTCGACATCCCGCGCCATCTTTCGTTGCAAAAGCAGGAAAATCAGGGAAAACAGGAGAATTCCGAGCAGCACAAAAAGCAGGACACTGATGGTCGAGCCGAGCGCGAAGCGCTGCAGGGCCTGAGAATCGTTTCCTGTCTGATAAAGAAAGCTGGTGATGGCTGTAAGATTCGTGATGAGAAACACGAGGAGGATGATCGTAATCACCGACGCGATGCCGATATGTGCCATCAGCTGCATCATATAGCCATGCCCATGGGTATGATTTTTCTGCTCGTTCTTATCTTTTTCCAAGGTCGTGATGCTTACTTCTCGATCTTATAACCGATGCCCCAGACGGTCGAGATGATCTTGTTCTCGCGGCTCTCCTCCCGCAGCTTTCCACGCAAACGGCGGATGTGCACCATCACCGTGTTGTTGGCCTCATAAACCTTTTCATCCCATACCTTTTCGAAGATCTCATCGGTGGAGAACACCTTGCCCGGATGGGATGCCAGCAGGAACAGAATCTCGAACTCGATCGGCGTCAGCTTGATTTCCTCGCCGTCCACCAGTACACGATGATTATCCTTGTTGATGGTGAGGTCACGGATCGTGATCTCACTGCTGGCGAACTGATCCGCTGCGTTCGGGTTCAGCTGCGTATATCGGCGAAGCTGTGACTTCACGCGTGCCGTCAGCTCCAGCGGATTAAACGGCTTCGTCACATAATCGTCCGCACCGCCGGTGAGGCCGACGATCTTATCGAGGTCCGTGGACTTCGCCGACAGCATGATGATCGGGATGTTGGACTTCGTCCGGATCTTCCGGCACATCTCGAGACCGTTCATGCCCGGCATCATGATGTCGAGCAGCACGAGATGGATCTCCTGCTCATCGAGGATCTTCAGGCCCTCTTCTGCATTGTAGGCCTTAAATACCTTATATCCGTCACTGACGAGATAGATCTCCACCAGCTCTGCGATTTCCTTTTCATCGTCAACGACGAGCACACTAATCTGTGACATAGTTACTCCTTTCCGTAATTCCCCAGGATACGAAGGGATGTGATCTGATCCTCGAGTCCGGCGAGTGCATTGATGACATTCGGCATGGACAGGTTTCCCTCGAGATCGACGAAGAAGCGATACTCGAACGGCTTCTCCTGAATCGGCCGGGACTGGATCATCAGCATATTGACATCATTGAATATAAAATTACCCAGTGCATTATAGAGCGTACCCGGCTTATGTGCTGTTTCGAAGCAGATACTGATCTTCTCTGCATCCGCTGTATAGACGCGCTCACGGCCGAGCACGATAAAGCGGGTCGTGTTGCTCTTTTCCTGATTGACTCCTTGCTGCAGAATCGTCAGTCCATACAGCTCCGCAGAGAGCTCGGAGGCGAGTGCTGCGCTGCACGGATCCTGATGATCCCGGACGTACGCTGCAGCGACTGCGGTGTTCAGCACCGGCACCGCCTCGATCTCCGGATGTGCCTCCAGAAAGGCCGCGCACTGACCGAGTGCCTGTGGATGTGAGTAGATCCGCTTCAGTCCGTCCACGCTGGCGCCCGCCACGCTCATCAGCGCATGCGCCACATGCAGATCGACCTCCTCGACGATCGCGAGCGACGGATAGCGCACCAGAAGATCGAAAATATCTGAAACTGCCCCATGACTGGAATTCTCGATCGGAAGCACTGCGTAGTCCGCCTGTTCCTCCACGACCTCGTCCATGGCATCCTTCCATGTTTTCACATGGCGGAGTGCTGTCTCCGTGCCGAAGCACTGTCGTGCCGCAAGATGGGCATACGCACCCTCGACGCCCTGATAAACGACGCGCTTTCCACTCTTCGGAATCGCATCGAGCTTCTCGAAATCCGCATGGAAGCTCTTGCCATGTGCAGACAGAATACCGAACTGCCGGCGTCTCGAAATCGTCATCATCTGCTGATAGAGCTCCCGGATCGCCTTCCGATCGAAATCCGTATCGAGATAGGACTGTACGGTATCCAGCTTCTGCGCCTCCCGTACTGGATCAAATACCGCTTTGCCGGTTTCGATCTTATACTCTGCCACCTTTTCGCAGAGGTCCATCCGCTGCTTATAAAGCTCTGTAATCTGGTAATCCAGTACATCGAGCTGGTCACGAATCTTTAAAAGTGCGTTTTTTTCTTCCATGTAATGACCCTTTAGTCTTTCTCTTCTGCCAGCAGTGTCTGGATATCCGCCTTCACCCTCGCCTGAACACAGGCGCCGATGTGCTTCTGCTCCTCTGCACCGAGGTTTTTCACCTCGATCGGAGCACCGATGCGCACCTTGATATGCTTCGGTCTGATCGCCGGGAACTGCGCCTCCAGAATATCGCGTGTTCCGATCATCGATACCGGCACGATCTTACATCCGGTCTTCTCTGCCACCTTGAAGGAGCCCTCCTTAAAGGTCTCCATGTCGAGCTCTGTCGCACCTTCTGAACGGGTGCCCTCCGGGTAGATCCAGATGGACTGCCCCTCCCGCACCTGCTTGATGGCCGTGATGATGACCTTCAGGGACTGCTTCAGATTATTTCGATCCATAAACAGACAGCCGAGCTCGTCCATCCAGCGCTTCAACGGCCGGATCTTCTCGATCTCTGCCTTCGCGATGAAGCCGGTCGGGCGGTCCACCAGGGTATAGGCGATGATGACATCGAAATACGAGCGGTGATTTCCGACGAACAGGACACCCTCGTCCTTCGGGATCGACGTGAGGTTTTCCATTCCCTCAACCTCCACCGTCACATGGGCTGTTTTCAGAATCTTCCGGAAGATGCCCTGCACGAGCGGCAGAGTATACTCCGCGCGCTTCTTCGGGTCCTGGATCGCCTCGATCTTTCTACGGTAGTAAAGACTTCCGAAGGTCAAAAAAAACAGTACATTTGCTAAAACTGCGATCGTATACAGCATATCGACTCCTTATGTGCGCTTCCATACTTCTGCACGTTCCGGCAGAAAGCATGCATACGCAGCTGTGTATCTGTAAACACCCGGTTTCAGGGTGCCTGGTCACATAGTTTCGAACGTTTCATCCGCCTGTGCGCTTACAATACATCCGAAAAATGCGGACGGAGCTTACGGAAAAACGAGAGGCCGACGAAGAAAATCACGAGCGTCACCACCCAGAAGTAAATGCCGAGGGTCGGGCGCATCCAGAACCCGGCTCCCGTCAGCATGGAATCACGGTACCCCGCCACGATATAGTAGAGCGGATTCAGCTCCAGCAGGGTTCCGACCCATGGTGCACGGCTCGTAAAGAGGGTTTCATCGTACATGATCGGGCACATCCAGATACCGAACTGGAGGCAGATTCCGACGATCTGCTGCATGTCCTTAAAGAAGACATTGACCGCACTCGTGAGATAGCCGAGACCCAGCACCAGCACGGAAGCAGCGAAGCTGTAGTAGATGATCTGGAGCCAGCTGAGCATCGGGGTTTTGCCGGACACGAGGAAGGCGACCAGCATGATCACGATGAAACAGAGGTGAACGAAAAAGCAGGACGCGAGCTTGATGATCGGAAGGAGCTCCACCGGGAAGACGACCTTCTTCACGAGGTAGCTGTACTCCTGCAGGATGCCGGTCAAGGTGTTCAGGCTCTCACTGAAGAAGAACCAGGGCACGAGGCCCGGAATCAGCCAGATCACGTAGCTCGTGTTCGGCACCGGCGGCGCGGACTTGAAACCATAGGGTCCGAAGATGAACGCATAGATGGTCACCGTCGCGAGCGGCTGGAGAAACATCCAGATGATGCCGAAGTAGGAGCCGACGAAGCGCTTACGAAAATCGGACTTTGCAAGGTCCAGGATCATCCGACGCTTCTCGGCCATGTGCTGTAATAATTCGATAAATGCTTTCATGTATAGTTTATTCTTTCCATCTTCCTGTGTTTATGTGAACACTTTATTATACCACCTTTCAGGCCCGCTGCACAACGGTGAGGAAACAGCCGAGGAGCACGAGTGCATCCATCAGCAGCATCACGCTGAGAAGCAGTGCGTCGAGCCCGATGCCGACGCGGCCAATCACCCGCAGGCGGTGGAGCCGTGGTGTACGAAATGCCAGCAGCAGAACCGGAAGGAACGGCAGGAAATAGCGTCCCTGAACGCCCAGGATATAGAAGGTATCCGCCGGTGTATAGGCGAGCAGCATGCTGACCATCAGGATGAAGCCGAGGAGCAGAAATACGAGAACCATCCACACTCTCCGTGGGATGGACAGTGTCGGTTCCTCCCGGCGTCCGGTGATGGCCAGCAGCAGTGTACCTGTCCAGAAGAGCACAAGCATCGGCACTGGCGTCGCCAGTCCCCGGTCGAAGGCGCCGAGCCACATGCCGACGGTCGTACCGAGGAACTGTCCACCCAGGATCTGAAGTGTATTCCGTATGATGCGGAACACGAGCGTCCGGTCATGGATGAGCTCGGCGAGGTCATGTAGCTTCACTGTGTTCACGTCGCCGGAAGAGGTAAATTCCGGTGCCTGTGTCACGCCGGAAGCATTGACATAACGGAGGACCTCCCGGAAATTCACGAGAAGGATGGAGCCGACGATCAGCGCACCGATGAGGAGTACGGACAGGATCCACTTCGGCCACGGCCTCGCGCCCCACTTCTGAACCGGGATCAGGAGGCAGAGAAGGAAGAGCGTCGCGTAGATCATCTTGCACGGGGACAGCAGCAGCGCGAGTGCGGAAAGCTCGATCACGTTTTTCCGCGTGATACCGGTCGATGGCTTCGCGAGCGCGAGATCGAGGATCACGGCGGTCAGATAAAAGCTGAGCGCGATGATATAGCTGTCGTAGCTGTAGCTACCAGCGAGCTCAAGGGTCATCGGAAAGAGCGAGATCGCGAAGAAGAGCTCTTTTCCGATCGGCGTACGGCGGACGGTCATCGCGCCGAGGGTCGCAAACAGGAGGAGGTTCATGAAGCGGCCGAGCAGCACGAGGCCGACGGCGCTGAGCTTCAGAAGGCGGGCGAGGGTGATGCCGAGGGCCGGCAGGAGGTACGCACATGGGGTCGTCTTCACCGGCTGCTGCAACGTGATACTGGTCCCGGTCTCCGTCGCGTGGAAAAGGCCCTTCTCATGCATCGCTTCATACACCGAGCGGTCAAGTGTCTGCCCGAGCACCGTAGCTTTACATGGGTCATCGTCGCCCGGCCAGTTGACGAGGTACTCGTCCTCCTCGCGGATGCGGACGTGGCCGTCTTCATCCCGGACCGACTGCCCCATCATCTGGTTAGACAGCGCATAGGCTCCGGTGAAGTGCAGGATCTCGTCCGGTGCGGAAAGCGGCGGAAGTGTGCACATGAAAACAAGCCCCATTGAGAACACCGCGATGAAGTAGATCTGGTGAAGCTTCCATCTGGATTTTTTAAACAGGCAGAGGCAGGTCGCGATGATCACGCATAGCGCGATCATCAGGCAGACGAAACGGCCGATCAGGAACTGATCGCCGGTGCCGATGAAACTCTGAAAAAGCTGTAGCATATTGT
This sequence comes from Oribacterium sp. HCP3S3_B9, assembly GCF_052064255.1. NCBI lineage: Bacteria > Bacillati > Bacillota > Clostridia > Lachnospirales > Lachnospiraceae > Oribacterium > Oribacterium sp. HCP3S3_B9. The sequence goes on from NZ_JBQHVY010000004.1 coordinate 16,872, forward strand.
TCCTTTTTAATATATGTAATCTAAACGGAAACATTTTACTATATATTGCGCATTCAGGCAATTTTTACTACATTAATGGTAAATACACAGAAAGATTACGGGTAACAATTGAAGCAGGATATCGGATGGACCACCAGCAGAAGCCATACGGAGAGGTCGTGAAGAATCAAGTCGGGTTCCCTTAGCGGCACTTGGAGTAATTTTTCCTTAGCACCCTCTGCAACGCCGGGTTTTCATAAAGAAAACCCGGTGATTGCAGAGGGCCTAGTGCCGCTTAGGGGACCCCGACTTAGAGTCTTCCGAGCTCGGAGTACTGTGCTTCTGCTGATGGTCCTCCGAATCCTGTGAACCGTATCCGCAGGGAAATACTATGGGAACTTCATCGAAGCGTTTATACTATCTTGATTCTTTAAAATATATTTTCTGTCTGATGATTTTCTGGGCGCATCTGGCAGGGGTGTTCTGGACGCTGTGTGATCCGCGACCGGCGCTGCGGCAGGAGCTCGAGCGGCTGTTTACGTATCCGCTGTCGGTGCTGCTGGATTCGAGCCTCGCGCTGTATGGTTTCTGTATCCTGTCCGGTTATCTCGCGTCGTTCAAACGGACGAGGGCGCAGCATCTGCTGCCGCAGCTGCTGGCGCGCTATCTTCGCTTCGTGGTGCCGTTTTTCTTCATCAATCTCGTCGCGTTTATCCTGTACTATACCGTGGGCTATCCGACGGCGGAGGCAAGTGCACTGCTGCACAACGCCTGGCTCGCGACCTACTACACGCATGCACCGACGATCCCGGAGCTGCTCCGCGCCACCGTCACCCTGGACGGGGATCTGAACGGTCCGCTCTGGATGATGAAGTACATTCTGCTCGGCACCTGCATCATCTACCTGTATAACGCATTGGAGCAGAAGCTTCCGCTCCGCCTCTTTCAGTTCAGCTGCCTTGCGGTCTTCGTTTACAGCTTTTTCCATCTGCCGGAGCCGAACTTCTTCCATGTGCATCTCGTGTTGATGGGGCTCATCCTCCGAAAGCTGGATGACGCACTGAAGGCGTGGCTTACACAGCACGAAAAAGACGGGCACCCCCTGCTCCGCTTCTTCTTCCTGCTGCTCGTGCTGCTCCCGATCGCCCTGGATGCCGGTGGCCTGCAGCGCGTACTGTATCCGTTTTTCCGTGCACACTGTCCGGCGATCGCCCCAGTGTTTATCTGGAGCGCCTACTGGGTCATGCTGTTCAGCTTCAGCCTCATCGTCGGTGTCATGAACTGCCCGCCGCTCCAACGTGCACTCGAGTGGGCCCCACTGAAGCGTGTCGCGCCGATGAACTTCGCGGTATACCTCGTACACTTCCCGCTCATCGCGAGTCTGTCACTCCATCTCTACCTCCGTCTCGTGAATCGCATCTCCTACTCGAAGGTATTCGTGATCCTCACGGTGGTGAGCTTCGCGGCCCTCTTCCTCACATCCTGGCTCTATGAGCAGAGCATAGGGAAGCTTCAGGATAAAATCGTAAAAAAAATCACCGCGCGCCTCGCAATGTGATAGAACGGTACATCAGATGATGCCGAAAATCAGGATTCATGGTCTGCACTCAGCTGCACGTCCATACATCGGCATCGGATAAGCCACTACATCATGTGCATCCTCATCGATGCACGAAAGGAACATATCATGCAGATCAGTCTATTACTTGCGCTTCAGATTCTGAAGCTGTTTGCCATCATGCTGATGGGCTACGCCATCGTGAAGCTCGGTCTTTTAAAGGCCTCCGACAGTAAAGCGCTGTCGGTCGTGCTCGTCTATCTCATCATGCCCTGTGTCATCATCAACGCCTTCCAGGTGGAGGCGACGCCGGAGGTGCAGAAGGGACTCGCGCTGGCCTGCGTGGCCGCGGTTGCAGTTCATATCCTGTTTCTCGTCATCACGATCCCACTGCGGAAGCTGCTGCACCTGAACGCCATCGAGCAGGCGAGCTGCATCTATCCGAACGCCGGCATCCTCGTCATCCCGCTGGTGCAGGTGCTTCTCGGACAGGAGTACGTCATCTACTGCAGTGCCTTCGTGGCGATCCAGCTCATCCTCCTCTGGAGCCATGGCAAGTTCCTGCTCTGTGAGGAAAAGAAAATCGACTGGAAAAAGGTGCTGCTGAACGTAAACATCCTCTCGATCCTCATCGGTGTCATCCTCTTCCTTCTGCACATCGAATTGCCGGGCAGTGTCCAGGATGTCCTCGTGATGATGAACAACATGATCGGTCCGACCGGCATGATCCTCGCCGGCATGACGATCGCCGAAACGCCACTGAAGCGCATCGTACTGACACGGCACAACTATGTGACCGTCGTGCTGCGCCTCATGGTTTATCCGCTCCTCGCACTGCTTCTTATGAAGCCGTTTCTCGATCTCGCGCAGATACCACATGCCGACGCCATCCTGCTCACCGTCTTCCTGCCATCCATCACGCCGGCCTGTGCCACCATCACCTCAATGGCCCAGCTGTATGACCGCGACGCCGCCTACGCAAGCTCGCTCTACGTCCTCACGACCCTGCTCTCGATCTTCACCATGCCGTGCATGGTCTTCTTATATGAAACACTAAAGTAAAAAAGAGTCTGCCCCACGATCGGTGAACACCGTTCGTGGGGCAGACTGCGTTATTTATACTATTGAATCGGAAATCTGGTTTACTGTGGTTCGCCCTGACCGGCTGCGGCAGCGGATTCTGCTTCCTTCACGGCCTGCTCTTCCGCGGCGCGTGCAGCAGCATCCTGCTGTGCGGTTACAACCGGATCGGTCGGATCGTAGGTCTGCTCTCTCGGGATCGGCTGCTCGATGGCATCCTTCTCGATCGGGCCCTTATCCCACATATCGTTGTAGATGATGACTGGTGTGCCGTTTCCACAGTTGTTGTAGATCCATGCACAGTCGACGGCCTTCAGACGGATGCATCCACCGGAAACCGCGTCGTCCATGTAGTTATAGTTGATGGCGTCGAGCGTGTTGTGATCCGGTGAGCTGTAGAGCAGCGAGTGGAGCAGGTACGGTCCGTTAAAGCGGCTCAGGAACTGGCAGTAGCAGCCCTTATGCATGAAGTGCCATCTGTACTTCGCGTAGATCTTGAAGGAGCCGAGCGGTGTATCCGTACCGACGGTGACCATCAGGGTCTTATACGGGATGGTGAAGTTGCCGCTTTCATCCTTCGTCATGACATAGGCGGTTCTGGTCGCCTTGTTGATGCGGATCGCGTAGCTGGACTGTGCACCCATGACGCCGGAGAGATCCTTCAGTGCGACACCCTTCTCATCGAAGTAGATGTTGTAGCCATCGACGGCATGCCAGCCGGTGACCGCGACACCATCGACGAAGTAGTACTGGTTCGAATCCTCATCGAAGCCCCAGCCGGTATAGGCACGGCCATCACCGGTGATGTAGCGTGCGCCCTCCGAGGTGATGATGACACCCTCGTTGTTTGCATTGTCCAGCGGCTTGGTGGTCTCATATGGGAACTGAACGTCCTTGCGCCAGTACGCGAGCTTGATCGCGCAGATGTAGCGGTTCGAATCACCGACAACACCGACGGCCTGGCCCTCACGTGCCCAGTCGGTGACGGTACCGTCGTTCAGGACGGCTCTGTAGTACAGGGTGCCATACTTATGAGAGTTACCCTTTACACGGAGCTGCATCGCAGATACGACACCCTGGTTCGGTGTGTTTTCCTTCGATGTGGCCCATGGACCCCAGCCGGCAGTAGCGTTATAGGTTCTGTAGTACCAGCGGGCGATGCCGGCGTGCTCCAGAGAGAAGCTGGTGAAGCCGTTCGGTGCATAGGCGAAGGACTCGTTCTGTACGGTGGTTGCCCAGTCGATACGGTTGCCGTTCGCATCCTTGATGAAATAGGTGGCGAGCGGGATCAGGTTGAGTACCGGATCCGCCTGCATGTCACCCGTGCTGTCGACCGTCATGTATGGACGGATCGTCTCCACGACCGGATTGATCTTCGGCAGGATCTTATTTCCGGTGCTGGCGGTCATACCGGTGGTTGCAGCAGCCGCATCGGTTGTGGTCTGTGCAGCATCCGGCAGCACCGTGCCCGGTGCGGTGGTACCAGCAGGAACGACGGTGCTTACCGGTGCCTGTGTAGCGGCCGGAGCGGTCGTCGTGCCGCTGGTCTGATTTGAGAAATCCACCGTGGCCGTGGTGCCCGCGTCATGGATCTCGAACTGCGGGGTCAGGTTATCGCCCGGTGTGGCAGCGAGGGTGGTCAGCGGCTGTGCCATCATCATAGCGACAGCGGCCACGATCGCAAGTGTACGCTTCATACTCATACATTAAATCCTCCAAGATTTAAAATGGTTAAATTTTCTGCCTAAAAGATAACACAAAAGCCGAGCGCTTTCCACCCCGGGTTTACATTTTAAATGCAATATTATAGAATCGTAACGAGTTCGTCAGAATGTCGAAATTTCGTAGGAAATTCGTAATTTTTACATCGGCGAAGCCGCAGAAGCGGCAGGAGAAAAAATCATGAGTGATTCAAAAATCATCAACGTCACGCGCGCCAGTCTGCCGCCGCTTTCCGAGTACGAGGAGCTGCTGCAGCATATCTGGGACACAGCGTGGCTTACCAATATGGGCGAGTACCACGAGACGCTTCGGGCGAAGCTTCAGGACTATCTGAAGGTCGGATCCGTGCAGCTCTTCGTGAACGGACACAGTGCGCTGGAGTTTCTGCTGCAGGCGATGGACCTCCATGGCGAGGTCATCACGACACCGTTTTCCTTCGCCTCCACGACCCATGCAATCGTGCGGAACGGCCTCACGCCGGTCTTCTGTGATATCAACATGCGGGACTATACGATCGATGTCGATCAGCTTGAGTCCCTGATCACCGAGCGCACCAGCGCGATCGTGCCGGTGCATGTCTATGGAAACATCTGCGATGTTCACCGGATTCAGAAGATTGCGGACCGCCATCATCTGAAGGTCATCTATGATGCCGCCCATACCTTCGGCGAGGAGCTGGACGGACAGGGGGTCGGCACCTTCGGTGATGCCTCGATGTTTTCCTTCCATGCGACGAAGGTCTTTAATTCCATCGAGGGTGGCGCCGTCACGACCGGAAAACCGGATCCAGCGCTGATGGAGAAGCTCTACGAGCTGAAAAACTTCGGTATCCTCGGGCAGGAGGAGGTCGCGTCGGTCGGCGGCAACGGAAAGATGAACGAGTTTGCGGCGGCGATGGGCCTCTGCAATCTGCGTCATGTGGACGAGTACATCGCGAAGCGGAAGCTCGTGTTCGAGCGCTACCGCGCGCATCTCGCGGATGTTCCGGGCATCACTTTCCCGGAGATTCCGTCGAACGTAAAATCGAACTATGCCTATATGCCGGTACGCTTCCATGACTATACGTACACGCGGGACGAGATTTTCGACCGTCTGAAGGCGGAAAATATCCGTGCCCGGAAGTACTTCTATCCTTGCATCAATGCCTACAGTTGTTACCAGGATCACTATGATGTGAAGGATACACCACATGCACTGCTGGTGAGCCAGGAGATCCTGACCCTGCCGATGTATCCGGATCTCGCACTCGAGGATGTGGACCGGATCTGCAGCATCATCCTCGGATAGAGAGCCACTGCCGCTGCATGATGATGTGGCCGGATCTCCGACATTGACCTGAGATACATGATCGGAACCACGGCACGCAGGGCTCTGTAGATAGATACCGCGGGGGAGCCTCGCGGTGAGAAAGGTGATCGTATGAATACAACACAGCGTACCGCCCTGGTCACGGCGATCGGCTCCTTCAGTGCCGATACGGTGATCCGGACACTGCGTCAGGAGGGCTGGCGCATCATCGGCACGGATATATATGAAGCAGACTGGGTGGCGGCCTCCCTCATGGTGGACGCCTTTTATCAGGCACCGTATGCGAGTGAGGAGGAGAAGTACATCGACTTTATCCGGGACATCTGCACCCGGGAGCAGGTCAGCCGTATCCTGCCGCTCATCGATGTGGAGGTCGATGCATTGAATCGGCATCGTGCGGAGATCGAGACCGGGGACTGCCGGATCTGTATGTCGCCGGAGAAGAGCATCCGTATCCTGCGTGATAAATTCGAGATGAAGACGCTCGTGGACGGGGTGCTCGACGAGAGCCCGGAGGAGATTCGGACAGCGGTTCGGACGATTCCGACCGAGCGTGCCTCGGAGATCGATTTCGAGACGGTCAGCTATCCGATCATCCTGAAGCCGGTCGATGGCCGCAGCTCCAGTGGGCTCTACCGCATCTACCAGGAGGATCAGCTCGGCTTCGCGTTTTCGAGTATTATGGACCCGACGAAGCTTGAGGATACCAGCCTCGAGCACTATCTCGTGCAACCGATGATTAAAGGACATGTCATCACCGTGGATGTGATTCGTGATGCCGCCGGTCACTGTACCGCCGTTCCGCGTGAGGAGCTGCTGCGTACACCGAACGGCGCAGGTCTTTCGGTACGCGTGTTTGAGGATCCGGTACTGGAGGCAACCTGCCGCGCGATCGCAGCGCGGGCGGAGATTCTCGGCTGTGTGAACTTCGAGTTCATCCGGGGCGAGGGCTCCGGCATCTACTATTTCATCGAGTGTAACCCGCGTTTCGCGGGTGGTGTCGCTTTCACGGAGCTCGCGGAGGTACCGGCGGTGCACATGCATCTCGCGATTTTCGACGGTGGTGAAATCAGTGGAGAAGAGAAACCGGTGACGGGCTTCATGACCAGAAAATATCAGGAATTCAGGATGTGATCTCCATCGCCCACAGTCAGGGCGTGGCTTGCCAGTGATGGCAGAAGTGTTTAACGTATGAATGATGTACTACTTATCATCCCGGCGTACAACGAAGCCGGGAACCTCCCGCGGGTCATCGAGAACATCGAGACGCAGGACTTTCCGATGGATTATCTGATCGTATCGGATGGCTCGACCGATGGCACGATCGCACTCTGCGAGGAGAAGCACTATAACTATGTCGCACTGCCGACGAACCTCGGCCTCGCGGGCTGCTTTCAGACCGGAATGCAGTACGCGGCACGTCGTGGCTACCGCTATGCGGTACAGTTTGACGGCGATGGTCAGCACCGTGCCGAGGACATCCGCGCACTCTACGAGAAGATGCAGGAGGGGGACTACGATATCGTCCTCGGCTCCCGTTTTCTCGACCAGAAGAAGGGCGGCAGCATGCGGGAGATCGGTTCCCGCCTGATCACCGGCGCGATCCGGCTCACGACCGGTGTCCATGTGACGGACCCGACCTGCGGACTCCGGATGTACAGCCGCCGGATGATCTCCTGCTTTGCCTACCGTATGAACTACGGCCCGGAGCCGGATACGATTTCCTATCTCATGAAAAATGGTGCGCGCATCACGGAGGCACCGATCCAAATCAACGCTCGTCTGTCTGGTGAATCCTACCTGCGTCCGCTCACCGCAGCCCGCTACATGGCGCGCATGCTGGTGTCGATCCTGCTGGTGCAGGGCGCACGAAAAAGAGAAAGCTATGAATAACGAAAACAATCAGAAAAAGGATTTTCTGTGGAACGCCGTCGGCAGTCTTCTCTACGCGCTGGCCTCCATCGTGCTCGCCTTTGCCGTCATCCGGATCGCCGGGGACGACGAGGGCGGTATTTTTGGTTTCGGCTTCTCCACCCTGGGGCAGCAGATGTTTATCGTCGCCTACTTCGGCATCCGCCCGTTTCATATCACGGACCGGACACCGGAATACAGTTTCGGTGATTACCTCGGCACCCGCCGCCTGACCTCACTGCTCGCGGTCCTCGGAAGTCTCCTCTTTCTCGGCGTCCAGCTCGGCACAGGACAGTACAGCCTGCATAAGGCGCTCATCCTCCTGCTGCTCGCCCTGTATAAGATCATCGACGGCTATGCAGATGTCTATGAGTCGGAGCTGCAGCGCCAGAACCTGCTGTACCGCAGCGGCCAGTCGCTCGCCTTCCGTACGAGCCTCTCGGTCGTGACCCTGCTCGGCAGCCTCCTCCTGAGTGGCAGTCTGCTTACGAGCGTCCTGCTCGCCGATCTCATGCAGCTCTTCGGCACCTGGGCCTTCGCGATCCGCGTGCTGCGTGCCTGCCCGAAGGGACAGCTCGATACACAGTTCTCCTGGACGCATGCCGGAACACTTCTCCGCAGCACGAGCCTCCTGTTTTTCGGCGTATTCCTCGACTTCTACATCTTCTCCGCGTCGAAGTACGCGATCGATCGTCAGATGTCGAACGCAGATTCCGGCTTTTTTAACATCCTGTTTATGCCCACCTCCTTCATCTATCTGCTGGCGAACTTTCTGATCCGGCCAATGCTTACACGTCTGGCAGATCAGTTTACGGCGCGGGATACGGAGGGCTTCTGCGCCTCCGTCCGGGTCATGGTGCGGGCGGTCATGTTTCTCAGCCTCGGCATCCTCGCGGCGACACTGCTTCTCGGCCGCTGGGGCCTCGGCATCTTCGAGCTCATCCTCGGAGCGAGTGCGACCGGTCGTCTCGTGCCGGCCTTCCCGTCCTTCCTGCTGATCATTCTCGGCGGCGCGCTTTATGCGATGGCCAATGTGATGTACTATATTCTCGTGACGGTGCGCGAGCAGCGCCGGATCTTCCTGTGCTATCTCCTCACGACGGTACTCGCCTTCGTGAGCGCCGACCGCATGGTGGCGGCCCGGGGCATGCTCGGCGGTGCCATCAGCTATGTACTGCTGATGGGCGTGCTGCTGGTGCTGTTCAGCCTCTTCGTCTCCGTCACACTTCGGAGGATGAAAAATATTTAATCAAATGAGGAAACGACATGTACAGTGTGGATGTCATCATCCCGAGCTATAAGCCGGATCAGAAGCTTCGGAAGCTGCTGGAGCTGCTTCTCCGGCAGAGCTACCCGATACAGAACATCATCATCATCAATACCGAAAAATCACTCCTCGATCCGGCGCTGATTCCGGAGGATGCACGCATCTCGGTGACGCATATCCGGAAGGATCAGTTCGATCACGGCGCGAGCCGGAACCTCGGCGTGTCGAAGTCGGATGCAGAGCTTTTTCTCATGATGACCGAGGACGCAGTACCGAAGGATACCACCCTCGTCGAGAGGCTGGTGCGTGTCTTCGAGACGGACCCGTATAAGGACGCGGCACCGGTGCCTGCATCTGCGGATGACACGGCGCTTTTGGGAGAAACAGACACTGCGGACGGGTATGCCGATGGAGACATTGGACACGGAAAGGCAGCCCGCGGCCCGATCGGTGCGGTCTATGGCCGGCAGCTCGCGACGCAGGAGAGCTCCTATGACGAGCAGTATGCGCGGCAGTTCAACTACCCGGCGCAGTCCTTCGTGAAGACGCAGCAGGACATCGCGCGGCTGGGTATCAAGACCTACTTCGAGTCAAACGTCTGCTGCATGTACCGCCGCGACATCTTCGACCGGCTCGGCGGCTTCATCGATCATACGATTTTTAACGAGGATATGATCTACTGCGGGAAGCTGCTGCAGGCGGGCTACGCGAGTGCATACGAGGCCTCGGCGGAGGTTTACCATGCGCATCACTACAGCGGCTGCCAGCAGTTCCACCGGAACTTCGACCTCGGCGTGTCGCAGGCGGATCACCCGGAGATCTTCGCGGGGCTTCGCTCGGAAGGCGAGGGCGTGAAGCTGGTGCTCGGCAATGCAAAGGACCTCCTCCGTCATGGCCGCCTCTTCACCGTACCGAACCTCGTCTGGAAATCAGGCTGCAAGTACCTCGGCTTCCGCATGGGCCGCAACTACCGGAAGCTGTCTCGCCGGATGGTGCTCAGCTGCACGATGAACCCGCGCTACTGGGCGTATGCAGGCAGATGCATCGAGGAAAACGGCGATCACAGCGGCGACCGAAAGAACAGATAAAGTGAAAACCTGCCGTGACCGTGCCTTCGTGCGTCGGCGTTCGGCATAGTATGAAAGGAAGAAACGCGATGATGACCCCCCTCTTCCGCGTGGTACTGGTCGTAGTCTCGATCGGCACACTCGCGACGGTTCTCAAACGAATACAGAAGGCGAAGCTTACGATCGAGGACTCCATTTTCTGGATCCTCCTCGCGATGATGTTTGTCGTCTTCGCCCTGTTCCCGGTCGTGCCGGATACCCTGGCACGTCTGCTTGGCATCTACTCCACGGCAAACTTCCTCTTCCTCTTCATGATCTTCATCCTGCTGATGCGGATGTTCTCGATGAGCATGCGGATCAGCACCTTGGAGGATAAGATTCGGAAGCTCGTGCAGGAGCTCGCCCTCCGCGACAAGGATGCGCGGGATGAACGGACGGAAGCGTCGGCAGAGGGGTGCGGATGTGATCGCGCAACGCGAGCTCAGGATACAGCATCCTCGTCGAGCAGACATGCAGAAACGTGTATGGAGGAGAAAAACGCATGAAGACCACCGGACGAAGCCTCTACTGGGATATCTTCAAGGGCCTCGCCATCATCATGATCGTCTTCGGTCATACCGGACATGGCGGTGCCTTCGTGTACCTTTTCCATCTCGAGCTGTTCTTCTTCGTGACCGGCTTCCTGTATAACGAGATGAAGTACGGTGACCAGCCCTTCACCTTCCTGCAGAAGCGCATCGAGGGTGCCTGGCCACGCTATACGGTCTACAGCATTTTCCTCGCGCTCACGCATAACTACATGGTGAAGCACGGCCTGATGGCTCCGGGGACGGATGTGCACTACGCACTTCCCGAGATGCTGACCTCCCTTTTTCACGGGATGATCTTCCAGTCCCCCGAGCTTCTCGCCGGACCGATGTGGTTCGTGCCGGTATGGATCCTCGGCGCGGCGCTCTTCGGCGGCGTGGTGTGGCTGGCGCGGTGCATTGGACGCATGAAGGATGGAATCATCGTGCTCTGTGCACTTCTCGGCATGGGCATCGGCTACTACTTCATCGGGCAGGGCATCCGCCTGTTCTATGGCTTCGAGCTTTCGTTCTTCGTACTGCCGCTCTTCGCCGAGGGCTACTTCCTCCGGAAGTATGCCGGTGACTTCGCGACGAAGATCCGCGGACCGCTCGCCCTCGGACTGCTCGTCGTGAGCTTCATCGCACTGAAGCTCTTCGTGAAAAGCGGCATCTGGTTCGACCTCTCTGCCCGCAGTGTGCACGGGGCTTGGTTCTTCGTCGGCACCGCCATCGGCACCGTCTTCACCCTGATGCTGACGCTGCTGATCGAGAAGCTGCCACCAAAAATCGGCGAAGCCCTCGCCTACATCGGTCGCCACAGCTTCGACGTCATGGCCTTTCACATCTTCGTCTTCAAGATGCTCGACATGTTTCTCCGAAAGCTGTACTTCCGAAACCCGGCGATGGACCTGAGCGGCTACCCGTCACCACTGTCCGAGCACTACTGGATGCTCTACACCCTAGTGCCCCTCGCCGTCTCCGTCCTCGCCGGATGGATCCTCGACCGCATCGGCGCACGCTGGAAAAATACCCGATAAGAAAACTCAGTTGATCTGGATTCAAAACGCAGGCTGCCCCACGAACGGTGAAAACCGATCGTGGGGCAGCCTGTCGTTATTTACGATAACCAGGTCATCTGGCAACATGGGCAATGCTGATTTCTGGAATTTCATCCGTCTGTCAACACCAGCGTGGCTTTTTAGTCAAATTGCCCCGGCGCAGAGTAACAGTCCAGCCAGGTAAATTAGACAAAGATTGATGGTACTATCCAATAACTGGTTGATTTTGAAATCGTGGATATTTTCAACATCGTTTATCATTTTTGTGCACAGAGCTAAAATATCCATAATTTTGAAATAAGGCACTTATTGGATACTTTTCCGCGAAATCAGACATACGCATATAAGCGTACTATCCATTTTCCCTCGGTTTTTCAAATAATGGATATATATTTTGAGCTTCATAGAAGCATTTCTTTAAGCAGATATCCAATATAACTTCTTTTTTAAAATACTGGATACTCGAGCCCGAATTCCACTTATGAAATAAGGCTTTTCGTATCCAGTATTTTTGAAATCGTCTAAGAGTGGATACTTTACAATCGATTTCGATTATTGCAGCCAAAAAACATATCCAGTAATTTCAAAATCAAAACATATTGGATAGAGATGTAACATAGCAGTATGGGGCGAATGAGGACCAGCCTCAAACTTCCGGCGAGAAGCAAGGGGGGGGCGGCAAATATCCGTAATGGCAAAAGAATCCCTGTATTCGTGTTTCTTCTATGCTATAATGATATGACTTTTAGCAGGAGCGTCATGAAAACGTCACACCCTCCGGTGTGTTGTCCACATCTGTTTTCATGACGCTTGTAACAGTTCAGGTAGTGGGGGGGAGACCTGAACTGTAACTGCCGTTTTCTGATCCTGTCCATCATCTGAATCGAGGTATCTGTCTATGCCGACATCTGAAACCACACACAACACGAGCCGTACCCTGGTCGTGATTCCGAACTACAACGGTCTTCGCTTCCTGCCGGACTGCATGGAGGCGCTGTCCCGCCAGACGGTGAGGGATTTTACGACCCTGGTGATCGACAATGCTTCCGGCGGAGAGGATATCACCTGGCTCCGCACGTGGCAGGCGGAGGATCCAACACGACGGAAGCTGCTTCTGAACGACGCGAACCTCGGTTTCTCCGGTGCGGTCAACCAGGGCATCCGACAGGCGCTCGAGGAGCACTACGAATTCACGCTGCTGCTCAACAACGATACGAAGGTCCGCCCAGACTTCATCGAGGCCCTCGAGAAGCGCATGGATCAGGATCCGAAGGGTCGTGTCTTCGCCCTCTCCAGTAAGATGGTGAAGATGCATGATCCGCACGAGATCGATGACGCCGGCGATGCCTATACCCTCCTCGGCTGGCAGTTCCAGCATGGCCTCGGCGAGTGTGCCGAGAAGCCGGTCTGGAACCGGGAAGCCGTCGTATTCTCGGCCTGCGCCGGTGCGGCGATGTACCGCACCGCACTCTTCCGTACGGTCGGTCTCTTCGACGAGCATCACTTCGCCTACCTCGAGGATATCGATGTCTCCTACCGCGCACAGCTCTATGGCTACCGCATCCTCTACTGCCCTACGGCCGTGGTGGAGCATGTCGGCTCCGGCACGAGCGGCTCGAAGTATAACGCGTTCAAGGTACGCCTCAGCGCACGGAACTCCGTGTATCTTCTCTATAAGAACATGCCGCCGCTCATGCTCCTCGTGAACGCCCTCCCGCTTCTCCTCGGTTTCCTCGTGAAGCAGCTCTTTTTCCTCCGAAAAGGCTTCGGAAAGGAGTATGCCGCAGGGCTCCTCGAGGGGATCCGCACCCGAAAGCAGCTTGAAAAGGCCAAATCAAAAGAGGTCCCGCTTCTGCGATACCTCTCGATCGAGTGTTCTCTTATCTATCAGACGCTGGCGTACGTCCTGCAGCTAGGCCGTAAATATACTGCAGGGGCTCGCGGTTAAAGAGGAGCGACAGCAGCAGATAGACGATCACGCCGACCAGCATCTGAACAAGCAGCATCGGGAGCATCCCGAGCGGCAGTCGATGCAGGAGGTAGACCACGACGCCCATCACGGCGGAGATCCATGCACTCGGCAGGACATCGGCCCACTGACGGAGCGGTCCGTAGCCGATCAGCGCACGATTCGGCCAGGCGTTGATGAAGGTGCAGAGATACTCATCCACCACCTTAAACAGAAGCATCGGCCAGATGCCGAGCGGTAAACTAAGCACCAGGATCACGATCCCGAGTGCTTTTTTTATGATCTCGAGCTTCAGGAAGAGATCCGAGCGTCCCATCGCGTTCATGACCTGCAGGTTGATGATGTGGATCGGATAGGTCGCATAGCTCACCGCGAGCAGTATGAGGTACGGGGCAGCCACCAGCCACTTCTCCGTGAGAAGCAGGGTCACCAGCGGCTCCGCTACCGCCGCGAGGCCTGCCATCATCGGAAAAAGCACGAAGGCGCTGAGTCGGATCGAGCGGCGTGCCATGCGCTGCAGCGTGTCCGGGTCGTCCTGCTTCTTACTGTAGGCCGGCAGGAGCACGGACTGGATGGCGGTCGCGAGGTTCGTCGAGATGATCTTCGGGAACTGCTCCCCGCGGTTATATGCCCCGAGATCAGCGCTCGTATATTTCCGGCCGATGATGAGGCCGTAGATGTTCTGCCAGAGGGTATCGAGAAGACCGGATACGAGGATCTTCCAGCCGAAGGTGAAGAGCTTCCGGAGACGTTCTGTCCGGATCAGGATGCGCGGATACCAGCGGATCGTCACAAACAGCACCAGCATCAGTGCGAAGTAGTAGACGATCTGCTGCGCTGCCATCGCCCAGACACCGAAGCTCCGCATCGCAAGTGCGATCGAGACGACGCCGGAGATCACGACGGCGACCATCGTCGACTGGAAGAGCTGACGGAAGCGCAGGTTCCGGGAGACGAAGGCGGTCTGAATCGAGACCACGGCCCCCGGGAAGAGCACGACGCCCATCACCCGGACGAGGGCCTCGAGGACCGGTGTACGGAAGTAGGCGGCGATCCACGGTGCACCGAGGAAGAGGGCGATGTACAACACGACCGACAGCAGCATCGAGATCCAGAAGACGGAGGAGTAATCCTCGTCCTCGACCTCCTTTCCCTGCACGAGGGCGGTCGCGAAGCCGGACTGCACGAGGGTGTTCGCGATGGTGATGAAGATGGTGATCAGGCTGATCGTACCGTACTCCTCCGGCGTCATGAGACGCGCGAGCACGAGGGCGACGATGAACTGGATGCCCTGGGAGCCGCCCTGCTCGAGCACCTTCCAGAAGAGCCCCTGCACCACCTTTGATTTCAGTGAATTCTCTGTCATAAAATACCGAATGCTGCCCATTCCGCGCAGTACTGTGCGGGACGGGCAGCCCTTTCTATGTTTATACGCTTCCCTTTTCTTCAATCTGCTTCGGAGCCCCGCTCTTCAGACGGCGGAGTCCATGATACAGTTTCGGGAAGCGATGCTCGAAGTCGATGAAGAAGCGGTCATGTCGGCTCAGCTCCTGCAGGAAGTCCGCATTTTCCGGTCGATAGATCACGTCGAAGTTTCGTGTATTGACGGCGGTCAGGAATTCCACACGCCGACCCGCGTGTTCACAGGCTTCGTGGAAGCGTCCACCGGTTTCCGCATCGAAGCGGTGATACATTTTCCACATATCGGCAGCATATTTCCGCTGCTTCTCCACATAGTCCCCGTTCATCTGGTTTTCCGTCCAGGAGCCGCGGATGCCGAAGCGGTACACACTCATCGGCTCATCGAAGTAGTAGCTGTCCCCGTAATCCGCCGCCATCAGCTCGAGCGGGCGGTCGCCGACCGGGCAGTCCACATAGTAATCCGGCAGTTTTTCGACGATTTCACGTCGCAGGAGGAAGCTCGCGAAGGGACTGCCGGTGGCCTTATCCACCAGCTCCGCCGGTTTAACCACACGGGAAGTGTGATACGGACGCATGAGCTCACCGTTCACGAGGGCACCATCCTCCGTGACCACCTTCGCCGAGTGGAAGGTAAAGCCACATTCCGGATGCGCCTCCATATAGTCCACCTGACGCTGCAGCTTATAATCGTCGCACCAGTAGTCATCGCCGTCCGTCAGCGCGACATACTTTCCGACCGCGCGCGGGAAATTAAAGGCACCCGAGATGTTCGTGATGCCCTGGCTGTACTGATTCTCCACCCGAAGAATCGGCTTGATGATGTCCGGATAGCGTTTCTGATAGGCCCGGATCACGTCCTGCGCCCCATCCGTCGAGGCGTCGTCATGGATGAGGATCTCGATGCGGAACTTCCGGCGCTGCCGGAGGATGTGATCTAAGCAGGTACCGATATACTTTCCATGGTTGTAGGTCACGACACACACCGAGACCATGATGTCATTTACTGGATAAAGAGACATTCGCCCACCGTCCTGTGAAATAAATTATAGGTAAAGCCATAGCGGAGGATCGTACGGATCTTCCCGAGCCGGCTCCGCTTCGGGATCGCGGTGAACTCGTCGAGCAGCCGCTTCTGCTTCGCCGAGAGCTCTGCATCGAAGCAGCTCCGGAAGCTCTCCGCCTGGAGAAACATCTCTCGGTACACGCGCTGCGAGTGTGCATCCATCTCCGCCTTCGTTTTTCCATCTTTCCGGCCGAGGCCGAAGCGTCCGAGGATCTCCATGATGCGGGAGCCCTTCCCGGCGCCGAGGACATTATCCCCGTGCTGTCGGTAGAGATAGAGCGACGCCGGTACGAAATCGATGTGTCCGAAAGCACTCGCCACGAGCGCGATCCACTGATCATGCATGACGCAGTGCGCCGGAATCTCCGTGATGCGCTCTGCCAGAGCACGGTTCATCATGAGGGCACCGCCGACGACGTTGTTCTGCACGAGCAGCTGTTGGAGCTGACAGCGGGACGGCGTCATCTTCTGGTAGGCCACGAAGCTCGGGGCGATCTCCCGGAGTTCCCGGTCGACGATGCGTGAATCGCAGTGCACCAGGATGGGAGCATTGGCCTCCCCGGCGGTACGGCAGGCCGCTTCGTCCGCCTGCATACGTGCGAGCGTCTTCTCGACCTTTTCCGGAAGCCACACATCGTCCTGGTCGGACAGCATGATATAGTCGGCACGAACGCGTGTCCCGTCCGCCGATCGCTGCTCCGGTGCCGGCGCTGCATCATTTATGTCGCGCTGCACAGGATCTGCATCGACCGTCGTGGTCTCTGTGCTGCCCGGCACATCGTAGGCCCGCTCCACGAGAAGCTTCAGGAAGTGCCGCTCTGCGCTGCCGGTCGGCGGATCCTGCCGGAGGATCGTGATGCGCCCCGGATGCGCGGTCGCCATCGCCTCGACGATCGCCGGCGTCTCATCCGTGGAGCCGTCATCCGACACCACCACATGCAGGTCCTGCACCGTCTGATCGAGGATCGACTGAAGCTGCGCGCGGACGTACGCCGCACCGTTATATGTACATAAAAGGACCGTGACCATCCTGTCTTTTCTCTCCTTCTGTTTCTCGTTTCATCGCTGTACGTGGTCAATGTCTACGACGGAGCATCCTCGCTCGCCGCCACGTATGTCATATACGCATATCTCTCCGCCTCACTTCAGCCGAACAGCTCCTGCAGGAAGCCGTCGAGCCGGTAGCGATCATAGACTTCTGCCGGCAGCGGCCGATACGGGGTGTCCAGGAAATCCGCCGGGATCTCGAAGTGATCCGGGTCATAGACATAGATGTTCTGTGGATCATAGAAATCCGCGTCCTTCACATGCGGGTTGTTCGTGAGGAGCTTGCAGTGGCAGCCCATGGCGTCGTAGGTCCGCATGCTGAAGCCGTTCTGCTGCGGGAAGGTATAGTCCACGATGCAGCGGGTGTGCGGATAGAGCGCATAGGTCTCCGCCTGCGGAAGCGGCTGGAAATGCAGTGCATCCCGGGCGCCCTCGTAGAGCGGATTATTCCGGAGCAGCGTCTCCCGGATGTACTGGAGCCACGGCACATAGATGTAGCTGTAGAGTGTTTTCTGCTGCTTCTCCGCGAGCGCCTTCAGCTTCCGGAGCACCTCCATCCGACGCGTATGCATCGAACAGATGAGGAGGAAGTCGTAGTGCTTCTCCTCCGACGGATGACAGATCTCCTCCTCGAAGAAGGTCGGCCGGTAGATCCAGCCGTACTGCGCAGCGTCCACCAGATCGAAGGTATAGATCTTCGTGAAGAAGCGGTTGATGCGGAGCTGATCCGGGAAGGTCGCGACACTGTCCCAGTGGTAGATTCGGAAATCCGCCGACGCGAAGCGCGCCTGCAGCGCATGCAGGACCTCATCGGTCATCCAGGTACCCTTGATGATCATGACCTCGTCGAGGGTATCCGGCACATCCCGGAGTGCGTGCTCATAGTAGCGGTACACCAGCTGGTCGCGGAGTGCCTTCGTATAGAACATGACGAGCTTCTTTCCGAGTCCGTAGGCATGGATGTTCGTATCCACGAGCCAGACCTCTGCACCGGCCCGCTCGAGATGCGCCCGGATCGCGTCCTCATAGTGATAGAAGAACGGCATGATCAGGAGTATCTTTTTATTTTTCAATCTGTTCATGATAGTACCTGTCTGAGATATACTGGCGTACCTGCGGGCACAGGAAGGTCGCGATGTTCATCGCATGGTAGAGGGCCATGTAGGCTTCCTTTCCCTTCACACGGGCAGCGCCGGCAAACGGGGTCTTCTTCAGGTATTTATCGTAGGCACGCGTATAGTGGTTGAGGTTTCCACGGTTCCACGGACGCTCATCCGAAGCGAAGTGCACGATGACCGGATGATGCTTCGCAAGATGGAAGCTCTCCTTCGACTCACCGCGGGCGAAGGAGGCTGACTTCGCACAGAGCGTCTCATAGCGGAAGTAGTAGTAATTCGTGATGAAGTCATAGGTCTGGCCGACACGCCGGATCCGTCCCTTCAGCACATGATTCAGGACATCCTGATCATTGAACGGCAGCTGACCGCCCATCTGATTATAGTAGGCGAAGCAGTTCGCCTCCATATCCTCGAGCCGCCATGCGGACAGATTCATGAGCAGCATACCGGCATTAAAGTAGGTATCCTCCTCCGTGAGGCCGATCTTCTCCTTCACCTCCGGATAGATGGTCGGCTCCGCCGCCATCGCCGCCATGTTCTCCTCGAGGCGCAGGCGATAGAGCGGTGCGATCGAACGCAGCACCACGGTATCACAGTCGAGGTACAGCACCTTCGTCACCATCCGTGGCAGAATCGAGCCCATCAGAAGACGCGCGAGCGTCGTGATGCGGAAGCGCCCCGTGTCGAGACCATAGATCTGGCCCCGGAGCTCCTCCATCAGATGCTCGATCGGATAGAATGCGATCTTCTTTCCATAGCCACGGACCATAGCACGAAGCTGATCCTCCTTCTCCATCGAGATCCCGTCGGACAGGATATGAAAGGTCAGCTGCTCACTTTTATTATGTTCAATCAGAGACACGATGGACACTGCCATATGCTGGCAGTAGCCCTCGTCAGATGCATACACGATATTCATAGTCGTCGCCTTTCTGCGCCAGACAGCGCATCATTGCATAATTCACACTATTATAACGTAATTTCAGCTAATAAAGAAGAGGCTGTCGCTCTGCGACAGCCTCTTCCGGCATGTTTATTTATGAATTTCCGAAGAGATCCCGCGGATTCTGTCCGGCCTTCTTCTGCTCGACACGCTTCTTTCCGGCCGCCTCTGCTTCCTCCGGGAAGAACATGCGGTTCACCGCACTGAAGAGACCACGGATCGAAGAACGTGTGATGTTGGAGCTTAAGCCGACACCATAGCTGGTCTTTCCGGTATTCACATCCAGCAGGTGGATGTAGGAAACCGCCTTTACATTCGAGCCGGAGCCCAGCGCATGCTCCTGGTAATCGAGGACCTTGATGTTGATCTTCAGCTCCTCGGCGAGTCCGGCGATCACCGCATCGATCGGTCCGTTACCAACACCATCGAAGTGCTGCATACTGCCGTGATTTAGATAGGTCACATGTGCCATCGTGGTATAGGTATCGTCGCCGTTCTCGGTATCGGTGGTACGGATGTTCTTGAAGTGAATCGGCTCCTTGGTCTCGACGTACTCTGCCTGGAAGATATCGTAGATTTCCTGTGGTGACACCTCGCCCTCCTGCTCCGACAGCGCCTGGATATAATCCGCGAACTCACGCTGCATGCCCTTCGGCAGCTTGTAGCCGAACTGCGCATCCATGACGAAGGCGACACCGCCCTTGCCAGACTGGCTGTTGATACGGACGATCGGCTCGTACTTTCGACCGATGTCGGCCGGGTCGATCGGCAGGTACGGAACCTCCCAGATCGTGCTCTGGCGCTCGTGCATCGCCTGCACGCCCTTGTTGATGGCATCCTGGTGCGAACCGGAGAACGCGGTAAATACCAGGGCACCGGCATACGGCTGTCTCGGTGGAATCGTCATCTTCGTGCAGCGCTCATAGACTTCCTTGATGCTGTTGATATCCTCGAGCGCAAGCTTCGGATCCACGCCCTGCGAGAACATGTTATAGGCGAGCGTCAGGATGTCAACATTGCCCGTACGCTCTCCGTTTCCGAAGAGGGTACCCTCGACACGATCCGCGCCGGCGAGCAGCGCAAGCTCCGTGGATGCGACGCCCTCACCACGATCGTTGTGTGGATGCACGGAGAGGATCACATGCTCACGGTACTTGAGGTGCTTCGACATATACTCGATCTGATCGGCATAGACATTCGGCGTATTCATCTCCACCGTGGACGGCAGGTTGATGATGACCTCGCGGCCCTCACCGCACTCCCATGCGTCGAGCACGGCGTTACAGATCTCGGCCGCGTAATCCATCTCGGTGCCCGTGAAGGACTCCGGCGAATACTCGAGGCGGATGTGGCCCGGGAAGCCGGCGGCATACTTCTTTACGAGCTGGGTACCGGTCAGGGCGATGTCAATGATTTCTTCCTTACTCTTATGGAACACCACGTCTCTCTGAAGGACGGAAGTAGAGTTATAGATGTGGACGATAGCCTGTTTGAGACCGGCGAGGCAGTCGAAGGTACGCTCGAGCTGCTCGGCACGACACTGCACCAGCACCTGTACCGTCACATCGTCCGGGATCATCTTCCTCTCGATCAGCTGACGTAGGAAGTCATACTCGATCTGGGATGCTGCAGGAAAGCCTACCTCGATTTCCTTGAAGCCCAGCTTTACAAGCATCTGGAAAAACTCGATCTTCTCCTCTACGCTCATCGGATCCACCAGCGCCTGGTTACCATCACGTAGATCGACGGAGCACCAGATCGGTGCCTCCGTGATTTCCTTATCCATCCAGGTTCTTTCCGGATATCTGAACGCCGGAAAACGTCTGTAACGCTTGTAATTTAACATAGCTGCCGCTTCCTTTCCTTGAAAGTCTTCTCTATTATGTCTCAGTCTATCACATATGCCGCACAGTTATATGTGCGTACATCTGTATAATTTCTTATTATAGCGTCACTGAACCGTGAGGACCAGCCCCTCTTTGTTCATAACTGTGATAACCTGATCGACATAGCGCTCACACTTCTCCTCGGTGTCTGCCTCCACCATGACACGTACGAGTGGCTCGGTACCGGATGCACGAATAAGGATACGGCCATCGTTTCCGAGGGCCTCGGTCACCTCCTGTACTGCCTTCTGCACCGCCGGGTTGTTCTGTGCACTCTCCTTATCGAGGACGCGCACGTTCTTCAGCACCTGCGGGAAGACGACAAACGGAGCCGCCAGCTGCTTCAGAGACTGCTTCTTCGCAAGCATCGTCTCCATCACCTTGATGGAGGTCAGGATACCATCACCGGTCGTCGCATGACGCAGGAAGATGATGTGTCCGGACTGCTCTCCACCGAGGGAGAAGCCGTTCTGTGACATGTTTTCATAGACGAAACGGTCGCCGACCTTCGTCTTTTCATACCGGATGCCGACCTCATCGAGCGCCTTATAAAGTCCGAAGTTCGACATAACGGTGGTCACGATGGTGTTATCCTGCAGCTGTCCCTGCTCCTTCATGTAGCAGCCACAGACATACATGATCTGGTCGCCGTTGACGACACGGCCATCCTCATCGACGGCGAGGCAGCGGTCCGCATCACCGTCGTAAGCGAAGCCGACATCACAGCCCTGCTCCACAACATACTTCTGAAGCGACTCGATGTGCGTCGATCCGCACTTGTCGTTGATGTTGGTGCCGTTCGGCTCGTTGTGGATGACATGGGTATCGGCGCCGAGTGCGTCGAAGACGGACTTCGCAACCGAGGAAGCGGAGCCGTTCGAGCAGTCGAGGGCGACCTTCTTTCCCTTGAAGCTGCGGGTAGCCAGCGAGATGAGGTAACCGATGTAGCGGTTCCGGCCGGCCGCGAAGTCGATGGTGCGTCCGATATCCGCACGGGTCGCGAGCGGCACCTCCGGGGTTACACCGTCGAGGTAATCCTCGATCTTCTTTATGACATCATCACCGAGCTTCTCGCCGTTTCCGTTGATGACCTTGATGCCATTATCATAGTACGGATTATGAGAGGCGGAGATCATCACGCCACAGTCGAAGTCCTCCGAGCGGGCCACATAGGCGACGGACGGGGTCGTCGTCACATGCAGAAGGTAGGCATCTGCACCGGTCGCAGTGATCCCTGCGGCGATCGCATATTCAAACATATAGCTGGAACGTCTCGTATCCTTACCGATGACGATACGGCAGTGCTCGCCGTTTTTTCTCTGCTGTCCATAGTACCATCCGAGGAACTTGCCTACACGGAAGGCACTGTCGGCCGTCAGATTGACATTGGCCTCACCACGGTAACCATCGGTTCCAAAATATTTTCCCATTGTTTTCTCCTTTATGCTTCGCTGCTCTTCAGCGCCTCGAGATACCGTCCGACCGCATCCTGCCAGGTCGGGAGCGGTGTGAATCCGGCCTCACGAAGCTTCGACTTATCGAGGCGGGAGTTAAACGGACGGGCCGCCACGCTCGCGCCGTACTCAGCACTGGTCACCGGCACGACCTTCGTGGTATAGCCGGCCTGACGGTAGATTTCCTTCGTGAAATCATACCAGCTGATATAGCCGCCCTCGTTGGTTGCGTGGTAGTAGCCGTATTTCTCGGTCTCCAGCATGTCCACGAGCAGTCGTGCGAGGTCCAGTGTATAGGTCGGTGTGCCGATCTGATCCATGACCACGCGTACGGTATCGTGGGTCTTTCCGACGTTCAGCATGGTCTTGATGAAGTTCTTTCCGTTGAGGCCGAAGACCCAGGCGATGCGGACGATGAAATACTTCTCGAGGGTGCGGGCCACAGCCTGCTCACCGCCGAGCTTCGTCTCACCATAGTAGTTGAGCGGCGCATAATCCTTACAGTCCGGCTGCCACGGGGTCTCGCCCTGACCGTCGAAGACGTAGTCGGTGGAGATATAGATCATCTTCGCATCCACGAGCTTCGCGGCATCGGCGATGTTCTGCACGCCGTCAACATTGATCGCCTTTACCTTCGGACGGTTCGCCTCATCCTCTGCGGCGTCAACCGCGGTCCAGGCCGCACAGTGCACGATCACATCCGGATGAAGCTCGCGAATGATGGAGGAAACCTGGGCACGATTCGTGATATCCATCTGCACATACGGCATACGGGTCACCGCCGAATCATCCATCACACCGCTGTACACCGGCTGGATGTCCGTGCCGACACCCTCGTAGCCGCGTTTCGCGAGTTCGTTCATCACATCGTGACCGAGCTGACCATTGACACCTGTTACAAATACGTTCATAAAAAACCTCTTTCGTATGCCATCCACCGCCTGCAGGCTGCCCTGACAGACCGTATCCCACGCCATGATGGCGCTATGGCATCTTCGTGTTTTAGTTTCAGCCTTTAAAAAAGCAAATCCCTCACATATACATGCGAGGGATGAATCGGCTATTTACTGAAGACCCTTACCCTGTACATACATCTTCTCGAAGTAGCTCTGGTACTCGCCGGAAACGATGTGCTCCCACCACTCCTTGTTGTTGAGATACCAGTCGATCGTGACAGGGATACCGGTATCGAAGGTGTACTCCGGCTGCCAGCCGAGCTCGGTCTCGATCTTCGTCGGGTCCATCGCATAGCGGAGATCGTGGCCCGGTCTGTCCTTTACATACTCGATGAGCGACTCCGGCTTGCCGAGCGCCTTCAGGATGGTCTTCACGACCTCGAGGTTCGTGCGCTCATTGTGTCCGCCGATGTTGTAGACCTCACCTGGCTTACCCTTCCGGACGATCAGGTCGATGGCCTTGCAGTGATCGGTTACATAGAGCCAGTCACGTACGTTTGCGCCGTTGCCATATACAGGGATCTTCTCATCATTGAGCGCTCTGGAGATGACAAGCGGGATCAGCTTCTCCGGGAAGTGATACGGACCGTAGTTGTTCGAGCAGCGTGAGATCGTCACCGGGATACCGAAGGTTCTGTGGTACGCCATGACGAAGAGATCTGCACTTGCCTTCGATGCAGAGTACGGGGAAGATGCCTTGATCTTGTTGTCCTCGGTGAAGAAGAGGTCCGGACGATCCAGTGGCAGGTCGCCATATACCTCATCGGTGGAAACCTGATGGTAACGCTGGATGCCGTACTTCTTGCAGGCGTCGAGCAGGGTTACGGTACCGCCGACATTCGTCTGAAGGAAGATGTCCGGGTTCGTCACGGAACGGTCTACGTGAGACTCCGCAGCGAAGTTGATGATGACATCCGGCTTCTCCTCCTCGAAGAGCTTGAAGATGAACTCGCGGTCAGCGATGTCACCCTTGACGAACTTGTAGTTCGGCTTGCCCTCAAGCGGTGCGAGGGTCTCGAGGTTACCTGCATAGGTCAGGGCATCGAGACAGATCCACATATCCTCTGGATAGGTGTTGACTGCGAAGTGCATGAAGTTGCCGCCGATAAAGCCGGCGCCACCGGTTACGATATATTTCATAGTACATTCCTTTCCTGGATCAACGGCTGTCCGGGCGCTTCGCACCGGATACGGCCGTTATGATCATCGCTGATTTCAGATCCTCATTCAGCTATGATTACTTACCGAGCTCGTTCTGCTCTGTGATCTTATCGACATACTTGCCGTCGAGCACGTCCTTCAGGTACTTGCCGTACTCGTTCTTCTTATACATCTCGTAGGCTTCCTCGACCTTATCGCGGCCGATCCAGCCGTTGAGATACGCGATCTCCTCGAGGCAGGCGATCTTCCGGTGCTCGTGGGTCTCGATGGTGCGGACGAAGTTCGTCGCATCGACGAGAGACTCGTGGGTTCCGGTGTCGAGCCAGGTGAAGCCCTGTCCGAGCAGTGTCACATCCAGCTCGCCATTCTCGAGGTAGATGCGGTTCAGGTCGGTGATCTCGAGCTCGCCACGTGCGGATGGCTTCAGATTCTTCGCGTACTCTACGACACGGTTATCATAGAAGTAGAGACCCGTTACACAGTAGTTGGACTTCGGGTGCTCCGGCTTCTCCTCGATGGAGATGGCCTTTCCGTTCTCGTCGAAGGCGACGATACCGAAACGCTCCGGATCATCGACATAGTAGCCGAAGACGGTTGCGCCGGATTCCTTCGCTGCGGCCTGGCGGAGTGCCTTCTTGAAGCCGTGGCCGGAGAAGATGTTGTCTCCGAGGATCATCGCGACGGAATCGTCACCGATGAAGTCTGCGCCCAGGATAAAGGCCTGTGCGAGTCCATCCGGGGATGGCTGTACCTTATACTGTAGGTTGATGCCGAACTGGCTGCCGTCGCCGAGCAGGTCCTCGAAACGCGGGGTGTCGTTCGGTGTCGAAATAAGCAGGATGTCGCGGATGCCGGCGTTCATAAGGACGCTGAGCGGATAGTAGATCATCGGCTTATCATAAATCGGAAGTAACTGCTTGGAGGTTACTTTGGTCAGCGGATATAATCTCGTACCGGATCCACCGGCAAGAATAATTCCCTTCATAATGTCTCCTTTAGATGGGCGGGGACTGCGGAAATGGGCGCAGAAGCCCCGTATCTTCACATACTTATGTGGATTTTAGCACAATCATATCTCATATACAAATTTAAACTTCTTTAAAATCCGCTTAAGATGTACATTTTCGAGAGCACCTGAGGCCCTCCCGGGCCCTCGGCCTGCGCCGCTCTCCGCGTTAGCGGATCGCTTCGCGGATGGTGCCTCCGCCGACGACGGTGTCGCCGTCGTAGAGGACGACGGCCTGGCCGGTGGCGACGGCGCGTTCCGGCTGGTCGAAGCGGACGAGGACGCGGCCGATGCTGAAGCCGTGCTCGTCGCGGAGGACTTCGGCGGTAGCCGGGACTTCCTTCGCCTTGTAGCGGGTCTTTACGGTGACGCGGACAGCTTCGGTCGGTTCGTCAAATGGGATCCAGTTGAAGTGGTCCGCGATGAGGGCACTGCTGTAGAGGGCCGGGCCGGTGGTGAGGATGACTTCGTTTTTCTCCATGTCCTTCCCGCAGACGTACATCGGGGCCGGGAGGGCGAGGCCGAGGCCCTTTCGCTGGCCGATGGTGTAGCGGATGATGCCCTTATGCTCGCCGAGGATATGGCCCTCGGTGTCGACGAACTTTCCGGGTGCGAAGCACTTTCCGGTATAGTGCTCGATGAAGTCGCCGTAGTCACCGTTCACGACGAAGCAGATGTCCTGGGAGTCGTGCTTACGGGCGTTGATGAAGCCGTACTTCTCGGCGATCTCTCGAACCTCTTCCTTCGAGGCGAAGTTCCCGAGCGGAAACATGGTATGGGCGAGCTGCTGCTGCGTCAGGAAATAGAGCACATAGCTCTGATCCTTTGCGAGGTTTTTCGCCTTCTTGAGGAGCCAGCGTCCGGTCGCCGGGTCCTGCTCGATGCGGGCGTAGTGGCCGGTGACGATGACGTCGCAGCCAAGGGTCTCGGCGCGGTGATAGAGCTTCTCGTGCTTCATATAGCGGTTACAATCGATGCACGGATTCGGGGTGCCGCCCTCCTCGTAGGTCCGCACGAAGCGTTCGATGACCTGGCGGTCGAAGTCTTCGGTAAAGTTAAAGACATAGTACGGCATGCCGAGGCTCGTCGCGACCTGGCGGGCATCCTCGGTATCCTCGAGGGTACAGCAGGTATTTTCGCGACAGACATCGACGGTTTCATTATCATACAGCTTCATGGTGACACCGATGGCGTCGTAGCCGGCATCGCACATCAGCGCGGCTGCCACCGAGCTGTCGACACCGCCGCTCATCGCCACCAGGGCCTTTTTCTTTGCTTCACTCATATATTTACCTCTTAAATCCACTTTTCGCACCGGTTATCAGCACGCGGGCGCCGATGCGGGCAAACTCGCCGAGCATGTGGCGGAGCTCCTGCTGCTCCTCCTTCGGGAGCGAGGCGGCGACGCGGAGCATGTCGGCGATCAGGCGGGCCTTATCCTCGAAGAGCTCCGTGAAGGTATGGGCACCGCCGGACTGAAACGCATCAAACAGGGTCTCGATGAAGAGGATCCGCTGGTCAATGCTGAGTTCCTCGAGCCAGGTCCGCATGCCTCGTTCAGCCGCAAGGGAGGTCGCCGTCCGTTTCTCTGCTTCCACGAAATGATTTCCATAGACCTGCCAGCTGAGGGGATCATGCTGCATGATGCCCATGCCGGTGGCCTGCACCACATGATGGTCGATGTCACTCGTCAGCAGGATGCCGATCAGGGAGTTCTCTGGAATCGTCGAGACGATCTTCGGCTGAATCTGCTGATACGCCGTTGATTCCGTGATTTCCGGGAGGAAGCCCGGGCCGTCATTCGTATAGATGCGGCAGATCTGCCGGCGTACCTCCGACGCACAGAAGGCGGAGGCGTAGACGGCGAAATTGCCGCCCTTCGAGTGGCCGCCGACCATGAGGCGGAGACATTGTCCCCGGAAAAGCGCGTCGAGATAATGCACGGCGGACTGCTGCCCCGGCGTGCGGAGCTGGTACGAGAGGTTCATATCCTCCTTCCAGCCGACGATGGAATCATCGGTGCCGCGGTAGGCGACGTAGGCCGTTTCTCGTTCATCTCCCGGGAGCTGTATGCGCGCATGCGCGGCGTCGCCGGCGCCGCAGTCGAGGGCGATCGGCACCTCCCGCCCGAGCAGGAAGGTGATGGCCGAAAACTGCGCGTCCTTCGCCTCGTCGATGACATTCACATAATTTGTGAGGCGGAGGTTCTGAAAGCGTCGACTCGCGATGAGATGATCCATCACGAAGGGAGCCATGTGATAGAAGGTCGTTTCGGCTTCGATCTCTGCGCGCGTATGACGCTGATAGAAGGCCGCATACGCTTCGCGGAGCGAGATGCTCTCACCGCTGCCCGGCGGTGGCACGATCCCCTCGAAATCGGTATAGGCCAGCTCACTCAGGATGAGGTTATCCACATCGTTAAAGGGGTCGAGGCTGAAGGGCACATCGCCACGCCAGTCCAGATATTCATTGATATTTGCCATCTTACACCTCCGGTCGCCTGCAGCGGCCGAAGCACCTCGAGGGTGCCCGGCACGCTGCAGGTGGATCGTTATGGTAACAGTTTAGGCAGGGGTCCCGGAGGGGCCCCCCTGCCTGAACTGTTACTCGTTATGCTTCTGTATTTTCTGCGGAGCTCTCCGACTGGAGGTTCTGGCGGATCTTGATGCCGTTTACCTCGATGTCGTCCGCGATCGGGATGAGGAGGTACTCGCGGCCGTCAATCACACGTGTCTCGACGAGGCCGGCGTTCTCCGACTTCACATCGAGCTTCATCGTGAGGGACTTCACCACCAGGTTTTTCTGACTCTGCACATTTTCTGCGAGCAGCGGGGTCGTGTCGTCGCCGACTGCCTCATCATAGATGCGCTCGAACTGATGGAGCTGCTCGTCGTTTGCGCCGTTTCGGGCGAGGAGCTTCTTCATCTCGTTCTTATCGAGGGCGACCTGATCATCGGTTTCCTTATCCTTCTTGTTCTCCTCGATCATCTCCTTGAGATCTTCGTTGATGTTCCGGATGGTCTCGAAGGTACAGTCGCCGGAGAGGGTCGTCTCGATGATCTCACGGAAGACGTTCTGTTGGTCCTTCTCGGTGCGGCTGAGCTCGGTGCCGAGTACGTCGACGGCGATCTCCTCGTGGCGCTCCTCCGGGTGACGGGTGAAGTACAGCGCGCTGTGGATGTCGGTGTTTCGGAAATTGTAAGCCGGGAAAAGGAAGGCCGTCTCCGGATTCTTCACGCCCCAGTCGTCGGTGCGGTTCCGGAAGGTCTGCTCTGCCTTATCGTAGCAGAGGCCGTCGTGCAGGAGCTCGACCGGGCAGATGGAGCAGAGAATGAAGCTGTAGACATACTCACTGTCGAGCTCGGCGCCGTCCTTCATCTTCATCGGGATGTCGTAGACGCCGTGGCTTAAGAGGATAAGGTACTTTCCTGGGAAGGTGTAGCTACCGATCACGCGGTCGAAGAACTGCTCGACGAGCGCGTCGTCCCGAAGCTCGGACTGCTGGAGCTGGTACAGGAAGGCCTGGTGGCCGCCCTCGACCTCCTCGGCGTACGGAAACTCTACATTATATAAGTTGCGTCCGAACTTGCCGGACATAGAGCGCTTGAAGATCTCGCAGTACTTCGTCTGCTCTTCATCCGCGAGCTGGAGGAACATGTCGTGAAAGGTCGAAAGCTTCTCCTTCTCCTCGTTGACGTAGCAGGCGCGCATACGATCGATGCGGCAGTTCTGACGATTGAAACACTTCGTCTTGATCTCACTGATTGATTTTTTATCCATAATTCTCCTTTACTCCGAATCCGGACAGGAAGGGCGCCACTCACTTAGTTCAAAGTACAGAACCCAACCCAGGGTTCGTGGCGGCCATAACAGGCAAGCCTGTATGTCCTCCACGGACCCTGGGCCGGAACCTGTTCTTTGAATGCGCAATTTAGGCGCCCTTCCTGTCCGGATTCTCACTGAATATCCACTATTCAACAGAATCTTTTAGTATTTTGATTTCTTCCTGCCGGAGTTTCCGAAACTCTCCTGGTGCGAGGTCCGGGTCGAGTCGGAGGGCGCCCATCGTGATGCGGCGGAGGTAGAGGATTTCTTTTCCACCGGGGAGGGCCTTCACCATCTTTTTGATCTGGTGGAACTTGCCTTCCTGGATGGTGATTTCGACTTCGCTTACGAGTGTGTCGTCCGTGATGTCGGCGGGTTCTTCGGCGCCGATGAAGGCCGGGCCAGCGAGGCGGGTGCGGAGCAGGCGTTCACTCGTTGCGGTGAAGCCGAGCTCACGCCGGAGGGCGGCGACGGTTTTTCCGGTGCTGAGGACGCGGAGGGTGGCCGGGAGGGCAGTCAGCTTTTCGTCATAGCGGATGCCGCGGGTGAAGGCGCACTGGTCGTCTTCGGTGATGGTGCCGGTCACGATGGCGTAATAGGTTTTATCGATGTGGTGCTTCGGCACGAGGAGCTGGTGCGCGAGGGGGCCGTCGTTCGTGATGATGAGGAGGCCCTCGGTGTCCTTATCGAGGCGGCCGACCGGGAAGAGATCCTTCCGGACGCGCGCGTCCTCCGTGCTTCGGGCAATGCGGCCATCGGCATGCCCGTCCGCGGCGGATTCGGCTGCGGTCGCGGCGTGATGATCTGACGCAGAGGCATTAGCCGCGGATGCATCTGTCGATGCAGCGTCACGGATCAGGTCGACGACAGTGGTCTGTCGCCGGTCCTCGCTCGCGGACAGAACGCCCGCCGGCTTGTGAAGCATATAGTACTGCTGCTCGGCATAGCGGATCTCCGCGCCGTCGAAGCAGATGCGGTCCTCGGCGGACACCTGCGCACCCGGGTCCTTCTCCACCGCGCCGTTCACCGTCACGAGGGACTTTCGGATGGCCTTTTTCAGATCGCTGCGGGAGCCGACGCCCATATCCGCTAAAAATTTATCTAATCGCATAGGATTCCTCTTTCTCTACTTGTTTTCATAGTGTAGCATATCTCAGCGATTTCGCACTTATCGATTTTTTAGCCGTATGAACATTTTACTGTATTTTGATTCGTTACCGTCCCGTTCTCTCCGGGCCATCGAGCTGAATGATAACGAAATCCTTTATTATGCCTGTCGTATTCTTTTATAGATCGCATACTGTCGCTTGAGTTCCTGTGCTTCATCCTGCTCGAAGGACAGTCCCTTCGCTTCGAGGATTCTTTCTATGGCCTGGGCCGGGTCCATCGTATGATAGGGCAAGAAGACGTTTCGTAATTCCTGTGGTTTCACGATTCTGTAAATCTGTGATGAACTGAAGTCATACGCGAGCGCAAAATACCGATAAACATAGCCGATCCAGTACATTTCGTTCCGCGTGTACTTCACGGAGCCATAGCTTGAGACACCATATTCTTCGTTCAGCAGATCCAGAATATCATTCGGCTGAACATTCGTCTCCAGAATCGAAGTATTATCGAGTTGCTTTGCGATGCTGCTGTTCATAAAACGGCGTATAAATATCGGCGAGCTGGAGTGAATTCTTTCTACCGAATTCTCAAACACGCTTGCCTGAAGGACACACAGAATATATCCATCATTGTCAACTTTTTTCATCCTAACCTCCTTCTGGAATCTTCGCTGGAAGCGCTTGTGACTACTGCACGCAGGAAGCATTGTCCGCTCAGACCAGAATTTCATCGATGTACAGCCCCTGACCACGATACTGCTTCCGGGCCAGCTTGACTTTATCGTCCCCCAGCTTCGCTTTATCGCTCCGAAGCTTTTTGAAATACGCTCTTTCATTTGCGGATATATAACAGCGCTCGATCAGACGGGTCTTCGCCACGGCCTGCTCACTTGTCAGGATATACTGCATCCCCAGGTTCGTCGCTGCGAGACAATGCTTACACTGCTCGTCGGTCAGTTCACCATTTATAAAGGCGTTGATAATCTGAAACATGCGGTTGTCTGCGATGGGTGCGATGATATAATCACATGCTCTTGACTTCTCTATCAGTTTTTGAATCGTCGGATGATCCCTGTACTCATCCAGAGAGCCACGATAATACGCAATCGTCATCATCCACTCCTGATCGACAGCGTATTTCCTGCATTTTAGATTTGAAACGTCAAAATTCAGAAAGTATACGGATGACTGATCGAAGCCGGAGACGAAGGAAAGCGCCTGCTCATAACTTTCCCATGCATAAAACCCCTGTCCGAAGTCATTATTCTTTCGACCACGGGTAAGATCGATGGCACCGTGGATTTCACTTTTTGCACCATGAAACAACAGCTTCTGATGCGTCGCCAGCTCATCCCGCCAGAGCATTTCCTTCAGCTTATTTATTCTGATTTTCTTCTGAAACGCATAGGCGTAGACACTCTCCAGAAGCTTCGCTGAGGGCGTGGTTTTCCCTAACTCGCTTCGAGAAATCGTCACCTGTTCTACATCGATTATTTCGGCCAGTTCGCTCTGTGAAAGTCCGAGTATTTCCCGTATGGCCATCAAATCACTGGAAAAATTATAGTCCATATGTCTCACCTCAACTTGTTTATAACATATTACTTAAACAAGTTCAATCTGGTGATGATCAACAATCATGTAAGCGTTCAGGTGAGGTGTTTTCTTCATCCCGGTTGATTTTCAAAAATACCAAAATACAAATTGTGATTGAAAAATTCTGATATTCGGCGTAGAATATATATATTATGCGGCTGTAGTACATCGGTAGTACGCTGGCTTCCCAAGCCAGATAGGCGGGTCCGACTCCCGTCAGCCGCTTTTTTTGTTGCCTGGAAATCGTCCGGCATGCCATGTGCCACTTTTCGATGTTCAGAAA
This sequence comes from Oribacterium sp. HCP3S3_B9, assembly GCF_052064255.1. NCBI lineage: Bacteria > Bacillati > Bacillota > Clostridia > Lachnospirales > Lachnospiraceae > Oribacterium > Oribacterium sp. HCP3S3_B9. Next base: position 49,226 of record NZ_JBQHVY010000004.1, read on the forward strand.
TCACCTGGAAATCATCGAAGAGCCAACGAGGGAAACAGCGGAAAAATGGTGATGAAAAAGACGCTTGTCTGACCAGATTATCCAATCCGGTCAGGCAAACGTCTCTTTTGATTTCTGGTATTTATGTTTCCGCGACAGGGCTTTCTGCAACACTGCTCTCGGCTACAGGTGCCAGGGCTGCTTCCGAGGCTGCGACCGGTGCCGCGTCGGTAGCGGCCACCGCTTCCGTAGCCGGAGCGGCCTCGGTCGGCTGTGGTCGGAAGGCGCTGTACTGCTTGCCGTTTCCGCCGGCGACAGCAGCCTGCCGGAACTGGATGAGCTCAGACACCGTCACCATCTGGTAGCCCTGCTGATTCAGCCATGGAATCACCGTGTCACAGGCCTGCGAGGTGGCATCATACAGCTCATGCATGAGGACGATGTCTCCATCCTTGATGCTTCCCTGGATGGCATCGATCGTGGACTGTGCGTTTTTCGTCTTCCAGTCGAGCGTATCGATCGACCAGAAGATCATCGGCATCGTAAGGGTACTCTTCACATCCTCGGATGTAATGCCGCCCGGAAGGCGGGCAAGGGTCGGCGTGACGCCGGTCAGCTCCTGGACCTTCTGATTCGTTTTATCAAATTCACTGCGGATATAGTCGACGCCCTTCTTCGACAGCTTCTCATCATGATCCCAGCTGTGGTTTCCGACCTCGTGGCCGTCTGCCACCATGCGCTTCACTTCATCCGGATCCTTATCGATGCGTTCACCGACGACGAAGAAGGTACCGCGGCCGTTATTGGCTTCGAGGACATCCATCAGATGGTTTCCGACGGACGACTTCGGACCGTCATCCCAGGTGAGCGCCACCATCGGCTTCGTGATGTCGAGATAGCGGCCGTTCGAGAGGACATGGGTCGGGTCGGCGATGTCGGTACCGGTCGTGGATGCACTTCCTGTTTCGCCATTCGCCAGATTCGTACTGATGCCATCCCCGAGTGCACTCGCATCACTGGCAGCATCACCCGGTGTGTTCGCTGTGACGGCGTCGCTCATCGCGGCACCGGTGCTTTCCGTCACATCGATACTACTGTGATCCCGCTGGATGTCGATATCCTGCATGGCGTTGACAGCATTCTGACGACTGGTCTCGATGTAGTTCGCGATGTAGGAAAGTCCCTTAAAGCCCAGGAAGCAGATGAGAATCAGTGTGATCAGCACGAAGGCTCTCGCCTGATATGCCCGCTTCCGTGCCGCCTTCCGGCGACGCGCCAGCGCCCGCTGCCTGCGGTAGTATTCCTTCTCAGCTTCCGTCAGCACACGGCGACGGCCGTGCGCAGTGCTCATAGAAGCGCTTCGGGGCTGGGCGGAACGTGAAGAGGAGACGCTACTCCGATACCGCGTAGGTGTACTGCTTCGACTCTGCGCCGAACGCGAAGAGGACGTACCACGTCCGCTTCCTCGATTCCCGCCACTGCTTTCAGATCTGCCAGTGGAGCGATATGCACCAGCATCATAGGCAGCAGAAACAGGTCGCCGTCCATTCGAACTGCGACCCGTCTGATTTCTATTCAGATTTTGAGTCATTCCCCTCGCCATGCGACAGTACACCTGCTCCCTGCACGAAAATCGTCACCTGATGCATTCATTTTACCACAGAATGTCCCGTATAATTATTAATTCGTCTTAACCTTTTGGAACGGAAGTGCCCGAATAATATAACTTCATTTTCTATGTCATGAAATCTCGCTGCTACCTGTTTCTTCTATGGATCAAAATGCCCCGTATGCCTCGACAAATTCCTTAAATCTCGGCAGGGCAAAGGAAATCTTTCCATACTGACTGACATCGATGATGCCGTGATCCTTTAAGCGTCTGCGGTACTGGTTGAATTTATTGCCATCCATCTCTGCCTGCATGGCAATGTCTTTCGTTTTTCCACCTTCATTCCCCGCGATGCTCATGACCACCTTTCGATCCATATCGGACAGATCCATCCAGAGCCGGTGATAGGACGCATCCGCCAGCTGCGCATCGAACTTGTTCAGCAGACTTCGCGTCGGAAAATCCCCCGGTTCATTCCAGTAGAGGTAGCCCAACACCTGAAAGGCATACGAATATCCCTTCGTCATCGAGGCCATAGCGCCCGCCTGCTTATCCGAAATATCAAATATTCTCTGATATGTCTGCGCCATCGCTACGATATTCAGCGGCTCCATCGTAATCTTCGGTGTTCGATACAGAAACGTTAAATTCGGAACATTTTTCAGCTTCTCGATTTCTTCAAATAAACCAGTGCCGATAAAATAAATTGGTCGGTTATTCGTGATAAACATCTGAAGCGCACTGGAAAACTTCCGCATCTGAGGTGTATCCGTGATCTCATCGATGGCCACCAGAATACTCATCTTTTTCTTTTCGAACAGCTCGAGCAGTCCATCAATTTCGGCATTTACACTCTGCTCCGTACTCTTCATACTGATATTGAGATGGGAGGTCCCAAATGTGATGGTGGATTCTTTCGCCTTCCCACCGGCAGTTTTCAAGGTTTTCAGAAGCGTATCCAGGATATCATCCAGCGGACTGATCTTGATCACCATCCAGTGATCCAGTTCTTTGATGCGCTCACAAATCGCCGTCATGGTTACCGTTTTACCACTTCCACGCACACCCGTGATCATATAGTTCTGAATCGTTACCGGCTCACAGGTAAAGGTTTCAACTACCTGATCGATGACACTGCTTCGCACGATATATTCCGGTGGGATACGCCCAAACGATAAACTGAATGGATTCTTAGCGCGACTCATCCTCATGCTCCTTTCGTTTCTTCACAGCGGACATTCTGATTTCATTTCTGTATTTCCAAAACCGTTTTACATCTTTTTACAAACTTTTACATCTTTCGCTTTGTTTTATAAGTTTTTACATCCTTTTACATCTCTGGATTCATTTTACATCCTTTTACATCATTTTACAAGTTTTCATATTATAAAGGCTCCGACAGTATCCATATTATACAGAATCCAGTTCTCATATTATAAAGAATCCAACCGTTTCCTTGATGAAGAGAACCCGACACCGTCGATGCTTCATTCTGCATCCACTGCGTCGGGTTTATTTTGGCTCAGATTTTTCCGTTTCTGTTCTTTGATGGCGAAGTTTTTCTGTCCTTCGTAAACTTCCGTGCGTTCGTAGCTTTCACGACTGACTTCGAGCTTTCAGATTGCGCGGGTGCTGCTTTTTTATTCTTCTCTGGATTTGCAGATTTCGTGACTTTTCTCGACTTCGAAGATTGTGCGGATACCGTTTTCTCGATTTTTGAAGACTTCACCGTTTTCGTAGATTTCACTGGTTTTGCCGGTTTCTTCCGAACGGAGTAGCCGAAGCTGCCGAGCTTCTCGCCGAGGGACATGTAGTCTCCGTGACTGTAGGCGACGAGCCCTACCTGATCCATATGAAAGGCACCCTTTTCATCGATGTAGCGGTCATCGACATCGACCGCAACGACCTCTGCGAGGAACATGTCATGTGTGCCGAGCGGGAGCACCTGCGTCACCTTACACTCGATGGAGACCGGTGCCTCCTCGATGGTCGGCGCAGCGACGACACTCGCCTGACCTTCATGCAGATTCATTTCTTTCCACTTATCGACCTGATCGAGGCTTCGGACGCCACAGTAACCGAGTGCACGCACGAGCTCCTCACTCGGAAGGTTGATGACGAACTCGCCGCTCTCTACCAGCATCGGATAGCTCGCCCGGCTTTTTCGCACGGAGATATAGGCCATCGGCGGGTCGGAACAGATCGGGCCGGTCCACGCAATCGTGATGATGTTCGACTTCCCGGACGCATCCCGGAGGCTCACCATCACCGCCGGCACCGGATATATGAAATTACCTGGTTTCTGAAATGTGATTTTACTCATAAAACTCCTGCTGTTCATCTGTTATGTTCTTTTTCAGCGCACTTGCGCTGATTCATCTGATTTTCAGTATACTATTCGAAAGGTGACTTTTCATCTTAAATATCGCGACGCACTGTAGTAAACTGTTTATCCGGGTAACGCCACACAAAAACCGTGGGAAGCATTGTCGAAACGTATTTAAAAAGTTATAATAGCGCGTTGTAGGAAGACCATGGAGAGCTGCCGGATCAGCGGCGGTTCCATTCACTATAGTATAGTAATAAGGGATATTGATTATGAAAAAGAGATTTATGACCGTGGCTATGCTGGCTGCTTCCATGCTGGTGCTGAACGCCTGTGGCTCAGGCAATGCGGAAGCCGTGACAACGGCGGCAGTCACCAGTGCAGCAGCGGAAACCACTACAGCGACCGAGGAAACCACCACAGCAGCAGAAACCGCGGTAGCGGAGGAAACAACGACCGCTGTGGAAGAAACCACTGCTGCAGCGGAGGAGTCAAAGGACGAGAAGGAAAGCGCCGAGGCGGAGTCGAAGGATGAGAAGGCCGTAAAGGATGAGACAAAGGCAGACGAGAAGAACGAAGCCGCTGCACAGGACGCGAAGGCGGAGGAAACCACCGCTGCTGAGACGAAGGCGGCTTCCACCGGTGCCGCACCAGCGGATATCTACAGTAAGCTCACCAGCTACCTGCCGAGCATGGTCAGCTTCGATGACAGCTATATCTCAAACTACTACGGCATCGACGCCTCTCAGCTCGACGGCTATGTCTTCGCTGCCGCCGAGGATGTCACCCAGGCCGATACCGTCGTGATCTTAAAGGCGAAGGATGCATCCAGTGTCAGCACGCTGTCGAGCCAGCTCGCGACCGTAAAGCAGCAGAAGGAGGCGGAGCTTCAGGACTACAACCCGACCGCTTACCAGGTGGCTGCTGCCGGCTTCGTAAAGACCTCCGGCAACTACGTTTATCTCATCATGTCCGGAAACGCATCCCAGATCGATCAGGTGATCTCCGCAAACGTAGGCTGATCCACAGCTTTTCGCCTGACAGCACACGAAAACGAATAAACCCTCGGGCCACACTGCCCGAAGCTTCACGAAGAAGCCGAACCCATAACACACAGGGCTGTCACAGAAGCGCAGGCCGCCGGTATCGGACCCATCCGATGTCGCTGCCGCGTCCCTGTGGCAGCCTTTTTCAGTTACCACCCAGTTCAGTGACCCCGGATGCCGGCTATGGACGCGCAGTGCTCCAAAGCCGACGAAATTCAGGCCGGCTCCCCTCCCTGCACGGTCACTTTTTTCAGGAGACATTTTATGGTTTTCAGCAGTATCCCGTTTCTTTTTTACTTCCTGCCGCTCTGCCTGATCCTCTACTATCTGGTACCGTTCCGCTGGAAGAACTATGTCCTGCTCGCATTTTCCCTGCTCTTCTACGCCTGGGGCGAGCCGGTCTATATCCTGCTCATGATTTTCGAGACCCTGTCCGACTACACGCTCGGCCGTGTAATGGACCGCGCGGATCAGCGTCCGGCCATCCGCCGGCTCTGTCTTCTGCTGTCGGTGCTCATCGACCTCGGCTGTCTCGGTTTCTTCAAGTACGCCGATTTCCTGGTGGAGACGGTCAATGCCCTCGCCGGTACTACCATCACGCCGCTCCACCTCGGTCTCCCGATCGGCATCAGCTTCTTCACCTTCCAGACCATGAGCTACACCATCGACCTCTATAAGCGTGAGGTGGCGGTCGAGAAAAATTACTTCTACTACCTCACCTACGTGTCGATGTTCCCGCAGCTCATCGCCGGCCCGATCGTCCGCTTCTCCACCGTCAACGAGGAGCTGCACGCGCGCGCCATCACCTTCGACGGCTTCGTCGACGGCGGTCTCCGCTTCCTGCAGGGCCTCTTCAAGAAGGTCCTCCTCGCGAACACCATCGGTGCCGTCTGGGAGCTCATCAAGTCGAGTGCCTTCACGATGGGCCCGGCAGCTGCGTCGGCCGATGCTTCGGTCCAGGGCATCGTCACCTCTCTGCAGACCGTGCTCGGTCCGGGGGCGACGATCTCGGTGCTCGGTGCCTGGCTCGGCGGCCTCTGCTTCACGCTCCAGCTCTACTTCGACTTCAGCGCCTACAGTGACATGGCGATCGGTATGGGCCGCATGCTCGGCTTCCACTACCTCGAGAACTTCAACTATCCGCTCTCCTCTGTCTCCGTCACCGATTTCTGGCGTCGCTGGCATATCTCACTCAGCACCTGGTTCCGTGATTATGTCTACATCCCGCTCGGCGGCAATCGCCACGGAAAGTGGAAGCAGCTTCGGAACATGTTCGTCGTCTGGTTCCTGACCGGACTCTGGCATGGTGCCGCCTGGAACTTCGTGCTCTGGGGCCTCTACTACGGTGTCCTCCTCGCGTTCGAAAAGGATGTCTGGGGAAGCGCCCTTCGGAAGCTTCCACGCATTCTCAAGCACCTCTACGCGATCCTGATCGTCATCTTCGGCTTCATCATCTTCGTGTTCGATGATATGACGCAGCTCGGACAGTACATCCGGATCATGTTCGGCATGGCCGGTGTACCGCTCGTGAACAGCACACTTCTCTGGTATCTCCGGAACAATTTCGCGACCCTCATCGTCGGCTGCATCCTCGCCTTCCCGGTCTACCCGTGGCTCCGCGCGAAGCTGCAGAAGCGCATCGACCTCTGCGCCGGCGCTACGTGCCACGCTGAAGAGACAGCGTTTGCGGAGAACCATCCAAGTGACGCCGGAAGCATTGTCCATGGAAATGCAAACGGAGATGTCACTGCAAAGAGCCATACGAGTAGCGCCAAATGCATTGACCATACAAACACAGGTGGAAGCATCGTAGCGGCACATCGTATCGTAACCCTCAGCACCGTGCTGACCGCGCTCGGCTACCTCGTACTTTTCCTGCTCACGACCGCGTACCTCGTGAACGACAGCTACAACCCGTTCCTGTATTTCCGTTTCTAAGAGAGCGGACCCACCGCTGCTGTGTCATCAAACATCGATCCGATTTTCCAGCCGTCCTGTCGACTGGAAAACAGACGAGCATTTATCATCGATTAAAAGGAGGAAATCATGGATCACAGCGCATCGCTTGCCACTTTTCCGATCAGGCGTCTGCGGCGCCGGGCCGAGGTCCTCACCGTAGGTATCATCACCGCCTTCATCCTCTGCTTCAGCGTATGGTGTCTCGTGGCACCGAAGCAGACCTTTTCAGAGAACGAGAACCGCGCCCTTGCGAGCTGGCCGGTCTACAGCTTTGACACCCTGAAGGACGGCTCCTACATGAGCGGCATTCAGACCTATCTCTCCGACCACTTCCCGCTCCGGGATCCCTTCATGACCCTGAAGACGAAGTATGAGATGCTGACCGGCCGGGAGGAGATCAACGACATCTACCTCGCGAAGGATGGCTACTACATCGAAGCCTACAAGACGCCGAAGCAGCAGAAAAAGATCATCACGCAGTTCCAGAAGCTGCAGGATGCCATCACGACCGGCGCGAAAGAAAACGTCCGTGTTATGCTCGTCCCGACCGCCATCAGCACCTACAACGCGAAGCTCCCGAACTGCGCACCGGACCGGGGCGTGCTTCGGCAGGTCGACACCATGAACGAGATCTACGCAGCGCTGCCGAACATGCAGAAGGTCGACGCCTGGAGTGCACTGCAGGCCGCGGCGGCGCAGGAAGAGACCGCCCGTACCCTCGCCTCGGGTGATGCAGACGGCGCACAGCCGGTGACCGACGCGGGGGATACCGACCGCACACAGGCCTCGGGTGATGCAGACGGCGCGCAGCCGGTGGCCGAGGCGGAGGATACCGGCTGCGATACTTCCGCTATGGACGGCCTCTACTACCATACGGACCACCACTGGACGACCCACGGAGCCTACGTCGGCTATCAGGCCTACTGCAGCGCCGCCGGGCTCTCCCCGATCCCGGAAGCAGACTTTCAGAAGACCTGCGTAACGACAGACTTCCATGGCACGATCTTCTCGAAGCTCCATGACAGCACGGTGCCGGGCGACGCGATCACGCTGTACGAAAATCCGGCAAACCAGCTGACGGTAAGCTATCCGGATACCGGCGAGGTGACGGACACGCTGTACAACCGCGACTATCTCGCGCAGAAGGACAAGTACTCGATGTTCCTTAGTAATCTGCATCCACTCGTCGAGATCACGAACGCGAGCGCGGATTCGGACCGCCAGCTCGTCCTCATCAAGGACAGCTACGCGAACTCCATGGTACCGTTCCTCGTGCATCACTATCAAAAGATCTATGTCTTCGATACACGCTACTACCGCTTCGGACCGTCTTCGTTCATCAACGAGCACCCGGAGGTGACGGACGTGCTGCTGCTCTACAACATGAACACCATCGACACGGATCTCGGCGTCGGAGGAATCTTCTAAGGGCGCTTGCTTTCAGCTTCATTTCAGCATATAGTGTATCTGTGCTGCATCCCGCTGCATATGCGGGGGATGGAAGCACAGATATTTTTTACACAAAATGCGCAGTGCACTGCGCTTAAAAAGAAAAGGCGGCGGGCTTCGCCGCCATCGAAGAAAGGGCATGTTTATGAAAAAGAGTTTCAGAAAAAGGGCCGCTGCACTTCTGACCGCAGCGATGGTATCCTCTACCGGCTTCTCTGCACTGGCAGAAGTCGGCCCGATGGCAGGTCCGACCGTTCCGACGACGGCGGCGACCAGTACCGTCACGGGCAGCAGTGCTGTACCGACCACGACACAGACGGTCACACAGGCAGCCGAAGCGAGCGCACAGACCACGGCCAACGGTCTCCCGCTGCAGGAGGATCAGCGCGTGCTCGATTTCTATCAGGATTCCGTCATCATCGGTGATTCCGTCGCCGATGGCTTCAAGCTGTTCGCACAGGGCAATAAAACGAATCCGCTCATGGCTGAACTTCAGTTCCTGACCGCCTCCCGCTATAATCTGATCAATGCACTGATCCCAGAGGAGCAGGATAAGACGATCGCACATCCGATCTACAAGGGCCAGTTCCTGAATGTATGGAACTCCATCAAGCTCATGAACGCGAAGCACATCTATATGTTCTTCGGCTTCAACGACCTCGGCGACCGTACCGATAAGATCGTAAACCGCTATGTACAGCTCATCCACCAGATTCAGGCGGTCAATCCGGAGGTCGACTTCACGATCATCAGTACGACCTACATCTATCCGGGCTATACGAAGAGCTTCCCGGGTGTGAAGAGCTGGGCCTTCGATAATCCGACCGTCCGCAGGCTGAACACCGAGATGCAGAAGCTCGCACAGCAGAACGGCTGGGGCTACATGAACATCGCCGATGCGCTCTCGGATGGCCAGGGTAACCTGAATCCGAACTTCTGCACCGATCAGATGATCCATCAGAACGCCGCCGCGTATGTCGTATGGGCACAGTGCTTCCGCGACTACGCTGCAAGTAAAAATTTTAATCATTAAAAAGAACCGGTCCCTTGCGGGACCGGTTCTTTTTGGTTCAGGCTATAGAACCTATGAAGAAAAATGAGATGTGTGAATCGGGTTTATCCCTTGACACCACCTGTGGTAACACCACCAACGATGTACTTCGAGAGGATGAGGTACACGATGATGACCGGGAAGATCGAGAAGGCGATCATGACATAGACCTGGCCCATATCGAACTTCAGGAAGTCTGCGGAACGAAGCTGAGCGATCAGGATCGGCAGGGTCTTCTTCGTGTCGGTATGAAGGATCAGGGCCGGCTGGAAGTAGTTGTTCCAGCTGCTGACGAAGGTGAAGATCGCCTGCACGGCGATGGCCGGCTTCATCAGCGGAAGCACGATGGTGTTAAAGATGCGGAACTCGCCGGCGCCGTCGATGCGGGCCGCCTCGACGAGGGACATCGGAAGTACCGAGTCCATATACTGCTTCATATAGAAAAAGGTGACCGGTGCAGCGATCGACGGAACGATCAGCGGGATGAAGCTGTCCATCAGCTTCAGCTTCGTCACGAACTGGATGAAGCCGAGCGCTGTGACCTGCGTCGGGATCATCATGATCATCAGGATGAAGGTGAACATGAACTTCTTGAGCTTGAAGTTATATGCGTGGATCGCATAGGCGGTCATGGTCGAGAAGTAGGTGCAGAGCACCGCACTTAAGCCGGCGACGATGAAGCTGTTGCCCATGCCGCATACCACCGGAAGGGTACCATTCAGCAGGTTCTGCCAGTTCGTCAAGAGGTAGCTGCTCGGGATCGGCGTGAAGCCGCGGGTCAGCTCTGCGTTCGAACGGGTCGCATTGATAAACAGGATGTAGAACCAGATGAGGCACAGGAAGGACAGGAGGATCAGTACGAGATACGAGATAAATCGTCTGGCATGGATGTTCATTCCATGGCTTTGCTTCATTTCTGTCATAGCGCTGCCTCCTTAGTTTACTTCGCTGCTGGAAGATGTCTTATAGACGATCATACTCAGCACACCGGTGATGATGAAGAGAAGAACGGAAAGGGCACCGCCCATGCCGAAGTTCTTACTGTACAGATGCTTGTTGAGCCACATGATCATGGTCATCGTACTACGTGCCGGGTCACCGCTTCCGTTCGTCAGGATCTGCGGTACATCGAACATCTGGATACCACCGATGAGGGAGGTGATGAGCACGTACACGAGAATCGGTCGAAGCAGCGGCAGGGTGATACGGAAGAAGATCTGCGTCGAGCTCGCGCCATCGACCTGCGCCGCCTCGAAGAGTGCGGTATCGATGCCCATCATGCCGGCCATCAGGAGGATGGTCGTATTACCGAACCACATGATATAGTTCATGGCACCGACGAGGGATCTCGTCGCCGTCGTACTACTCAGGAAGGTAAACGGCTTACTGAGGATGCCAAGCTGCATCAGAATCGAGTTGACTGGTCCGGAATCGGAGAACAGGGTGAAGAACAGCATCGCGAATGCACTCGCCATGATCAGATTCGGAAGATAGATCACAGTCTTAAAGAAGCGCTGGCCGCGAAGGCGAAGCGAGGGATCCGTAAACCAGGCACCGAGGAGGAGCGAGGTGATGATCTGCGGCAGGAAACCGATGATCCACATGATCATGGTGTTGCCGGCGTACTTCCAGAGATCTGCGTTCGACAGGATCTTCAGGTAGTTTCCGAGACCGATGAAGTTCGGCCCGATCTGCTTTAAGCCCGAGCGATAGTTCTCGAAGAAGCTGTTGTAGATCGTCGTTACGAGTGGCACGAACTGGAACAAAAGATAGACAACGATAAACGGGATCAGAAAATAGTAACCCCAGCGGTTGTACTGTACAACCTTACTCTGTTTTTTCTTCATAATCTGCAGTCTTTCTGAATTTTGAAGGTAAAAATGCCCACCCGGCCTCTCCACCGGGCGGGCATTTATGTCGATTAGTGTGAAAGCTCCGGATACTTCTCCTCAACTGCTGTGTAGAAGAGGTTCAGTGCGTCCTCGTAGGAAGCATTGCCATCGAAGTAGTTCTTCATCGCCTTCTGGAACTCCTCGTTGCAGCCCTGATCGTAGTTGGTCATGTTGGAAAGGTCGATCTTATCTGCACCTGCACAGAAGAGTGCGAGCGGGTTCTGTCCACCCAGTACCTTGAATGCGAAGGAATCATCCTTTGCAGCGGCATCCATCGCCGGCTTGTTGTTTACGAAATCACTATCCTTCTTTACGATGTCGGTCATGATCTGCTCGTTGGTGGTGAGCTGTCTCATAATGTCGGCAACGAGTGTCGGGTTATCGGTTCCCTTCGCTGCACAGATCCATGTGCCGCCCCAGTAGAAGCCCTGCGGTCCTTCAACAGCACCCCAGCCGCCCTGGTTTGCGATCGATCCATCTGTATCTGCAGCCATCGAGAAGTTGATGAGCCATGCCGGTCCGAAGTAGCAGAATACCTTACCATCCGGATAGAAGCCCTTGCTCCAGTCATCGGACCAGAGCTCGTAGGTCTTGGTCTCGCCTGCATCAACGAGTGCCTTGGAATCGTCTACCCAGTTCTTGATGTTGTCATCGATGGTGATCTTGCCATCCGTTACCCACGGAGTGGTGACATTGTTCGAGTATACACGGTAGGAGTCATTGACCGAAGATGTGATGGTATAGCCGCCATCCTTCATCTTCTTCGCCGTCTCGTTAAAGCTAGCCCAGTCCTTCACCGCAGCCTGTACATCTGCAGGATCATCGGAGCCGAGCACATCCTTCGCCGCCTGACGGTTGTAGATCAGCACGCCCGGGCAGCCCTGCCATGAAACACCACGGAGATTGCCATCGCCGTCGGTCACAACGTCCTTCGTGTACTGATACTGATTCTTAAGCTCATCCTCTGTGAGGCCGAGATCCTTGACCGGAACGGTAACCTCAACATCAGAATCTACATACTTCTTTGCATAATCGGCCTCGACAAGGAAGAGGTCTACCTTGCTGTCCGCAGACGCGTTCTCATTTTCCGGAAGTACGGTATCGAGATTGTTCTGGTATGCGTTATCAGTGGACGGTGTGATGGTCCACTTCACGGTCACATCACCGATCTTACCGGTCGTACCATCGACGGCCTCATATCCTGGATAGTGGTCGGTCAGTCTGGACTTGAACTCCTCGTTCCAGCACTGGATATTGAGCACCTTACCCTCATCAGAAGCTGCCTCGGTCGCCGCCTCGGTGGCTGCCTCGGTCGCTGCTGCGGTGGTCTCTGCCTTCGTCTCTGCCGGTGCCGCGGTCGTCGCTGCAGGCTGTGATGATCCACAGGCTGCCAGTGATGCAACGGTCATCGTTGCAACAGTCGTCATACTAAGCCAACGTTTCACATTCTTTTTCATTATTGAGTCCTCCCTCAAAAAGATTCTTATTATGTAAAGTATCCTTCGATACTTCATGTACATTCTTACGTGCCTGTATTTCGTCTGATCCGTCCAATGCTTCCGGCGGAAGATCATCCCGCGTCTTCACGTTTCTTCAGCGCTGTCCTATGCTTCTTCCCGAAGATCCTTTACGCTGTGCCCCGACAGGAGCTTGCCTCTGATCATGATCTGCTCTGCGGTACAGCTGTCCTTCTCTTCGATCTCCTCGACGAGCTTCCGTGCGGACTGATGACCGATACCGGTGGAGTCCTGGAAGTAGGTCGTGAGCTTCGGGCGAATCACCTGGGAAAGATTGATGCCATCATAGCCGGTGATGCTGATGTCCTCCGGAATCCGAAGCCCCATCTTCTCAAGCTCGGTCAGCGCTCCGAGCGCTGCGTAATCATCCGGACACATCAGGATGGTCGGTGGCTCTGGAAGTGCCATGAGCTCACGTACCGCCTCCGCGGTCCTCATCACATCATGGAAGGCTCCGGCCTTCTCGTACATCGGATTCAGCTCGACACCGAACTCCTTCAGTGCTCTCCGGAATCCATTCAGTCGCTTCTTCGTAACCATGGTCATCTCACCATGGATGAGACCGATTCTGCGATGTCCCATCTCCAGCACGTACTTCGTCAGCTCGTACTGACCTTCGAGGTTGTCGGACATCACCGCACTCTTATCATTAAACGGATAATCGATGGTGACGGTCGGGATCTCGCTCTTTACGAGCTCAACCACCTGCGGGGAGGTGAAATCCACACTGGCGATCAGGACACCATCACAGTTTCTGTAGCGTGCATGCTCCAAGAAGCTGGCCTTCGTGCCGGCGATGGTGTCGGATATGAAGGTCACATCGTAGCCGAGCTTTTCGAAGGTTTCCTTCGCGCTGTTCAGAATCGCTGCGAAGTACTCATGGGTGAGTCCTGAGTTTGTTGCATCTACAAACAGGACACCGATATTATGAGAACGATTGGTTTTTAACTGTCGGGCTGCTATATTAGGAAGATAGTGCATTTCCTTCGCTGCGGCCCGGATCCGTTCAGCGGTCTGTGGATTGATATCGGAATATCCATTCAGTGCCTTACTGACGGTCGCCGGCGAAACCCCCAGCGCTTTCGAAATGTCTTTAATCGTTACCATAATACTGATTCATCTTTCCTTTCGGATGCTCCTGGTCGAAATTACTTTTCTTTCGTTTCACTTCTCGAATTTGTCATCCGAAATCCTTTTCGTATTTTCATTCTAAATCGATTTCGTCTTCTTGTAAACAGCTAGTATTTCACAGATATTTAAATGCGTTTTTGTACGAAATATACATTTCGTTGATTTTTTCGCCGGCTCTATTTACAACTTTTGTCCAGGAAAATATAATTATGTGTAGCGAAAACGTATTCGTAAATTTGTTAATTTCAGACTCTATTTTTTGTGTTTTAAGAATTATATAGAAGGAGGCTTTATGAAATTCGGTCATTTCGATGACGCACAGCGAGAATATGTCATCACGACTCCGAAGACCCCTCTCCCATGGATCAACTACCTCGGGTCCCGGGACTTCTTCAGTCTCATCTCGAACACGGCAGGAGGCTACTCCTTCTATAAGGATGCGAAACTCCTGCGTCTCACCCGCTACCGTTACAACAACTGTCCGCTCGACCAGGGTGGCCGCTACTACTATATCAAGGATGGCGACAGCATCTGGAATCCGGGCTGGCAGCCGACGCAGACTACGCTTGATTCGTATGAGTGTCGTCACGGTCTCGGCTATACCGTCATCACAAGCCGGAAGAATCAGCTCGAGGCGAAGCTCGAGGCCTTCGTGCCGGTGGACGACGCCTGTGAGATCAACCGCATCACCCTGCGAAATGATGGTGTGACGGCCAGAAGCATTGACCTCTTCAGCTTCGTCGAGTTCTGTCTCTGGAACGCGCAGGACGATCAGACGAACTTCCAGCGGAACTTCTCGACGGGCGAGGTCGAGGTGATCGGCAGCACGATCTACCATAAGACAGAGTATCGCGAGCGTCGGAATCACTATGCGGTATTTTCCGTCAACAGACCGGTCGTCGGCTTCGACACAAGCCGTGACGCCTTCATCGGTGTCTACAACGGCTTCCATAATCCGGAGGCAGTGCTCGTCGGCGAGAGTCGCAACTCCATCGCCCATGGCTGGCAGCCGATCGGCTCGCATCATCTGAAGGTTGAGCTCGCACCGGGCGCATCCGAGAGCTTCATCTTCGTGCTCGGCTACTGTGAGAATCCGGTCGACGAGAAGTGGGAAGCGCCGGGCATCATCAATAAGAAGCCGGCGGAGAAGCTTCTCGCGAAGTATCAGACGGACGCGCAGGTGGACGCTGCGCTCGCAGAGCTGAAGGCCTACTGGGATGGTCTCCTCAGCAGCTATACGGTACACAGCAGCGACGAGAAGCTGAACCGCGTCGTGAATATCTGGAATCAGTATCAGTGCATGGTGACCTTCAACATGTCCCGCTCCGCCTCCTACTTCGAGAGCGGCATGGGCCGTGGCATGGGCTTCCGTGACAGCTGTCAGGACCTGCTCGGGTTCGTCCATCTGATTCCGACCCGCGCACGCGAACGCATCCTCGACATCGCGAACACACAGCTTCCGGATGGCTCCTGCTATCATCAGTACCAGCCGCTGACCAAGAAGGGCAATGCTGACATCGGTGGCGGTTTCAACGATGATCCGCTCTGGCTGATTGCCTGCACACATGCCTATCTCGCGGAGACCGGCGACTTCTCGATTCTCGATGAAGCCTGTGCCTGGGATTCGGATTTCACGGATGCGAAGCCGCTCATGGAGCATCTCCGTCGGAGCTTCCATTTCACCGTCACGCATAAGGGACCGCACCAGCTGCCGCTGATCGGTCGCGCCGACTGGAACGACTGTCTGAACCTGAACTGCTTCTCCGAGGAGCCGGGTGAGAGCTTCCAGACCACCGGTCCGTCCGAGGGTCCGGTCGCGGAATCGGTCTTCATCGCCGGCATGTTCGTGAAGTACGGAAAGGAATATGCAGATATCTGCCGTCATATCGGTCTTTGTGAGGAGGCTGCCTCCGTCGATCAGGAAGTCGCCGCGATGGTCGAGGCCGTCGAGACCGCTGGCTGGGACGGTGAGTGGTTCATCCGTGCCTTCGATGCATACTCGAATCCGGTGGGCTCTCACGTCTGTGAGGAGGGCCAGATCTTCATCGAGCCACAGGGCATGTGTGTCATGGCCGGCATCGGTGTCGAGGATGGCAAGGCCGCGACGGCACTCGCGTCCGTGGAGAAGCGCCTCGAGTGCAAGTATGGTATCGTACTGAACCAGCCGGCCTATACACGGTATCACGTGGAGCTCGGTGAGATCTCCTCCTACCCGCCTGGATATAAGGAGAACGCCGGGATCTTCTGTCATAATAATCCATGGATCGCAGCAGCCGAAACGATGATCGGTCATGGAAACCGTGCCTTCGAGGTCTTCAAGAAGACCTGCCCGATCTATCTCGAGGACATCTCGGAGATCCACCGTACGGAGCCGTATGTCTACTGCCAGATGGTGGCCGGACGTGATGCGGCGACCCCGGGCGAGGGCAAGAACAGCTGGCTGACCGGCACCGCAGCCTGGACCTTTACCTGCATGAGCCAGTACATCCTCGGCATCCAACCGAGCCTGGACGGTCTCCGCATCGACCCTTGCATCCCGGATACACTCGAGCACTACACCGTCGATCGGCTCTACCGTGGCAGTCACTACCACATCACGATCGACAACCACGCCCACGCTGAAAAGGGCGTCACCTCTATGACGGTTGATGGCGCTCCGGTCGCCGGCAATGTCATCCCGCTGGGGCTCAGCGGCGAGCAGCATGAGGTCGTGGTGACCTTAGGTTAAGAGCCCGGAGGACCTCTTTGCCGTGAAATCAGTCACATCTGTTCGCGCTCTACCTTATGAATCAGATGCAGGAGCATCGGGATGAGGTAGGCGCAGGCGGCGAGCCAGGCGGCCTGGTCGGTCCAGCAGATGGCGCTGTAGCCGAAGAGCGGGACGCAGATCGTGGCGACGAGGATACGGGCGACCATCTCGAGAGCGCCGCTGATCACGGACAGCGCACTGAAGCCGAGGCTCTGGATCGCGTAGCGTGTGACGTCGAGGATGGCGAGCAGCCAGTAGAGGATGCCAAGCGCGCCCATATACCGGGCAGCTGCGTCGATAACCAAGACATTGGCCGCATCGACGAAGAGGCTGCCGAGGAAGTGTCCGCCGAAGTTCATGATCACACCGGCGACGATGCCGTAGCCGACCGCAAGTGCGAGCGTCACGCGGATGCCCTGCTTCACACGGTCCATCTTATGCGCGCCCATGTTCTGACCGACGAAGGTCGCCATCGCGGTGGCCACGGCGTCAAACGGGCAGAGCATCAGCTGCTTCACCTTCGTGCCGGCGGTGAAACCGGAGACGTAGATGGAGCCGAGGCCGTTGTTCGCGGACTGCATGACCATCGAGCCGATCGCGGTGACCGAATACTGGAGGCCCATCGGCAGGCCCATGACGACGAGGTTCCGGGCCACGGTACTGTTCCAGTGGCAGTCCTCGCGCGTCGGATGCAGTACCGGCATCACGCGGATGATGTAGACGAGGCAGGCGATGCCGCTCAGGGCCTGCGCGGTGATCGTCGCCAGCGCGACGCCGGCACAGCCGAGGTGAAGCACCGCGATGCAGAACAGATCCAGAAATACGTTCAGAAAGGTCGAGATCGCGAGGAAGATGAAGGGTGCCTTCGAGTTTCCGACCGCGCGGAGCAGGCTTGACAGCAGGTTATAGAGGAGTGTGAACGGGATGCCGAGGAAGATGATCAGCAGGTACCGGTACGCGTCCTGGTATATGTCTTCCGGCGTCTGCATGATGTGCATGATGAGCGGGCACAGGAGTGCGGTCAATGTCGTCAGTACCGCAGCGATGATGACCGTCACCGCGAGGCTGTGGTACACGTAGCGCCGGAGTCCCTGCATATCCTCTGCGCCGAAGCGCTGTGACACCGGGATACCGAAGCCTGCGCAGCTGCCCATGCAAAAACCGAGCACAAGGAACTGGACGCTCGAGCTGGAGCCGACCGCGGCCAGCGCATCCGCACCGAGCAGACGCCCGACGATCATCGCATCGACGATGTTGTAAAACTGCTGAAACAGATTCCCGAGCAGAAGCGGAATCATGAAAACGAGGATCAAACGAAGCGGGGAGCCCGACGTCATGCTCTGAACATTACTTTTACTCATATACTACCTGATTATCTGTATAAATACCTGGCTTCTTCTATTGAAAGAGGGTTGACAGCCCCTCATTTTAAGTAGTTACTTTACGGTCGTCAATATGGAAATATCGATGGATTTCATCGGAACTTTAAAATGAGCTCTGCCGTAAGTGGCAGAGCTCTATGGGGCAAAATGCATCGTGGGAAATGCATCCGCTGTCAGATGTCCGGTTCGAGTCCTCGATATACCCGCGGATCCGAACGCTGTGTTCAGCATGTTTCAATACATGCTTCGTATCTAGAACTTACTCGACGATCGCGCCGGAGTCGGCGGAGTGGACGAGCTTCGCGTATTTCTTGAGGTAACCGGTGAGGTTGCGCTGCTCGCGTACCTTCATGGTCTTCTTACGCTCCTCGAGTTCCTCGTCGGAAACTTCGAGGTTGATGGAGTAGTTCGGGATGTCGATCTTGATCTTATCGCCATCCTTCACGTATGCGATGGTACCGCCGGCCTGGGCCTCCGGGGAAACATGTCCGATCGCTGCGCCACGGGATGCGCCGGAGAAACGTCCGTCGGTGATGAGGGATACAGTCGTATCAAGTTTCATACCGGCGATGGCAGAGGTCGGTCCGAGCATCTCACGCATACCAGGTCCGCCGGCCGGACCCTCATAACGGATCACGACACAGTCACCCGGCTTGATCTCGCCACCGTAAATCGCCTTGATGGCGTCTTCCTCGGAGTCGAAGCAGCGCGCGGTGCACTCATTGACCATCATCTCAGGTGCGACTGCCGAACGCTTGACGATGGAGCCATGTGGTGCCAGGTTACCATACAGCACGGCGAGACCGCCCTCCTTGAGGTATGGGTTATCGAACGGACGGATGACCTCCGGGTTCCGGTTGACGCTGTCCTTCGTCGCCTCACCGATCGTCTCACCGAGCACGGTCATACAGTCTCTGTGGATCAGGCCATGCTGATCGAGCTCGTGGATGACGGCATAGATTCCGCCGGCATCCATGAGGTCCTGCATGTGGTGGTGACCCGCCGGTGCCAGGTGGCAGAGGTTCGGGGTACGATCGGAGATCTCGTTGATCTTATGAAGATCGAACGGAACGCCTGCCTCATGCGCTACGGCCATGAGGTGCAGTGCGGTATTGGTGGAGCAGCCGAGGGCCATATCGGTGGTCAGGCAGTTCTCGATCGCATCTGCAGTGATGATGTCACGCGGACGGATGTTCTGCTCGAGGACCTTCATCACCTGCATGCCGGCCAGCTTTGCGAGACGGATACGCTCCGAATAGACCGCCGGGATGGTACCATTGCCCGGAAGTGCCATGCCCAGTACCTCGCAGAGGGAGTTCATGGAGTTCGCGGTGAACATACCAGAACAGGAGCCGCAGGTCGGACAGCAGGTATTCTCGATGTCGAGGACGCCCTTCTCGTCCATAAGACCAGCCTTGAACGCACCGACGGCCTCGAACGCGGTGTTCAGGTCACGCTGATGAAGAGACAGCATTGGCCCACCGGATACGAAAACGGACGGCAGATTCAGACGGCAGGCTGCGAGGAGCATGCCCGGCACGATCTTATCGCAGTTCGGAATGAAGACAAGGGCGTCGAGAGCGTGGCCGCTCGCCATACACTCAATGGTGTCGGTGATCAGCTCGCGGGATGACAGTGAGAAGTGCATGCCATCGTGGCCCATCGCGATACCGTCGCAGACAGCGATGGTGTTGAACTCGAGTGGCGTGCCGCCGGCCATCAGGATACCATCCTTGACCGCACGGGAGATCTGCTGCAGGTGCTCATGACCCGGAACGACCTCGGTAAATGAATTGACGACGCCGATCAGCGGACGGCGGATCTGCTCGTCGGTCAGGCCGTCGGCCTTCAGAAGTGAACGGTGCGGGGTACGCTCGATACCCTTCTTTACTACATCACTACGCATAGTGTACCTCCTGTATTTTTAAATCACATTGCGTATTTCTACTTATTATATCATGTGTCGGCCACCGGAGTTTATGGGGTCTGACCCCATAAACTTCAGTTTAGATTCTGTTTAGAAAAATTTAATGGGGTCAGACCCCCTTACGAAATTCTTAAGCCAGAATCAGTCCTGGGAACGCCAGTGGTACATAGAGGATCACGAAGAACACCACGATGAGGCCGATCAGGTACGGGATGATGGCCTTCGATATCTTCGTCATCGGAAGTCCCGTGATACCCGAGGCGACGAAGAGGTTGATGGCTACCGGCGGGGTGATCATACCGATGGCGAGACCGACGGCGAATACCACACCGAAGTGGACGAGGTTCACACCCATCGCCTTCACGAGCGGAAGGAATACCGGGGTGAGCAGGATGATCGCGGAGGAGGTCTCCATGAAGACACCAGCGACCAGGATGATAAGACCGATCAGGAAGAGGATGATGTAGGTATTGCTCGAAACGGAGAGAACAGCCTTCGAAATCATCTCCGGGATCTTCCAGTTCGCCAGTACCCAGCCGAACGGACCGGAGAAGCCGATGATCAGCATGATGACGGAGGAGGTCTTCGCAGAGTTCTTCATGATCTCCATGAGGCCCTTCGGCGTGAGGTCACGGTACACGAAGAAGCCGATGAGGATGGAGTAGATAACCGCGACATCGGCTGCCTCGGACGGGGTGAAGTAGCCGGAGAAGATGCCACCGAGGATGATCAGCGGCATGAGGATGCCCCAGACCGCATGGAGGAAGGTTCTCAGGACGTTCTTCACGCTGAGCGGTGTGCCCTTCGGGTAGTTGAGCTTCCGCGCTTCGACGAGGGCGATGACGATCAGGATCACACCCATCGTGATACCCGGGATGAAGCCGTTACGGAAAAGGGTATTGACCGACTGCTCTGCGATGACGGCGTAGAGCACCATCGGAACGGATGGCGGGATGACGACGCCGATCGTACCGGCAGCGGCGATGAGGGCGGCAGACTTATCGACATGATAGCCGCGCTTCTCGAGCTCCGGGATGAGGGTCGCACCGACGGCTGCGGTGGTCGCTGCACCAGATCCGGAAATCGCGGCGAAGAACATGCCGGCGAGGACGGAAACGATGGTGAGGCCGCCACGGATCCAGCCGAGGAGGGACTCTGCGAACTCGACGAGCACCTTCGACACGGCGCCCTTCGACATGAGGTCACCGGCGAGGATGAAGAACGGAACCGCGATCAGCGAGAAGCTGTCCTGCGCAGTGAAGATACGCTGCACCATCATGAGGGCAGGTACGTCACCGGCGACGAGGGTGATGAAGGCGGCGATGGCGATGGTGAAGCCGACCGGAACACCGAGAAGAAGTAAAATTGCGAACGAAATAAACAGTACGGCTGCCATTATGACTCCACCTCCTTCACTTCATCCATGTGGAACAGCTGCTGCAGGAACGCATCCAGCGCATGTACGGCCATAAGGCCGCAACCGAGGTCAATGCCTAAGTATACATAGCGCATCGGCCAGCGGAGGGATGCGGAAAGCTGTGTTCCCTGCTTTCCGAAATACTTATAGCCGTAGTAAACGACCACCAGGCAGAGGGCGAAACAGAGTGCATGCACGAGAAGCTGCATCACTCTCTTCACCGGTGCCGGCATCACATCCTGCAGTACCGTGACGGCGATGTGTCCGCCGTGCTTATAGACACACCCTGCACCGAGCATCGAGCACCAGATCAGTAAATAACGGGTGGCCTCCTCGGACCACTGTAACGACTTAAAGAAGATACGGCACACGATCTGCGCACCGGTGATGATGACCATCAGAAGCAGCATCGCGAAGATGACGTAGCCCATCACCTTATCGATCGCATCTGACAACTTATGAACAGCTTTAACAAATCCCACTTTGTCTGCCCCTTTCACTACCTGTTTCAGGTATCTGTACGACCCCTGTTTCTGAGACGGAGCCTGCGCGAGCAGGCTCCGTCTCAGCTTTATTTCTACATAAACTTCTTAATATGAACGTTCGGATAGGAAGTGTTTGCGTAGCGATACCTTCGAACGTTTCACTTTCCAATGATCCGAAAAATCACTTAACTGTAGCGATGACGTCGTTGATCTTCTTTACATAATCGGCATACTGAGGATATGCATCATATACCGGCTGTACAGCTGCCTTGAAGGAAGCGATATCCGGGTTCTCCTCAACCTCCATGCCGTTGTCCTTCATCGCCTGAAGCTGATCTGCCTCCTGAGCGGCTACCCACTCTCTCTCATACTCTGCGGCATCCTGTGCTGCATCGAGGAATACCTGCTGGATGTCGGCGTCGAGCTCGTTGAACTTATCGAGGGACATGGTGACGATCGCAGTGGAGTAGCTGTGACCATCGAGGGTTGCGTACTTCTGGGACTCCCAGAGCTTATAGGAGTTGATAACGTTGATCGGGTTCTCCTCACCATCGACGGTGCCCTGCTGTAAAGCGGTCAGGGCATCGGACCATGCCATCGGCGTTGCGTTGACACCGAGTGCATCGAAGGCCTTCTGGTAAACCTCGTTCTCCATCACACGGATCTTGAGGCCCTTTACATCCTCTGCGGTCTTGATCGGACGAACGTTGTTTGTGAGATCACGGAAGCCTCTCTCTGCATATGCGAGACCCTTGAGGCCGGAACCCTCGAGTGTATCGAGAAGAGAACGACCTACCTCACCATCGAGCACAGCGTATGCCTGCTCCTTGTTCTCGAAGAGATACGGCATGTCGAGTACACCCATATCCGAGGAGAAATTTACGAACGGTCCGGACGTCACGATACCCATATCGAGGGTGCCCATCTGCATGGACTCAAGCATATCACGCTCACCACCGAGGTCTCCGTTCGGGTGAAGCTCGATCGCATACTTGCCGTCGGTCTTATCCTGTACATCCTGTGCGAACTTTACCGCTGCGATCATGAAGGAATCCTGCTCGTTGGTGGTCATACCAAGCTTGAGCACGGTTGCGCCCTCCGGGATCTCCGGCTGAACGTTCGATGCGTTCTTTACATCATCATCGGCTGCGGCTGCTGTGGTCTCTGCACCAGCTGCCGTGGTCTCCTCTGCAGCTGCCGTAGTGTCTGCGGCTGCGGCGGTCGTCTCTGCGGCTGCGGCCGTGGTTGCCTCTGGTGTGCTGGATGATCCGCAGGCTGCCAGGGATGCTGCCATCGCACCGGCCATCATCATGGCCATCATTCTGTTCTTTCTCATAATGTCTCCTCCTCAAATTGTATCAACAAATGTAAACGTTTTTATATTTCATCCGCCGAAGCGGCTGAAAGCTTCTTCCATCCATACAGGGCCAATGCTTACGGATTTACTTCATCACGAATCCGCCCATACATGGTCGATTTGTTTTTGAAATCGATCGGTGCAAGCAGATACAAAAAAAGCCTTTGTCTCTTTTTATCAAAGAGACAAAGGCTGTAAAGTCCTCTGCGGTACCACTCTCATTGTCGAATAAAACGACCACTCTGTCGCATCTATCAATGCTTAGTCCTTTAACGGAGACCAGCCCGGCGTAACCTACTAACCAGTGCGTTCAGCGCGCAACTCAGAGATGATTTTCACAGCTTTCGTTCCACTGTCTCGCACCCTCCGACAGCTCTCTGGCTCGCTCCAACTGCTACTTTTTCTCGTCAACGTTTTTTGCTCTGTATTGATTTATTCGTAATTTACGCCTTTTCCACTGCAGTGTCAAGAATCAAGCGTAGTGCAAAAATTCATAGCTGTTATAACACAGTAACAGTTCAGACAGGAGACCCGGAGCGGCGGCAACAGAGGCACAGTACTCCGTTGCCGCTCCTCCGGGTCTCCTGTCTGCTTGAACTGTTACATAACACATCGTTTATCAAGTATGTAAAAAAACTATATCTCGGTACTACGCAGATTTGCTAATATATATGAAAATATCCGTCTGCATGGCATGAACGGGAAGGTCAGGGAGGAAATCATGAAGACGAAAGTTTATATCGATGGTCAGAGTGGCACGACGGGACTTCAGATCTATGACCGGATCGGTCAACGCGAGGATCTCGAGCTGCTGCGGATTCCGGAGGAGCTCCGGCACGATCCGGATGAGCGGAAGAAGTATCTCAACAGCGCAGATATCGTATTTCTCTGTCTGCCGGATGAAGGTGCCAGAGAAGCGGTTTCCTTCATTGATAATCCGAACGTGCGCGTGATCGATGCGTCGACGGCACACCGGACGAATCCGGACTGGACCTATGGCTATCCGGAGCTGTCGAAGGCGCAGCGGGAGGCGATTCGCACGAGTAAGCGTGTGGCGAATCCTGGCTGCCATGCGACGGGCTTCATTTCGACGGCGGCTCCGCTGGTGGCGATGGGCGTGCTTCCGAAGGACTACCCGATGAACTGCTACAGCCTGACCGGCTACTCCGGGGGTGGCAAGAAGATGATCGCGGAGTACGAGGCAGAAGGACGTTCTGAGCTGCTGGACGCGCCGGGCATCTATGGTCTCAACCTGCAGCATAAGCATCTGCCGGAGATGCAGACGGTGACGGGACTCGCGTATCCGCCAGTGTTCATGCCGGTCGTGGACGATTATTATAAGGGCATGGCGACGACGATTATGCTCCAGAACCGGCTTCTGCCTGGGCAACCGAGCGCGGAGGAGATCTGTGCGAAGCTCGCAGACTACTATCGTGATGAGCACTTCGTATCCGTCGTGCCGTTCGGCGAGAATGACAGCAAGCTCTATGCAAATAAGCTTGCCGGCACAAACCGCCTCGAGATCGTGGTCTGTGGACATGAGGAGCAGACGACGGTGACCGCAGTTTTCGACAACCTCGGAAAGGGTGCGAGCGGTGCTGCGGTGCAGAACATGAACATCATGCTCGGACTGCCAGAGGAAACGGGCCTCGAGTGATCTCGAACGGTGTCCATTTCAACATGTAAACAGAGCCGTCGCGTGAATGATGAAACTCCATGAGCATTTCACCATTCGCGCGACGGCTCTGTTTGTTAGATTTCTGTCCGTGATTGCTCACTTCACATCCGTGGCGTCGTCTGGTCCGAGGTCGATGATGTCGCCACCGTCCTTCGGCGTCGGTACGAGGCGGGCACGGTCAGACAGGCTGTGGTCGCCTGCATCGGACCAATGCTGACGGTCCGCCGCACGGGTGGCACGCCCATCCACAGTGCGGCCGTCGGCAGCGGCGGTCTGCAGACCGAAGCGTCGCGCGATGTAGTCGTGGAGCGAGCCGGAGATGTAGAAGATGCCGAGGATCAGCAGGATCTGCGGCATCACGAAAATGCTGAGTGCCGTGAGAAGGCCGTTCACGAGCTTCGCACGGGTCAGGAAGAGACGGATCAGAAGCGAGATCGCGATCGCACCGAAGCACATCAGGATGATATAGCCGACGATGCCGATGATCTGGAGCAGGCTCTGGAGGATCGCGTTCTCGAGCGGCTTCGCGAAGGTGTAATTATAAGCGAAGAAGGCGAGGATGGACAGGACGCCCAGCCAGCGCGGCGGGTAATACTCGATGATCGGCTTCGGCTGCGGTACCGCCACGTGGAGACGACGCAGGATCAGAAGGCTGAGCTCATAGATGATAAAGCCCTGGACGGCACCGGTGAAGGCGACGGAAATGATCAGGATACGCTTCAGAAAATCCGGCGTCAGCATCTGCCGGAAGACATCCATCTGGGCAGCGCTCTGCGCGGTCGCTCCGGCACCGGTGAACTTCTGTGCCGAGTTAAGGGCCTCCGTCATGATCGTCTGCATCTCGAGGACATCCTGATCGAGCGTCGTGCCCGAGATGACCGCGAGGAGGAGGACATTGACCAGCTCCGCGATGATCGAGAGCAGCATCACGAGTAGGAGGGTACGAGTCATATCCTTCTTATCGTGGATACGACTGCCGAGGATCATGCCAATGAAGGCCATGCAGGACGAGTAGATGAGCGTCGTCGGCAGACTGAAGAACACGGCCATCAGCGTGGATGCGATCCAGACCGCGAAGCTCGAGCAGAGACCGTAACGCGCGCCGTAGGCGACCATCGGAATCGGCAGGATGAAGATGAGCGCCCCCTGGAACATGGAGCCGGTCTGGCGGTCGATCAGGAGCAGGATCGTAAAGAGCGCGGTGATCATCGCACCGAACGTGATTTTCTGAGTTTTCTGGTTCAATATGTTTACCTCGGTTCTGAATTCTGATGTCGTACCAGTAAGGATCAGCGCCAGGGGCCCCTGGCTCGACTGAACTGATACGAATCTTATAATTATATAGCATATCTCTGCGTGTTTATCCTGAAATTTCGGAAATATTATGGTGGAATTTCATAGAGCAGAGTGTTATAGTCGGAACGTTTGAAATTTTCCATCACAGGAGTTCGCAATGAAACTGATCAAATCAAGAAGAAACCTGTTGATTCATCTTTGCATGGCCTTCATGGGCGGCTACGCCGGCATGTACGGCATCCTGGTCCGCGGTTCGTTCGGGCAGGCCGTCACCTCGAATCTCGCAAATGTCTTCCGGCATCTGCTGCTCGGGGACAATGTCGAGGACGCGCTGTTTCGCGCCGGTGCACTGCTGGTCTTTCTGTTTTCACTCGCACTTACGCACATCCTGCAGATGAAGGACCGTCGCATCGCAGAAATCACCTGCCTCGTATCACAGCTTGCCTGCATCCTGATTTCGGCAGCGATCCCGGAAGCCACGCAGGGCGCACTCGCGCTCTATCCGATCTTTTTCCTGACCGGTATCCAGTGGGGCACCTTCACCGGTGCCGAGGGCTTCAACAGCGCGACGATCTTCTGCTCGAATAATTCGAAGCAGGCACTCTTCGGCTGGATCGACTATATCCTCACCGGAAAGCACGAAA
Organism: Oribacterium sp. HCP3S3_B9; assembly: GCF_052064255.1. Lineage (NCBI taxonomy): Bacteria > Bacillati > Bacillota > Clostridia > Lachnospirales > Lachnospiraceae > Oribacterium > Oribacterium sp. HCP3S3_B9. Next base: position 76,120 of record NZ_JBQHVY010000004.1, read on the forward strand.
GCTTCCGGCAGGGACTCTTCTACACCGCGACCCTCGTTTTCTTCTATGCCGCCGTCGTCATCTCCGTCTTCATGAGTGATCGCTTCGGTGCGCACGCCATCCTCCTCGAGCTGCTGCCGCTCACGCTGGTCGCCGGTGTCTGGCTCATCAACGACCGCGCCGCCGCGAAGGACGTGGCGATCGCTGCGTAAGCCCGGGGTGCTCGTGCAGAGGACGCCATCTGTTACATGTTGATATAGACGCTATATGGCTGCCGCACCCGATGGTGCGACAGCCATTTTGATTTGTAACCGTTCTGGTAGTGGGGACCCGGAGGGGCGGCAACGGAGGCACAGCACTCCGAGACCGGTTCAATCTAAGCCGGGGACCCTAAGCGGCACTATCACTTCGATTTCGCAGAACTTCATGCCTGCTGCAGGCGGGTCGCTGTCCAGTAGGCCCCCATCGACTGGCCCGGCTGCTCGGTGACGTCGTCCGTCAGATACGCGCCGAGGCCGACCGAAGCCGGATCGAAAGCCCACGCCTCGTCCTCGCTTACGAACTCGACTTCCGCATACCAGAACTCGGTCGGTGCGCCCTCGTCTACATGATTCACCTCGAGCTGATGGCCATCTGGCAGCAGGTAAGTCCGGCGAAGCTTCGGGATCAGCGGCAGACCGATGAGATCCTCGAGCTCGCGGAAGCGCGCCTCCTCGATCGGAAACTCGATTTCCTTCCGGCTGAGCCGTCCCTTCGACTTGAAGCAGAGGATGAACTCGTCCTTCAGCGGCGCGCCCTCCCCCGACACCCGCAGCTTCTCCTCACGGATCCGCACGGTCGGTCGCACCGACACGTAGCCCTGTCGCATCTCCTCTTCCTTCCGCAGCGGATAGCCCTCCGGCCAGCCCTGCACCATCCACTTACGCTCGATTTCCATTCCCATATCTCTACCTCAACTTAAAAACTGAAAGCCCATCACGACGATGCCGAGGATCACCAGGATGACGCCGGTCGCCCGATTCAGGGTCTTCGCGGATGCCCGATTTGCGAAGACGGCGGCGACACGCGCCCAGAGGAAAGTGAACACGATGCACAACACCCAGACGGTCACATCCGGCATGCCACCGATCGCGAAGTGCGAAACCGCGCCGGTCAGCGCCGTGAAGGTCATGATGAAAACGCTGGTGCCCACGGCGGTCTTCAGCTCGTAGCCGAGGACGGAGGTGAGGATCAGCAGCATCATCATACCACCACCGGCACCGATGAAGCCACAGATAAATCCGATCAGGACACCGCAGAGGATGGACTGGATCGCCCGCTTCTTTGCGGACACGCCCTGCATGGACTCCTTCGTCGTCATAACCGGCTTCACGATAAACTTGATGCCGAGCAGGAAGGTCATGAAGACAGAGAAGCTCCCCATGGTCGCAGATGGTACGAGCGACGAAATATAGCTCCCGACGACGGTAAAAATCAGCACACTGATCATCATGATGATGCCGTTTCGGATGTCGAGGTTTTGATTCTTTCCATAGGTATAGGCAGAAACCGCGCTCGCCAGCACATCCGATGAGAGCGCGATCCCGACAGCCCTATACGGATCCATGCCGAGGAAGGTGATGAGCATCGGTGTGATCACGGCGGCTGCGCTCATCCCCGCGAAACCGGTGCCGAGACCGGCGCCCATGCCGGCGAAAAAGGTAACGATAATCGTAAAAAGAAGTGACATAATGAAGCCTCCATCGGGTCAAATCGACCCTCATCCTGTAAAATTCTGTGTCTATCTCGCATGATCATCGGGCAAATGCCCGGATCATGATCGTCGAAACGGTACGCATGTCCGTATCCGTGCGCTGCGTCATCCATCGATCTGAGCTATATTTTTCTCCATCTGCATCAACGCCGCGCGAAACGCGGCGAGCGTCGGTTCATCGATGCCCTGGAGCAGTGTGTCGATAAACTGCGCCTGCACTGCGCGACCTTTCTCGACGATCGGTGCCGCCTTCTCCGTGAGCTTGAGCTCTACCTTCCGGCGGTCATGCGCGACTTCGCAGCGCACGAGCAGTCCCTCCTGAACCAGGCGGTCGACGTTGATCGATACCAGGTTCGCCTTGATCCGGCGGATCTCCACGATATCCCGTGCGCTCTTGTACTCCGGATGATTCGCGAGAAACATCAGGATATCGAACGCCGTCTGCGGGATGTCGAGCTCATGACAAAGCGCCTTACAGCTCCGCGTATACGCCCGGCTGATCTTATCTGCAAAAGAAATATCGAACATGTTTCCTCCATTTTTGATTAGTTCATTTTTGAACAAAGCGAAGTATAGAACGATTTAAAAGAAATGTAAAGCACTTCATCCTATTTCAACCAGACTTTGTGCCCAAAAGTCGAGGACACGCTGTGACCGTTCCGTGCACTATTTTGTTACTGAAAATAAAACCCGCACAAATATCCGTCGATTTCACTAAAAATCAGCATATTTATTTGTGCTGCAGCACAATGAAATCCATCTCCGAAAGTGCGATAATAAAGCTATTAGAACAGATCGTGAATTGACAACTGAAAATGGAGGTGTGGATGTGAAGCTGACCGCAATCATGGATAACCACCGAAGCGAGCAAAAGGCACTGACGGCTGAGCATGGGCTGTCGTTTCTGCTGGACACCGGGACGACGAAGATTCTCTTCGATTTCGGTGCCGGTCGGGCTGCGTATGACAATGCAGTAAAGCTGAACGTAGATCTCAAATCGATCGATTACGCCGTCGGAAGTCATGGGCACTACGACCATGGCGGTGGGTATCCGTACTTTTTTGTGGGTGGATTGAGCTGCCCGCTGATTACGGGGGACGGTTACTTCGAGGAAAAGTATGCGTTTGATGGGATGAAGGCGACGTATCTCGGCTGCGGCTTCGATGAGCGCTGGATGGAGGAACGTCGGATCGATCATCGCGTCTGTCGTGAGATGATGAAGCTGGAGGACGACTGCTATGTCGTCGGTGGATTCCAGCGGACGCATGATTTCGAGACGATTCCGAAACGCTTCGTGCTCCGGGATCAGGAGGGCTGGAAGCAGGATGATTTTTCAGATGAAGTCTGTCTGGTGCTGACACGGTCGGAGGGACTCGTCGTCATCGTGGGCTGCAGCCACCCGGGCATCCTCAATATTCTAAAGTCGGTGCAGATGCGCTTTCACCGACCGGTGTATGCGGTCTTCGGCGGTACGCACCTCGTAGAGGCAGACCGGCCGCGCATCGAAAAGACGCTGGATGAGATGAAGGCCATGGGTGTCCGTCTGATCGGCTTCAACCACTGTTCCGGCGAACTGCTCCAGGAGATGCTGGACGCCCGTCCGGATATCCGGCACTGCTACCTCGGCGCAGGCGACTGCATGTTCCTGTGAATTTCGGGATACAGCAAATCTGCTCTGCGTGTATGTACCACCGTAGTTTGCACAGTTCCAGATGGTACAGAGGCAACGCCACCTGAAGGAGACATTGGTCGGCTCTTCGAATGGGAGCAGCTGGATGAACGAAATGGTCAGAATCGTATCGGGAAGCTGATCGCGGAAATCCGCTCGCACCCTGGCTGGCGGACCGTCATAAGCGGTATATGTAAAACGATGAACGAAATACCGGAAGGTATGCGTGAAGTGATGATAATGAAAGAGATGAAAGGAGGGGAGATTCAAAATCTCGAAGAGCATTCGTGCAGGATGCGGTATCTGCTGGGACGCTTCATCAGTTATGGCGGCGATCGGGCCGTCCGGGAGATGGCGGAGCGGCTGCTGCAGGAGGGGGAGAAGCAGGCCGAACTGCTTCTACACACGGCGGAGTGCTACTACGAGGAAAATGGAAGTGCAACCAGCGCTTCGGAACGGCTGCACCTGCATAAGAATTCCTTGCTGTATCGGATGAAGCGGCTATACCAGCTTCTGGGAATCGAAAAGGATACGGCGTTTGTGCGGGAATTCTATGTTCGTCTGCTGCTGGAGTACTGGAACCAGATTTTTTAAAAAATAAAAGGAGGTATGAAAATGTCTGGTTTATTCATTTTTGGCGTTATATTTTTAGCCGTTGTTTGTATGGTCATCGCGATTTCAAAGTTCAACATGCACCCGTTCCTGGTGCTGACGGTGATTGCGATTTTAGTCGGTCTGGTATGTGGTATTCCAGCGGGCGAGGTCATCGATACCGTGAAGAGCGGCTTCGGTAATATCCTCGCAAGCATCGGTATCGTCATCCTTTGTGGTACTATCATTGGCACCATCCTGGAGAAGACCGGTGCCGCGCTGACGATGGCAAATTCGATTCTGAAGATTGTCGGCAAGGATCGAAGCGTGCTGACGATGGGTATCACCGGTTACATCACCGGTATCCCGGTATTCTGTGATTCCGGTTTCGTTATTCTGAGCCCGATTTCGAAGGCACTGGCAAACCGCAGTAATATTTCCCTCGCAGTGATGGCGACGGCCCTGTCCGGTGGTCTCTATGCAACCCACTGTCTGGTACCGCCGACACCGGGACCGATTGCGATGGCGGGCACGCTGGAAGCAGACCTCGGACTCACGATTCTCGTCGGCCTTCTGGTTTCCATTCCGGCCGTGGCTTCGGCACTGGTATATGCCAACAAGGTTTCCAGCAAGATCGACATCCCGGCGAATCCGGAGTATACCGTCGATGAGCTGATGGAGAAGTACGGCCAGCTGCCAGGTGCACTGCACAGTTTCTCCCCGATTCTTCTTCCGATCATCCTGATCGCACTGAAGTCCGTCAGCGATTTCCCAAGCGCACCATTCGGCTCCGGTGCCGTGAAGTCCTTCTTCTCCTTCATCGGTAATCCGGTTATCGCGCTGATCATCGGTGTGTTCCTTTCTATGACGCTGATTCCGAAGAGTGAAAAGGAGAACGCGCTGAAGTGGATCACCGAGGGCGTTACCAACTCTGCAGGTATTCTGGCCATCACCGGCGCCGGCGGATCCTTCGGTGCCATCCTTCAGAAGCTTCCGATCGCGGACGCACTCAGTGCATCCCTGCTCGGACTCGGCGTCGGCGTTTTCCTTCCGTTCATCATCGCGGCACTTCTGAAGACTGCGATGGGTGCATCCACCGTTGCGATGATCACGACCTCAGCGATGATTGCGCCAATGATGCCGTCCCTCGGCTTCACATCTCCTCTCGCAAAGGTACTGGTCATCATGGCGATCGGTGCCGGCTCTATGACGGTTTCTCATGCCAATGACTCTTACTTCTGGGTTGTATCGCAGTTCTCCGACATGGATACGAAGGACGCATATAAGTGCCAGACCGGTATGACGGCAGTCATGGGTGTCACGACGATCATCGTCGTATTCATCCTGTCACTGATCTTCGTGCATTGATACACAGAATCATATAGATATACACGCAGGGCGCTGGATTTCCAGCGCCCTGTGAAATTTCTGTGAAGCTATGGATTCTCCTGCCGCTGCGGTCTACAATCACTTTATCATTATCCGCTGCCTGAACGTAAGTGGTTTATCCACCCTGGACGCACGCGTGCAGCACGTGCAGACCTCAGGCGACGTTTCATCGAACGTATATTTATAAACATTGACGAAAGGAGTTTAAAGAGACAATGTGTACAGCAGCAACCTATAAGACGAAGGATTTTTACATCGGCAGAACGCTCGATTATGAGCTTTCCTATGGTGAAGAGGTGACGGTCACGCCGCGAAACTATCCGTTCCGGTTCCGCCACGCCGGCGAGCTGAAGTCGCACTACGCAATCATCGGCATGGCCTTCGTGGCCGGCGGCTACCCGCTTTACTATGATGGCGTGAACGAAAAGGGCCTCGGCATGGCGGGCCTTAATTTCGTGGGCAATGCGGTCTATCAGGATGCTCTCCCGGATGTGCCAGCAGAGACCGATCAGGTCGCGCAGTTCGAATTTATCCCGTGGATCCTCGCGCAGTGTGCAACGGTCGACGATGCGCGGACGAAGCTCGCGACACTTCGACTTCTGAAGACCCCGTTCAGCGAGCAGCTGCCGGCAGCACAGCTCCACTGGATCATCGCAGACAGGGATGAGTGCATCGTCGTCGAGTCGATGGCGGATGGTCTTCATGTATACGATAACCCGGTCGGCGTCATGACGAACAACCCACCGTTCCCGAGCCAGATGTTCGCCCTCAACAACTACCCTGGCGTTTCCCGGACGCAGCCGGATGCCAGCTTCGCCGGTGTACTCCCGCTTCAGGCCTACAGCCGTGGCATGGGCGGCCTGGGTATCCCGGGCGATCTGTCGAGTCAGTCTCGTTTCGTGAAGGTTGCCTTCACGAAGCTGAGCTCCCTTTCCAGGGATGACGAGCGCTCCAGCGTGAGCCAGTTCTTCCATATCCTCGGCTCCGTCGACCAGCAGCGCGGCTGCTGTGAGGTCGCTGAAGACAAGTATGAGATCACGATTTACACCTCCTGCTGCAACGCAACGAAGGGCATCTACTACTACACGACCTACGACAATCACCAGATCCACGCCGTCGACATGCACCACGAAGACCTCGACGGAAGCGAACTTCGCCGCTACCCGATCGAACTCGAAGGCGAAGTAAAGTGGGTGAACTAAACTTCGCAGATCAGAAAACCGTGTCAGCGCATCACTCGTTTCAACCCGAGTGATGCGCTTTTCTTGAAGCATTTCATCTTCTTCGTATTAATTTCCTGCAGCATTTCATCTTTTTCGCGTTTTTTTGTTGAAATGTTTCATCTTTTTCACAGAAATGCTGTCTGATCCATGGATTTCCTACCTTTACGATGCTACAATCATCCTATAGCCATGCTATCCTGGAACGAGAGTTAATTATCCCGAAATGATGTACACTACGGAAAGCGAGGTGCGATGCATGTATAGAAAATTTTATGAGCAGCTGATGGAGTGGGAGCAGAAGCGCATCCCGTCACCGCTGCTGGTGATCGGTGCTCGGCAGATCGGAAAGACCTGGATCATCCGGAAATTCTGCGAAGAAACGTATCCGAACTATATCTATATCAATCTCGAGGAGCGGGCCGATATCGCATCGGTGTTTAAGGGAAATCTCGATCCGGAGACGATTCTTCTGCAGATCAGTCAGATTCTCGGACAGCGCGTGGACGACCGCACACCGATCTTTTTCGATGAAATTCAGTCCTGCGAAAGAGCGATTACATCCCTCAAATACTTCTGTGAATCCGACAAGCCCTATCGCATCCTCTGTGCCGGCAGCCTCCTCGGCGTGAAGCTGAAACGTTTCGAGGGCTCCTTCCCGGTGGGAAAGGTCCGTATACTGAAGATGTACCCGATGGATTTCGAAGAGTTTCTCCTCGCCTGTGGCGAAGACCTCCTCCGCGATGGTATCCGGGAAGCGTACCTCGGGCGAATGCCTCTGGCGGAAGGCGTGCACGAGAAGGCACTGCGTCTGTACCAGGACTATCTCTATATCGGCGGTATGCCACAGGCCGTTTTATCCTATCTGGAAAGCGAAAAACTGGCGGTTGAGGTCGATCCGCTGATTTACGAAAACCTGCGCCTCGCTTATCTCGCCGACATGACGAAATACGTGACGAGTCCTGCGGAAAGCGTAAAAATCACGGAAGTTTATCGCTCGATTCCGCGACAGCTTGCAAAGGAAAATCCGAAGTTCAGATACAGTGAAGTGAAACCGAAAGCAAATAAGCGGGATTACTTCGCGCCGATCGACTGGCTGGATGCCTCCGGCATGATTTATAAAGTCCATCGTCTGGAAGCACCACTCTCACCGCTCAGTGGTTACGAAAACAGCGACAGCTTCAAGGTCTATCTCTCCGACACCGGCCTGCTGACGCATATGTGCGGCCTGCACTATCGCGACCTGCTGCCGGATGTGCACAATATTTATAAGGGAGCCGTGACCGAAAACTACGTGATGCAGCAGTTCGCGAGTAAGAACCGTGCGCTCTACTATTTCAAGCCATCTGAAAGCATGGAAATCGATCTGGTAAGTGACCTGAATGAGCAGATCATCCCGATCGAAATCAAATCCGGTCGCAACAAGCGCTCCACCAGCCTCCGAAATTATCGCGAGAAGTACCAGCCGGACTACGCGATCCGCTTCTCCGAGCTCAATTTCGGATGGCAGGACCAGCTCTACTCGATCCCACTCTATGCCGCCTGGTGCATCTGATGCTCCGATCAGTATAACGAAAAGGGGCTGTCGCACTATGATATGCTCCCTTCTAGGTAGACAATACCTAGAAGGGAGCATATCATAGTGCGACAGCCCCTTCGGATTTATTTCATCTCGCCGCTGATTTCCTTCACCGCATAGCCTTCGCGGGCGACGGCGGCGATGATGGTCGCCGGGGCGATGTCACGATCACAGTCGACGTGGGCGTGCTTCTTTCGGAGGCTGACATCGGCCGCGGCACCGTCGATGGCGTTGATGGCACGGGCCACCTTCGCAGCACAGTTCTCACAGTGCATACCTTCGACCTGGAAGTCGTAGCTGTGCAGCACCGGGCCGTCCAGTTTTTTCTTTTCTGGCTTCGCGATGCGCTCGCAGGAGCCACCGCCACAGCAGCCGCCCTCGCCATGCAGATGCTTCGCTGATTCTTTCACGGCCCAGGCCACGATGAGCAGCAGCACGACGATTACAATCAGATTCGACATATTCTCTCCTATTTCAGTGCACTGCAGGCATGATGTCCAGTTTCAGGGTCTTCCATGCCTGCAGTTGCTTTTACTTCGTCTCTTCCAGCAGGTTCGTCATGCTGTCGATGCCGACCATCATGGTGGAGCTGTTATGAAGCAGCGCCGAGGTCGACGGGGTGATGAGCCCACCGATGCCGAGGGCGATCAGCAGGGAATTAAAGCCGACGATGAAGCGGTAGTCACCGTGTACACGGTTTATCAGTGCGCGGCTCAGACGCCGAAGTACGACGAGCTCCATGAGGTCGTCCGCGGAGATGGTGATGTCCGCGATTTCACGCGTGATCGCTGCGCCGGAAGCGATGGCGACACCGACATCCGCCTCCGACACGGCTTCCATGAACTTGCCGCCCTTGATGGAGATACCGTAATTCCGCGCTTCCTTGATCGCCGACAGCACCGCAAGCGGTACCGAGAGCTTCAGGGCGCAGGAGTAGTCGGACGGGAGGTGACGATCTGCGCAGCAGCAGCATTGGACCGCGGACGGGTAAATTCGATCGTCGCATGTCCGGTGCGCTCGTCGACCGCCGCGTTCTTCACGCCCGGGATGGTCTTCAGATAGTATTCCAGAAGATCCGCCTGGTGCATGGACATGTGCTCCTTCGGAACACGGAGGCGAAGACGATGCTCGCTGTCCTTGCCGCGCAGAACGGCTGCTGTGCACTGGGTATATAACTTCTTCGCATCCTTGCTTGCGAGCACAGCGATACCAGCGGTACCGAACAGCACACCACCTGCAAAAACACCAAGCTTCTTCAGATTCTTCAGATCCTTTACCTTTAACATGATTCTATCCTCCTGATTGATCAATAAATGTTAGTTTCTGCTAACCTCCAAATGTTAGTACCGTCTAACCCGGATGTCAAGAAAAATCACGCGCCGGAAAACTCACTTTTTCGAATGACTGACATAGTTTCAGACGAGCACCCAGGGACGAAAACATATCCACGAATTACATAAGCACGATCGAGAAGTGGGCCGATCCGATGCACCGAGTTACAAAAAGGACGCCAATCGGCGTCCCTCTCGTTTTATACCATATTCATTTCGGTGAGAACTCTTTGTGCGTTTCTCCAGCACAGCCTGGTTTCAGGCTCTCACCCTCTACAGAGTCCGGGATATGCATCCGTTTCTCCAGCACAGCCGGGTTTTAAGCTTCTGCAGAGAACTGGTCCTTACCAACCGAGCACATCGGGCACTCGAAATCCTCTGGAACATCTTCCCACTTCGTACCAGGTGCGATACCGCCCTCCGGGTATCCCTGCTCCTCGTCATACTCCCATCCACATACATCACATACGTACTTCATCTTTTTTCCTCCTGATTTTTTCGTCATTCCTGCATCTGACATGCAGGGCAGATCGCCTTAAACATGATATCGTAACTCAGGAACTGCATCCCATGCGGATCGCGGATCCGCTCTATGAGACCCGGCATTTCGTCGATGTCTACATCGAACACCTCTCCGCAGCGCACGCAGCGCCCATGGTAGTGATTTCGCAATGTGAAATCGAAACGATCCGGCCCATTTGGAACCTCGATACGACGGATACTTCCCTCCTCTGAGAGGATGCCGAGATTTCTGTACACCGTACCCTTCCCGATGCCATGGTGTTCCTGCCGGACGTATTCGTAAACCTCCTCTGCCGTCACATGACGTTTCATCGTCAGAACCGCATTTCGAACGAGATCTTTCTGCACGGTGTTTCTTCTCTCCATGTTGCCTCCGCCATTTCTTAATAGGATTAATTCCTATTAAGAATATACATCATGACCTACATTATGTCAACATCCGTAATGCTTTTTTCCGGAAATCACCGGATCTGCGAATAGAATTCAGTAATCCGTAATCTTCTTTTCCACGAGCTTATCACCTTCATAACGGAGTTTAATGGAGAAGAAGCGCTCATCCCCGGAGAGGAGGCGCTCGAGGAAGACTCGATCACCTTCCCAGGTCGGGAGCGCAAGAACGTCCGACTTCTCCACCCATGCGAGCTCGCCTTCATCGCACTCGATCATCTCGCCGTCGAAGGCATCCGCGGTGAAGACACACATAAGCTCCGGCTCGCAGACGTCACTGAGAAAGGTCACGAGACCGCGGAGGCGATACGCCGTCAGCACGAGCCCCGTCTCCTCCTTCACCTCGCGAAGCAGGCACTCCTCCGGCGTCTCACCGTTTTCCACATGTCCCCCGACACCGATCCACTTTCCGGCATTGATGTCATGGTGCTTCTTCACCCGGTGAAGCATCAGGTACTTCCCCTCTTTTTCGATATAACACAGCGTCGTCATCTTCATCACGCTCTTCTCCTTTTTATTTCAAAATCAGGGAGCCAGTCACCCGGCTCCCCTCGCTATCCACATAATCTATGAAGTTTTACACCCGCACGCAGTCTCTCGTGATCTCCGCAAGCGTGCTCACACCGCACATCTCCATGGTGTCCTTCAGCTCGCTGCCGATCTTCTGGATGTACGCCTCGACGCCTTCCTCCGCGCCACCGTACACCGCCGTCACGAACGGACGGGCAATGATGACGGCGTCAGCGCCGAGTGCCAGGGCCTTAAATACGTCGGCACCTGAACGGATACCGCCGTCGACGAAGATCTTCATATCGCTGCCGGTCGCACGCACGGCCTTCACGATCTCCTCGAGCACTTCTGCCGTCGCCGGACACTGGTCGAGCACACGTCCGCCGTGGTTCGAAACCACGATAGCCGCCGCACCGGCCTCCTGTGCCTTCAGCGCACCCTTCACGGTCATGATGCCCTTCACGATGAACGGCACACCCGCTGCCTCTACGATTTCATGAAGCTCCTCCACCGACTTACTGCCGGCCGGCGGGGTCAGGTTCTTCAGGAAAGGAAGACCGGCCGCATCGACATCCATCGCTACGGCGAAAGCATTGGCCTCCTTTACAAGCGCCATCTTCTCGCGCACCGTCTCGATGTTCCACGGCTTCACCGTCGGGATGCCGAGACCACCGGCCTTCTTTACGGCTGTGGTCGCGGCCACCATCACCTCCGGATTCGTGCCGTCACCGGTGAACGCTGCGATGCCATGCTCCGCACACGCAGACACCAGGATGTCGTTGTAGGAGATATCGTTCAGCGCATCACCGTAGTGCAGATTCACCGCACCGACCGGACCCGCGAAAAACGGATACTGGAAGGTCTTTCCGAACAGCTCGAGGGAGGTGTCGACCGGACGCTTCTCTACCAGCGTATCCATCTGGAGACGAATCTCCTTCCACTTATCATAGTTGCGGATCGCCGTGTCACCGACGCCCTTCGCGCCCGGACCCGGAATCTGGTTCCGGCATGCACGCCCGTTGCACTCCAGGCACGCCTTACAGTACTTCCCGATGCGCGTTCTCGCCTGCTCTATACACTCTGAAAAATTCATATCATGCCTCACTTTCTATACACCATGTGTTTCTTATTATACACCGTCGCGCCAAAAGCAAAGCATTTTTTACATACCGAAAGTTTATGGGGTCTGACCCCATAAACTTCTGTTTAGATTCTGTTTAGAAAAATTTAATGGGGTCAGACCCCATTACGAAATTCTTAAGATGACGGTCGATGAAAGCAGGCTTGCGTCGGTCCGCGCTCCGGTGCTATCCTATCTACGCTATATGCCTGAACGCGCGGATTACGAGCATCGAGATCTCCGTGCTCCGCAGCAGTCTTATCTTATCATTCAGAAGGATCTATCATGGCTATGACTACAAAAGACGAATACCTCATCACAGACGCGCCTCTTCGCGCGCTCACGATCTTCGCGCTGCCGATGATTCTCGGCAGCTTTTTCCAGCAGGTCTACAACATGGCCGACTCGATTATCGTCGGCCAGTACGTCGGCTCCGCCGCGCTGGCGGCGGTCGGTGCCTGTGCCGCACTGACGAACGTCTTCATCTGTATCGCACTCGGCGGCGGTGTCGGCGCCGGTGTGCTCGTGAGCCGCGCATTCGGCGCACGCAACTATGAGCGTATGAAAACGATCGTGTCAACCTCACTCATCAGCTTTCTGGTCCTCAGCATCCTCCTCGGCGGCCTCGGCTTCGTGCTCTCCCGCCCGATGATGCGCCTGCTCCAGACCCCCGCTGACATCCTCGACACGGCGACACTCTACCTCCGCGTCTACTTCCTCGGTTTCCCGTTCCTCTTCATGTACAACATCCTGTCGAACATGTTCACCTCGATCGGAGAGTCACGCATCCCGCTTGCACTCCTCATCTTCTCGTCCGTGCTGAACATCTTCATGGATCTCTGGATGGTGGCGAGCCTCGGCATGGGTGTCTTCGGTGCCGCCCTCGCAACACTCATTTCACAGGGCATCTCTGCCATCTTCTCACTACTGATCTTCTTGCGCCGGATGCGCCGTTATCCGGGCCGCTTCGCCTGGTTCGACCTTCAGGCGCTTCGGGCAATGCTGGAAATCGCCGTGCCTTCGGTCCTCCAGCAGTCCACGGTCTCGATCGGTATGATGATCGTCCAGGCCGTCGTGAACCCATTTGGCACCCAGGCGCTCGCCGGCTACTCCGCGACCATGCGCGTCGAGAATGTGTTCTCGCTGATGTTTGTGTCGATCGGCAATGCTGTCTCCCCGTACGTTTCACAGAACCTGGGTGCGAAGAAAACCGATCGTATACGAAAAGGCTACCGCGCTGCACTTCTGCTGGACGTCTGCTTCGCCGTGCTCGCCTTCGTCGTCATCGAAACACTGCATACGCAGATTTCCGCCCTCTTCCTCGGTAAGGACGGTACCGCCCTCGCCTATGAAGTCTCCGCAGGCTACATGAAGTGGCTCGGCTACTTCTTCATCTTCATGGGCATCAAGATGGCTACCGACGGTGTGCTCCGTGGCCTCGGCATCATGAAGCCGTTCCTCATCGCAAACATGGTGAACCTCGCCATCCGTATGTCCGTCGCGCTCATCTTCGCCCCACGCTTCGGCATCGCCTTCGTCTGGCTCGCCGTCCCGGCCGGCTGGCTCGCAAACTTCCTGATCTCCTACGCTGCACTTCGGAAGAACTGGCCAGCTTAAGTCTTCATGATAAACGGTGCAAATCGCGCCAGACACTTCTCTGCATCGACATACCAAAAACGCTGACCTGCACTACGCAGATCAGCGTTTTTTCACTCTTAAGAAAATCTTAATGGGGTCTGACCCCATTAAATTTTTCTAAACAGACGCATAGTAGGACTCGATCAGCTCACAGTCCATGATGAGGACGTAGAAGATGTTGCCATAGTAGCGGTTCTGGACGATGCGGCCGTGGTCGAGTACCGGCTTTGTGCTGCCATCCTTTTTCACGAAGTGGAAGCGGACATAGTCATTGTCTCCGCTCGTCTTCGCATCGATCTGCTGCCAGATGCTCTTTTCGACCGTCTCCTGCTCATCCGGTCGAACCAGGTTACGAAAGCGATGGTCGGTGTACGCGAGGAACTCCTCGAAATCACGGCAGCCGGCGAACTGCACGAGCTCATGATTTGCGAACAGGATCTGATCATTGTCCGGATCCGCTCTGTATATAAGGAAGGCACCTGGAAGATGCCGGGCCACCTCCGGCAGTGCGAAGCCGAACTGACTTCGCTGCTGCGTCTCATAGGTACTCTGGTACGCGGCGCAGCTCTGCTTTCCATGCAGCTTTACGGCATAGAGCGCCATATCCGCGTAGCGGATCAGATGCGAAATCTCGCGCTGGTCCTTCGGATACTCCGCATAGCCCAGCGAAATGTAGAACGGATAGCAGTTGCCGTTCGCACGTACGTACCGTGCTGCACTGGTGAAGGCCTCGATTTCCGGCTTCGCTTCCTCGGCCGTCTTTCCGATCAGAACGGCAGAAAATTCATCACCGCCGCTCCTGGAAAGAATCGCATCTGTGCCAAAATGCTGCCGCAGGTCCGCTGCCAGGGTTTTCAGCGCCTGATCCCCGACATCGTGCCCATAGAGGTCGTTAATGAACTTGAAATCATCGATATCCATCTGCATGCCCACACACGGCAGTGATGAATCCGCCTTCATTCGCTTCTGTACCGCCTCATCAAATCCATGGCGGTTCAGAAGACCGGTCAGTGGGTCCGTCACCGATAGCAGCGCCAGCGCATCCCTGTGACGTCGGAGCTGAAGCATCGCGAAGCTGAGTCCCGTCAGTGACAGGATGATGCAGATGCCCAGGATGAGGTACGGCACCATGATCCACCGACGATTCCACCCCTGCTTCGGCATGACGGATAGACAGAAGTTAGTTCCCTCCATCTGGAACTGGTAGTTCACCGGATTCGTCAGCTGCGCTACAGACGAAGACACCTGTGCCTGCTCGTTCGAGAGTGGCGAGCTCGTCATCGTCAGCTGATAATCGTATCCGAAATCCGAAAGTGCCTTTACGGTATCCTTGAATATCTCCGGCACACGGATGATCACGATGGCGAAGCCCCAGAACGTCCTGCTTCCATCGGCCTCCCGCAGATAAACTGGATTCCGAATCGCGATGCCCTGTCCTCCCTGCTTCAGTTCAAACGGCCCCTGCATGGTAATGACACCGTGATCCCGTCCGTAACGGCAGATTTCTCCTCGCTGTTCATCCTGAAAGAGATCGATCTTCCCGGCTTCATTGCCGGTCTCCGGATAAATCTCCGTGACGATCCCGTCCGGTGCGAGCTGAATACTCTGCACGTAGTCGGTCATCAGATTGTCAGCCACCTCTGAGAAAGCATTAATCTTTCCCGCGTCACTGAGAACCACCGATTCCACGGCATCTGTGATGGCGATTCCACGCCCGAGGTCGTTTGCCAGACGATCCGCATAACTGATTGTAATCAGCTTCGTAATTCGCTCCATCTGCTCACGATATACTGTATATGAATTATATAAAACCCCCGCCAGTATCAGACAGCTGGCGATAAACACCAGTGCCGGATAAATCGGTACTCTGAACGGTCGTTTTCCCTTCGGATCCAGATGCGCTGAATCTCTCTCCTGCCTTTCCATGTTCTCCTCTTCTACCCGCTGATTTATATATGGTCTTACGTACGCAGCATGCCGATGGCCCGATCAGGGCGCAGCCCAGGCGTAAGGTGCAGCCTGCACACATCTCGAAACGTACGTCGTCCGATGACAATGCTGCGATAAATATCATATATTTTAAGCAAAATCAAGCAGATTACAAGAATAAAAGAAATTTTAATCATAGTGAATTCTTATATCTTCTATAGTAAAAGAAAAACGCTGACCGTCGCTACCAGATTCGCCCCACGACCCAGGATCCTGATTCTCCGAAATCATGCACCAGGATATTGCGTTTTTCCCCTCCGCATGCTATCGTAACGCATGCACAATTAAATACGAGTGTTATGTCGCTCCGGACTTCATGCGCTGCCATCGCCGCCACCGGCGTGATACATCCTTCCCACTCGCACAAAACTAAAGGAGATCACATCATGAATCATCACACAACTTCACGCAACATTCTGTCCATCGTTCAGGCCGCTATGATCGCCGCACTCTACATCGTACTGACCGCGCTCGCCGCAGGCTTCGATCTCGCAAGCGGTGCCATCCAGGTTCGCTTTTCCGAGGTGCTGACCATCCTCCCGTTTTTCACACCGGCTGCGATTCCAGGCGTCACCATCGGCTGCCTCCTCGCGAACATCCTGACCGGAAGTGCCCTGCCGGACATCATCTTCGGCACGCTCGCTACCCTGCTCGGTGCCCTCGGAACCTATGCGCTCCGGAAGCATCGCTTTCTCTGCACGCTCTGCCCGGTCATCTCGAACGGCATCATCATCCCGCTGGTTCTCCGCTATGCCTACGCGGTCCCTGGCGCACTCTGGTTCCTGGCACTGACCGTCGGCGCCGGCGAACTCATCTGCTGCGTCCTCTTCGGCAGCATCCTCATCGCCGCCCTGCTCCCGCACCGCGACCGACTGTTTAAGTAATCACCATCCTGTGATCAATGCTCATCCCACTGAAAGAGATCGCTACAGCTACACACACTTGTCTCTTCCAGAGCACGGGCTTCACCACTACACAAACAAAGCGCTGAACTGCCACCCCGCAGATCAGCGCTTTTTCTCTTCATCCCATTCCAAAAAACATCCGGTATCATGCGCATAGATCACGCCGACCGCCTGCAGATACGCGTAGATCACGGTGCTTCCGACGAACTTCATGCCTCGTTTTCTGAGATCCATCGAAATCCGGTCCGAGAGTTCCGACTGCGTCCGCCCTTTCTCATACACTACCTGCCCGTCCGTCCAGTGCCAGAGATACTCCGCGAAGCTGCCGTACTCCTCCTGTATCGCGCGAAAGACCCTCGCATTTGTCACCGCCGCCTCTATCTTCAGACGATTTCGGATGATCCCGGCGTTATTTCGTAGCGACGCCATCTTCTCCTCGCTATAGCCACAAACCGCCTCCAGATCGAAGCCATCGAACGCTTCACGGAACGCCTCACGCTTATTCAGCACGCACTCCCATGACAGCCCCGCCTGAAAGCACTCCAGAACCAGCATCTCAAACAGCTTATGATCATCATGGACCGGCACACCCCACTCTTCATCATGATAGCGGATGTACCGCTCATTTTTCGGATTCGCCCAGCAGCACCGCTGCTTTCCATCGACCCAGTCCATCTGCACACCTCCTGTCTCTGATGCCCGCTGCTCCATCAGGCCAATGCAGGCTCCTCTACTGCCCTTTCCGCCCGTGCCTTATACGCCCACGATACGTATAAGTGCATCCTGCAGAACCTTTGAAAAATTCACGCCCATGCTCTCCGCCTTTTCATTTAACCAGAACGGAATCGTACAGTTCTTTTTCACCGACTTATTTCTCATACGATTCTGATACGCCTCAAAATCGATGTCCACATAAGTCACGAGGCCATCCGAAAAATCAAGCTCGTCATCTGCAACTTCCTTTGCTTTCGCTCGAGCTTCCTCGAAGCTGGAAACCACCGGCAGCTCATCCTCTGTTTTAAACTCCATCCCAGCCGTTCCCATCGCATCACGTGCCATTTCGATAGCATCTGCAAGGCTGTTGCCTTCCGTATATGTATCAAAATCCGGAATATATACCAGAAAATCATCCTCATCCTGCTTAATTAAAACCGGATATGCTTTTGCCAGAAATCTATTCATATAATCACCTCATATAATCTAAAAGCTCAGCATTCAAGGAGCCTCACATAAGTCTCCATTTTTTCAGTATCGCACGAGCCAGTCTTTCATTGATTTCCTTATGCCTCGGAATGACTTCGACGTCGTTTCCTCTCACATACTTGTCATGATTTCCACCATGCTCTTTGAACGTGAATCCAGCCCGTTCAAGTTTCTTGATCAATTCTTTGTTTTTCATCAACTATTCCTTTCTACGATTATACGCCCTTTATGCGTATTTTCAAGACAGACTGGCGCACATTTCTGAAACTACAACAAAGCGCTGACCTGCCACCCCGCAGATCAGCGCTTTTTCCTTATATGACATGCCAATGTAGGCTCCTCTACTGCCGTCTCCGCCCGCGCTCGTCAAACATCAACTTTAGTTCTCTCTGCACGTACACCACTGTTCCGAGCAGCATGAAGGACTGCGCAAGCACCATCACCAGCGCAAGCGTCTCGAGCGTTTCCTCGCCGGCCTTCGCAAATGGCAGCTGCACCAGTACGGACAGTGCCAGTGAAATCCATCCGGCTTTCCACCATACCCGCCCGCAGCACGCATGCGCAAACGCCCAGGTATCCGCGTTTTTCATGGAGAGCGCCGTCCGGAACCCCACCCAGCGTGAAATACTCCTCGGCGGACATGTCTTCATCATATATCCACCGAAAAGCATAACCGCCGGAATGATCAGATTCACTATGAAAATTTCTATGTATTCCAGCATTTGCTCACCTCTTACGCCTCGATCTTCACCGCGTTTTCCTTCACTTCCTGGATCTTCTGCAGGATTTCTGTTCTCCTCTTCGGGTCAAACAGCTTGATGAAGCTCACCGGCTTATCAAACGGCGGTTTCATGAGGTCCGTGTTCTCCATGTAGCCGTTGTTTTCGATATAGCTGATGATTTTATTCACGAATGCAATCTGCTTCTGATTCAGGGCCTGGTCATTGATGAACTCAGAGAACACCGCCATCGCCGCGTCGTGATCGAGCTTCGCGATCTTCCGGATCAGCAGACCGAACGGCGTATCGCCATACGCCTTCTGGTAGTCCTCTCTGTTGCCCAGCTCCTCCGTCAGTATGCGTTCCAGCTCCTCATAATCGCCGCTCGTCAGTGGGATATTATGCGTCAGCTTATGGATCGACATCGCGTTTCCGTGGTCGTTGATATATCGATTCACCTTCTTCTTGTAATCGACGAAATCATACGCCGGGTCCAGCTGCTCCCCTTCTTTTCGGTCAATGATGCTGTCCGCAAGTGTCGTGTAAATCGGCTTTGCACTTCTGCCCCCGGTCAGGAACTGAATCAGATCCCGGAGCTCCTGACGCGCATGTTCGATTTCAAGCACATCGTTCACGAGCCAGAAATCATCCGATCGTACCTTCTTGATAACCGGCAGCTTCGCATTGATCTGCGGGATACTGATCTTCTTCGCCAGCATCTCACAGATATTTATCAGCTGATCCTTCAGATGCGGGAACAGCGCCGTCCCATCCATGTCCTGCAGGATCAGGTTATACATGAAGTTATCGAAGCGTTTCGCCGACTCATCCTTATCTTCGATATGCACGAGCGGTGCGATTTCCCGGATCAGCTCCGTCTGCATCTCATCCGAGATAAACTGATACACCTCCAGGTTCTTATAGTTTTCCACATATTTGAGATGCGTATGCACAGACACCAGATCGGTATTCAACGCACTCACGAGCCGCTGGCAGTCGGTCACCAGCTGCTGCCGCCACGCCTGAAATCGCGGCTCTGCATACGCTTCTGTCTGCATATGCTGTGCCAGCGCGATCTTCTTTATGAAGATCAGTTCCGACAGTGAGCTCGTTTCGGAGCCGGCATAGCCCTCCTTATGTGTCTCGAAGAACTCGAAATTTCCACAGTAATCAAAGATCAGAAAACGTCGCTTTCCTTCGTACTCTCCGTCGATCTGATCCGTGCACATAAGATGCGGGCAGAGGCGTGTACCACGTCCGATCATCTGCCAGAATTTCGTTTTTGATTTCACCTGCTTAAAGAACACCAGGTTCAATGCTTCTGGTACGTCGATACCAGTATCCATCATATCGACCGACACCGCGATCTGCGGATCCTTCTCCGGATTTCGGAAATCATCGATAATCGTCTGTGCGTAGGCATCGTCACAGATGACACGCTGAATAAACGTCCCCTTATAGTGCGGATAGAGCTTATTAAAGCGCTCGAGTATAAACTCCGCGTGACGTTTGTTCTGTGCAAATATGATGGTTTTTCCGATCTTCTCTCCACCCTCTATCTTGATGCCCCGTTCCATCAGATCCTGTAAAACCATATCTACGGTTGTGGAGTTAAAGATAAACTTATTCAGCGCACCAGACGGAATAAAATCCGGCACATCCATATCATCCTCTGTAAACGCATCCTCCAGTCGCTCCTGATCCTTTTTCGACAGCTGGCTGTAGGTGATGCCGTTTTCGAGGAATTCGGTTTTCACCTTATAGTTGTAGTAAGGCACCAGCACATGATCTGTATACACCGCTGTTTCGTAATCATAGGCATAGGTCGGAACCTCGTTCTCCATCTCGAAGAAGTCATAGGTATTTCGGTCGACGTTCATCTTCGGTGTCGCCGTCAAGCCCACTAAAATCGCATCGAAATAGTCGAAAATCGCACGGTATTTTTTAAAGATACTGCGGTGCGACTCGTCGATGATGATCATATCGAAGTGCGCCGGTGTAAACAGCCGATCTCCGTCCTTTCGCCGGCTGTCATCGATAGCATTAAGCATCGTCGGATAGGTCGAGAACACGATGCGCGCATTCTTGTCATCCTTGTTGGAGCAGAGATTGCAGAGCGTCATGTTCGGCAGGTACTCCTTAAAGGAATCCTTCGCCTGCTTGACGAGTGCGGTACGATCTGCGAGGAAGAGAACATTGGTCACATACCCACCACGGCTGAAGACATCGACCAGTGACGCCGCCGTTCTGGTCTTTCCGGTACCGGTCGCCATCACCAGAAGATTCTTGCGGAAGCCCTGCTTCACATGATCGCAGACCGCACGAATCGCTTCCTTCTGGTAGTAGCGGTTCGTAATCTTATCATCGATGGTGATGTCATCCAGCTCCTGATGATCCGAGCGGCGATTGATCAGTCGCTGCAGATCATCCTTGCCGAAGATGCCGTACACCTTCCGCTGCGGACCACTCTGATCATCCCATACGTAGGTGTCAAAGCCATTGGTCGTGAACATGATCGGTCGGCGACCGTACTTCCGCTCCAGACAGTCTGCATAGAGGGCACACTGCTTTCGGCCAATGTTGGCGTCTTTACTCGTGCGCTTCGCCTCCACAACCGCCAGCGGCAGCTGATCCTTGCCCATCAGAACATAATCACAGAATCCACTCTGTCCGATTTGTCCCATCATATCATCTACCGGAAACTCCTGTATGACATCCTGATCGATGCCGGTCAGCTTCCATCCCATCAGCTTCAGATCGAGGTCGATGTACTTCTTACGCGTACGGAACTCAGAGATATCCTCCGCCTTGAAGCTCCGCTCCTTCTCGTGCTGCTCTTTTTCACGCGTATACTGCTCGGACATCTCCGCGATCTTTTTACGGAGTTTCTCGATTTCCGAGTCCTTTTCGTTCAGAAGACTCTCCTGCTCTTTGATCTTTTTCGTATCGATGATGACCTTCTCTGCCGGGATCTTCGCCTCATCGAAGCTGCGCTCCTCATAGTGCTCGCCATAGCAGTAGTCGATCCACTCGATGAACTCGAAGAGCCCATGAAGTGAGGTCACGGCATCACCCGCCGAGACACTCTTTTCGGTATGGACCGCTAGATTACCCAGCTTGATCACATATGGAAGCTTGCCCCAGGTGTTGGAATCCATCGCGAAGCGAAAGGTCGGCTCATGAATCAGCGACTGCAGATTGTCCTTATAAGGCATCACCATGGAAAAGTCCGCAGAATATACCCACTTGACCGCCAGCTCCAGTGCCTTTCGTGCACCGATAGCACACATCGCCGGAGAGGTGGCAAACACCTTCTCCGCTTCGATCGCCGCCGGTGCGAAGAGTGCGTACTCCTGTTTATCCTTGAGAAATTCAAAATTGGACATCTTCCATTCCTCCGCTACAAACCGCTTACTTATCCTGCTTTAATAACTCCTTCAGTGCGCCGAGCTCCTGCTGGATCTCTGCCTCCAGGGCATCGATCTTACCGAGGATGACCTCCGTCGGCTCATACTCGACCGCCTGGTACTCGACCTTCTTATATTTGTTGATGGATAAATCATATCCGTTCTCCACGATCTCACTCTTCGGCACGAAGAAGCTCTGCTCTGTACGCTCGCGCTCCTTCTCGCCCTCCAGATGATGGAAACGTGCGAGGATATCTGGAATATCGTTCTCCTTGATTTCCGAGCGCTTATCGTCGAGACTGAAGCCATCCGCCTTCATATCGTAGAACCAGACATCCTCGGTTCCGCCGGCGCCCGTCTTCGTGAAGACGAGAATCGCCGTCGATACACCCGCATACGGCTTAAACACACCGGACGGCATCGATATCACTGCCCGCAGCTGATGATTCTCCACGATTTCCTTCCGAATCTGCAGGTGGGCCTTACTCGAGCCGAACAGTACACCATCCGGTACGATGCAGGCACACTGACCGCCCTTCCGGAGCATACGGAGGAAGAGCGCCAGGAACAGCAGCTCCGTCTTCTTCGTATTCGTCACCGCCTTCAGATTGTCATTGATGCTTTCGGTGTCCACGGTCCCTTTGAATGGCGGATTCGCCAGGATGATCGAATACTTCCCACTGATCTCATTCTGCTTCGAAACACTATCCTTATAATCGATTTCCGGATTACTGATACTGTGCTGCATCAGGTTCATCGCCGAGATACGAAGCATCGTACGGTCCGTATCGAATCCGGTGAAAGCGGTACTCTCGTACTTCTTCCACTGCTCCTCGGTCATCGTGCTCTCATAGTGTTCACGGATGCTCTCGGCAGCTGCCACCAGAAATCCGGCTGTACCACACGCCGGATCGCAGATTTCATCATCCGGTGTCGGCTGTATCAGCTCTACCATCATTTTGATGATGTGCCGAGGCGTTCTGAACTGACCATTTCTTCCCGCCGTTGACAGCTTACCCAGCATGTACTCATAGAGGTCACCCTGCATATCCATATCGGTGATATCATGCTCGTAAAGATCATCGAGGCCGGTGATCACCTTCTGAAGCACCTGCGGCGTCGGAATCAGGAACATCGCATCTTCCATATATCTGGCAAATGCCGTCTTGTCCCCATTTTCATCATCGCCTTCGATGACCGGCTGCATCTCACCCGTCGCATCGAAGTCCGGAAGATGGCCGTTTTTCATCTTCTTGATGGCCGGAAAAACCCGCTGCGACATCGTCTCATAAATCGTGCTGGCATCCTTATCCTTGAACTTACTCCAGCGCATGGACTGCCCAACTGCCGACGCCGGGAAAATATGCTCCATCTGACTGCCCGTCATATTCTCAAACGCCTCGGTTTCCAGCTCCTTCTCGTCCAGAGACCTGATGAACATAAGATACGTCAGCTGCTCGATCACGGTAAGCGGATTCGTCACTCCGCCCGCAGCCATATCATCCCAGATCTTATCTACTTTATTTTTAATCGCTCCTGTAACCATCTCGATCTCCTTCTTTTCCTCTAATTATAATCGAATCTATCAAATCGCCAAAATGATATTTGTCGGCCTGGTTTTAGCTATAAATCTGGCTTGTCGTGCCTCTAGCAATTACAAGTTGAGGGATGGTGAATCATCAACAGTAAAAGTCTATTTCTCCGAAGTGCTCCCCTTTCTACGCGATGTATTTACGATGCGATTCCTTTACGTTACTCTGATTTACGATTGCGTATTGCATGGTCGTATCAATCTGCGAATGCCCTAGAAGCTTCTGCACCTGCTCCACCAGCATTCCCTTGTCGATGGCTCTGGTGGCCATCGTTCTTCGGAACTTATGCGGGTGAATCCGCTCCACCTTTGCCTTCTTTCCGAGGTTTCGGAGTCGTATCTCCACGCCGCTGATTTTCAATCGAACATGCGGCGCATCCAGTGTCACCAGCAGTGCCTCATTATTATCTGAGCGCATCGCCAGATACTCCTGCAGATGAATCTTTGCCTTCGCATCGAAATAAACCTTTCGTTCCTTATCACCTTTACCGAGAACGATACACTCCCGGTCATTAAAATTGATATCCTTTCGATTCAGACGCACCAACTCGCCGACTCGAATTCCCGTCGAATACAGAAGATCGATGATGGCCAGGTCTCTTGCATGCTGACAGCAGCCCCTGAGCTTTTCGATATCCTCATCCGAAATGATGGTCTTCACGATTTTCGTTGCCTTGATTTTATGGATACGCCGCATCGGACTTTTCAAAATATAGTCTTCCTCCTCCAGCCAGGAGAAGAAGCTCGATATGTTTCGTCGAATGTTGTCGACGGTCGTCTTGCTGCAGTCATTTATGCCCTGATAATCCACCAGATACTGTCGTATCTCTTCGGTAGATATCTTCTGAACTTTTGTTTCAATCGCACGAAGAAAATGCTTGATTGTCACCTGGTAATACTGGACCGTCCTTTCGGAGCAGCCCTCAATCTTTTTCGCATTCAGGAACATCTGGAGATACTCTTCATTTGACGTGGTCTGCTGAACAGCTTCATTGGCAGCCAGCTCCTTTAACAGCACTTCCTGCAATTTCCGAAGCTGTGATGCATTCAGCACTTCCGCCATCGCGTTGATGATAACAACAATCTTCTCTTCCATGGATTTATCTCCTTCATAAAGGAGGTAAATCACCGACCAATCTACCTCAACTCCACTGATACCTGTATTTGCAAATAAATATCCTCGGTCAGTCCTGCATAGTCATAACCCGTTCTGCCTGCCGTTCTGCAAAATCCAGATAGCCAGACACAAGCTGTCCCATCGCCCGAAGTTCTTTCTCATTCAGGTAGTTCTTGACATCTAATTATAGTAATCCACCTGATAGGTCTTACCGTCAGCGGCAGTTGTTGCAAAATTTGCAACAACTGCTTCTCGCTTCAATTCGCCCTCAGCGAAAATATTCTTGATATGTCTGGAAATGGTAGATTTGTCTCTCTGAAACAGCTCCGCCATCTGGTCAATGGAAAGCCAAACGGTATCTCCATCGAAGGTCGTTTCGATCTTTGTCAAGCCATCCTCTGTGGTATAAATCATCATTTCAGAAATGTTCTGCTCATTCTCCCAGCGTTCCATGGTCACTCCACCTCGTTTTCTGCCAATTTCAGCATGTACTTATCAAAGTCAGACATATATTCGCATCCTCCTTCATAAAGGAGGTAAATCACCGACCAATCTGTCCCAACTCCACTGATACCCGTATTTTATCCAAAATATTTCTGCATTAACGAATCGAATAACACCTGCGTTTCATCTAGAGACTTCTGTACTGCAGCTTTTGATTTGTCGACATGAGCAACAAACTCTACAAACTCTTTTTGAAGGTCCATTGGTGGGAGCATAAGCCGGAGCTTGTTGTATTTTCCAACATTGAAGTGCTGTTGCGCTGCACCTCCGGTTCCCTCTTCAATCTGTCTCTTGCCATGAGGCATGTTGGTGTATGTACAAAGATAATACGGGTTAATTCGTTCTGTATTTGGCCTTGCGATGATAATATCTATAGCATTGCAGCCCTCATACTGTTTCGGCACCACACATGCTGTCCCCGGAGCTCCAGACCGGACTATCAATAGGTCATTTTCTTTCAGTTGTGATTTTGCATTCTTAACATTTCCTTCACGGGAGAAGTACACCCAGTCACCATCTTTGATTGTCATTGGTCCAATGTTAAGCGACCGAAAAGCCTTTACCCCATGCTCTGCATTTGTATAATACTGAGCTGGTTTGATGACTACTCCAACAGATACATTTGCAACCTCTTCAACATTAACCACAGGCCAGTTATACGGGTTCGTTTCATCTCCGAACATCTCGACAAATCGGGCCTTAACGAGTTCGTCAAATTTAATTAGCTCTTCCTCTCTCATCTTAATTATTGAATACAATTTATCCAGATGAGCACTTATCTCAATTTGCCTTTCAAAAGAATTATCTTGTACTTCATATCTTGAAACATAATCATCTATTTTTAAGTTATGAAGACCCGTCGTCTTATTTTCAAATGGTCTTGTTCCACCTCTTCGATAATTACCATATAGAGAATAAAACACATATTTAGGGAACCAAAGATTTGGTTCCTTCACTCTTAATAGTCCGGTAAAATTGTTAAACAGATATGTATTTTCCAGCCCATCAAAATATATCACTCTTCCAACGGGCTGCTTATCGCTTCCACCGGATTTTTCAATGATAATATCCCCTAAACGAAGATACTTCTCTTCAATATTTTTCTTAGCGATTGTCCTTGTGACAACATTGTGGTAGTCGACTACGCCCTCGTTTGTAAAGTTTGTAGTTCTGAGTACCGGTATTCCATCTCCAGTTTTATCATCAGTCCCCCACTCTCCAGATAATGCTTTTCCAGTTATCTCTATAAGTTTAGCCATCTATTCATCCCCTACAAATATCAATTTTACCATCCAGCATCTCTCCAAAATAATAGACGTATTTTTATATAGTGTTGATTAAATACCTATAAGTGCTCATATTCTGCGCATTTTGATCTGCATTTATTCATATCTATACATCGTCAAATACGTATTTATATTGGTATCTGGATTTTCGCCCTTCACACCCGTTCTCTTGCGATCATGAGTGCGTATCCCAGCAGGTTCGTTCCGCGCCACTTTTTCACGTCGAGCCGGTCCGGGTCCTTCATCGATAAGCCGATGCCCCAGATGCGGTCCTTGACGGCGCACTCTGCGAGGATGGAATCGCCGGTGGATTTGAGCTGGACCTTCAGGTCTTCGTTCTGCTCGAACTTCGCGAGGAGGCCTTCGTATACGAGGATCTGGCGCATGCCGTTCCATCTGCTTTCATCATAGTTTGAAACCTGGCGGCCCAGTTCCTTGATGCGGCCGACGTCATCGGTTTTTCAGGATTTCTGCGGCGACCTTCTCGTCCCGGAAGCAGCGCGCCTTCTGGTACATCATGTACTGCTCCATAGAAGAGAACCGGATGCCGTCCTTTTCGAAATCCGACCGATACCAGTTACTCAAATATCCGTATTCCTCATCCGGGTTGTGAAAGCCGATGATCTGCTGTGTATTCATAATCCGTTCCTCCTGTCTATCTGACGCAGATGCTCTTCTGCACTATGATCATATCGCGGTTCTGCGACAAAATTTTTTACATTCCGCAAGCTATCTGATTATACTTCCTGATAGTACCGGATGGTTTTCCCGTGCTCTTCGGCGTACTGGATTTCCGAGCGGGTGCTGTCGCCGATGTAGCCGCCGACGTTGATGACGTAGATTTCGTCGGCCATGTCGATTTTCCGTTTGTGCATGTCGTCGAGCATTTCCTTCGTTTTCGAGAGGGTGCCCTCGTCCATGCCGTCCCAGACTTCCTGGTCCCCGGCGTGGCCGAAGAGGCCGACGCTGATGACAATATTGCCTTCGAGCGTCAGCCGCTTCTGGGCCTCCATGAACTGCTCTTTGAAGCGGGTGCTGCCGCAGAGCGTAATAACTTTATATTTTCCTACCATGCTTTATCCTCCTGTTTCCTGCGACCACCTTCCTGGTCAGAGTGAAAAATGGAATTCTGTGAAGTCGCAATTTGTGACTTCACTGCTTCAACTGTATGCGCCTTCAAATCTATCTTTAATCAAACATCTTTGAGGTTCCAGACTGGAACCTCAAAAGAAAAATAATCTGAGGGCATAATTTGTGACCTCAAATTATTTTTCTGCCACGACAGGCTTAATACTCGCTATAGAGGTAAATATGAAGTCGATTATCCATATTATCACAGATTACTATTTAAGCATCTACCCATTCCATATCCTGCTCGGCATCCCAGAAAGATTTTCCGTTCCAGATTCTGGCTTCTAAAAACGCTTCAACCGGATACTGCGTTGCACTCCCCTTCCAAATGTACTTTTCTCCATTGTCTGCCATTTCGTATAAGCACAAATCAAGTCTGCCGTCGTTCATCCACCCTTCCAGGAAGTATTTTTTCCCTTCATATAGGAACCAAAGTTCATCTCCGTAGTAAATATGATCAACAAACTCACGAACATTACCATTTTTCAATTTCAGGCACCCCCTTAAAGAATCGCTTATATTTTTGGTATTCCTGTTTTGTAATTCGATGCGCCGGGCGTACCAGAAAATTATTTTGCTGTGGATACTCATGTACATGAAGAATACTTTCGGTACGATTTCCATTATTCAAATTCGGCTCAGGATGATATGCAATCTCCGTTGTTAAATAATGATACTCATTATAAAATCGCATTTCATGGAATGTTCCATCTGGCTTAAGCTTGATATAAGCCACACTTGAATGCGCTTCTTCAGGCAAACCATGTTTACCCGAAATACCCTCTAATACTTTAACTCCATCAATCGTTCCGATGGTTTTATAGCTATAAGGAACTTTATTTCCAGCCGCAAAAGATCCACGTCCACCCATATCAACGCACCACCTTCCGTGAAGTACTATAGTCTACGGTGACAATATTTCCCTTCATCTCTGGAAACGGCGTTCCAAAGCAGATAATGGTTTCGGGATGAATCCTTTCTAACATAGCATAATATCCACACATGAAGTTAAGGCGATCATGCTTACAGCCGATCATCCCAATAGCAACGATAGCGTTTTTCTCCACACCATCAAAGCAGAAATCATAACTACTTGGTGTGCTCCAGCTGATTGTCGGCACAACTATTAAACCTTTGCTCTGCCAATAAGCTCCGCACCATCTGTTTTTTGCAACGCTTTCCATCTGGCGCCACAAGTTCATGTCCGCATACGTTGAAAAATCTGGCGTAAGAAGAAATGAGTATTGAGCGTATTTTGCCAAAGTTTTTTCTGGATTGTTATAGATTCCATTGAATCGGTAATCGTCTACAAAAAAATGAACTCCTTTCTGCGTATTCACAGATGAATCGTTTGATTTCGTATCAGAACACGCTATCAGCGCCAGATTATCCACATCGAGTGCCTGCTTTTTCACCAATGGAAGTAAGCATAACATGCAGCTTCATAACTTATTTCAAATATCTGTGCTATGCTTTCCGGATCATCCAGTTTGAGCTTATGAATAAGAACGGGTGGCGCAAGTGCATATTTGGCAAAAAATTTCACTTCTTTTTCTGCCAACTCACTATCCTCCGTGTGGTCAAGAACAATGTGACCGAGCTCGTGCATAATGGTATGATTTACACGCCCATAATCTTTCTCGTCGTTATAGAATATGTACCACTGACCGTTATCCATTTCTACCGAAAAGCCATCCTCGCTTTTTTTAATAAGAAGCCAACGCTTACTTGGAGCGATGGCTGAGTAAGGAATAACTTTAATCCCCATCTTATGTGCGATTTCAAAACCGTTAATTGGCACGCAAGATACTCCGTATTTTACAAACATTCTTACGACGATACGCTTGATTTCTTCGTATCTTTGATTCGATATTTTGATTGGCAATCCTTACGCCTCCCCGAACAGTGCTTCAATCAGAGCTTTCTTTTCCTGATCCGTCATAGAAGAAGCATTTCTTGCGATCATACGGCGAACATGATGATAATTGAACTCATCATTCTCAATTCCCAGGAGATAATCTGATGTTGTGTGCAATGCAGTTGCCATATTAGCAATCACATCAGGTTTAGGTTCTCTCGTTCCGGAAATATAACGTGACATAGCAGTTTCCGTGATACCGATTCGTTCTGCCAGTTCCTTTTGCTGAAGTCCCTGTTTCTGCAACATTTCATATATTCGTTCTCCCAACTCCTTGCCCATAATCTTCCCTCCTTTTGCCAAGCTTCATTACTCAGCCTAATATAATTCTATTTCTGACTTGCCAAATCGTCAAGCGCAAATTTTGAAAACTTTTTGCACAGTCAAAACCATGGTCTGCGGAGATGCAGATTCGCCCATATACTTCGCAATAATGCATTTTGGTTTCAAAAAAGCGATCCGTTTCTGGTTGACGTATAATTACACTATAATTATAGGAGGGCTTTCGTATTATTTCGTCCAGAAAGGCTACGACAACTGAAAGAGCAGGCTATGAAAGGAGTAGGGAATGACGAACGAAAGAGATGAGTTTTTAGAGAAAGAGTTTGATTTTAGTAAGGCGGCAAAAAATCCGTATGCAAAATCGCTTAAGAAGCAGGTAACCATTAATCTGGATGAGAAAGTCGTGGCCTATTTCAAGGATCAGTCGGCTGCCATCGGCATCCCATATCAGACACTGATCAATCTGTATCTGTGCGATTGTATAAAGAATCATCGCCAGCCAGAAGTGGTTTGGAAAAAGAGCGTATCTTAAATGATCGATGAAGTCACAATTTGTGATTTCACCGATCATTTTTCTGTTTAACACGTTCATCTGTTTTTTAGCGCCAGGACTTTGTTAGAAATACGACATCTGAGTTAAGCGGTTTTTCTTGTGCTCTGCCACTTTCATGAGCGAATAAATGATACTTCATTACACTTTCATGAGGGAATCCGTGCTTCCGCGCGGCGCGAGGAGGCGAAAGAAGGTGGAGGGTGCGGAGTGAGTAGATCGAGGGCGGAGGCATTGGCATAAGAAAGGTGGCGGGCGCGGATGAGTGAGCGCGACGTAAGGAGGTGGAGGACGGAGGCATGAGCCTAGGGAAAGTGAGCAGAAATATACGAGTGTCAGCGGGAGGGTTTTATGGTACAACTAGAAGTAGTTTTTTGATGGAGGTGCCTATGGAGCCGAAGGTCAGTATCATCGTGCCGGTGTATAACACGGAGAAGAGTCTCGCGCGCTGTGTGGACAGTATTCTGAATCAGGAGTTTCGGGATTTCGAGCTGATCCTCATGGATGATGGAAGTAAGGATCGGTCCGGGGAGATCTGCGACGGGTATGCGCGGGCGGATGCGCGCGTGGTGGTCGTGCATAAGGAGAATTCGGGGGTGTCGGATACGCGAAACCAGGCGATCGCGCGGGCGCGGGGGACGTTTCTGCAGTTTGTGGACAGTGATGACTGGCTGACAGCGGATGCGACGAAGCTGATGGTGCGGGCAGCCGAGGAGACGGGCTGCGATCTGGTGATCGCGGACTTCTATCGTGTCGTCGGAAAGATGGTGTCGCGGAAAGGAGACATTGACACTGACCAGGTGATCGGGCGCGAGGCGTTCGTGGGCTTCATGATGGAGAACCCGGCGGACTACTACTATGGGGTGCTGTGGAATAAGCTGTACCGGCGCTCGCTCGTGGAGGCGCACGGGATCCGGATGGATGCGAAGCTCAGCTGGTGCGAGGATTTTCTGTTTAATCTCGAGTATGTGCGCTATGCGACGACGTTCTATGCGCTGCGGACGCCGGTCTACTATTATGTGAAGACGAAGGGCTCACTGGTGAATCAGAAGATCAGCTTCGCGCGGACGGTGGAGATGAAGCTCGCGATGTTCGAGTGCTACAACGACTTCTTCAAGCATGTGCTGGATGAGGAGGCGTATGAGCGGAAGCGGCTGCAGGTCTATCATTTTCTGGTGGATGCGGCGAAGGATGGTTTCGTGTTCCCGGCGACGATTCCGGGGACGCAGAAGCTCGGTGAGGAGCGGAGCCAGGCGCTGCAGGAGGTGATTTCGGAGGATGGGATCATCGTGGAGAAGTACCGGGACCGGAAGCTGCTCGAGCGCTATCTCGAGTCGGTGGCGCTGAAGTATGATATGACGATGGCGGAACTGTCGCTGCTGCTGTATCGGAAGGACGCGGGAAAGGCGCTCGCTCGAGGGGCTGAAGCGCAGATGCCGGCGCGGGAAGATGCCGTGGAGGCGACTGATCGAAAGGATGCCGGAAAGGCGCTGAGCCGGAAGGATGACTGGAAGGCGGCTGACGGGAAGGATGCGGGAAAGGCGCTGAGCCGGAAGGATCTCGCTGAGCTGATGCATATGAGCCGCGGGGAGCTGCGCGCCGCGCTGCAGAAGCTGGTCACACGCGGGATGCTCGAAGTGGTCGACGTACCGAGAAAACGACGTGACGCGGCGGAAATAGCCGAGGCGACTGGTCTTTTCGGAAAGCGGGGCGAGGCACAGGATGCAGACGCGGACGGAATGACGAAGAAAAAACGCGCGCCGCGGAAGATCCGTCTCGAGCTGCTGCCGGCGGCGGATGCTGTGCTTCAGGATATCGCGGTCGCGGAGCGCGACTACGAGCAGGCGAAGTTCCGGGGATTTACAGAGGACGAGCTCCGGCAGTATACAGCGCTCGAGCGGCGCGTGCAGGAGAACGAAAAGCAGATACTGCAGAAGTGATGTGAAGTGAAGCGACTGGCGCAGAGGTGAAGGGCTCTCCTTTATGGAGGGTCCTTTTCAGATGGGCGGGCGCAGAGTGATGATGCGGAGGGGGAAACCTTGGCATAAAAAAGGATCGTATCCGATGCTTCGAATACGATCCACTCTATGGAGACAACGGGATTCGAACCCGCGACCTTTGCGTTGCGAACGCAACGCTCTCCCAACTGAGCTATGTCCCCGCTACAGCTGTATATTATAGCGCAGAAAAAGCTGAAACGGAACTGATTTTTTCAGATTTTGCACGTCCAGTCAAACCGCCCCGTTTCGCAAGGGGGTCTGACCACCCTTGCGACCGGCTTAAGACGTTACGAGGATGCCTACCTGAATCCGAGAGGGGTCTGACCCCCTTTCGACCGGCTTAAGAATTCTGCAAGTTTTTCTTCATAGGGTCAGAGCCCGTTAAAACGCGGCAGATGACCTTCACGACTTCGTCCATGTCGATCGGCTTCGCGAGGTGGCCGTTCATGCCGGCGGCGTGGGCGGCGGCGATGTTTCGGTGCCGGATGCCGGCGCTGCGGTCGCAGCGCTCGTCTGCTCTGCATAGACCGGCGGCGCGCCCGCGCTCAGCGTGAGCAACAGCGACATACAGAGCAGCAGTGTAAAAAATGTTCGCGTATGATATTTTAGAGTACTGCGCTTATATAAAAAACAGTTTTTCATAATGAAATTACGAATTCCAGACCTCATCACGTCCCCCATCGGCGCAGCCGTATAGCTCTCTGTCCCTGCACCGGACATACTTATGTACATTTTAACATGTTTTATAGTGAATATATACTTCGCATTTCCCTGGGGCTTAGCCCGAAGTTTTCGCACCAGTAACAAAAAGCAGCCTCCTAAACGGAGGCCACTTTAAATCGGTGAATCTATACTTTCCATCTTAAGCCACTATGCTTGATTTCATTTCCGGCATCATTGGACATCACATAGTATGTATCTGCTCCATTCAGTAACGATATGGAGATATACTGCGCATTGTCACGTGTATCAAAGGTCAGTTTAAAAAGATCAAAGACAGGATCACCCAGCTGGCAGTTCAGCAGCCGGCTCATCTCTTCATTTGCTTTCCGAACCTTTAATACCCGATAATACTTTTTGGGCTTCACGCCATAGTCCTTCTCCAGTATCTCAATTAGCGAAAAATCCTCTGTTAATTTTTCGAAAATTCCAGGGAAACGTTTAAGCGGAATATAACTGTTGTCAATCATAATCGGCTTTTTATCCGCATACATGACCCGCTGTAAAAAGATTACATCATCGTCCGGATCGATTTCCAAATCACCGGCATACTCCTTTTTAACCTTGATAATCTCTTTTTTTATAACTTCCGATCTTGCGCTTTTTCCATTTCGTCGAATTGACTCGTGAAAGCCTAAGGTTTCCTGATCCAGTCTGGCCGCGTTGTTTTCTTCGCCTATCACAAACGTTCCCTTCCCCTGTCGTTTGATCAGTACATTTTCATCGCACAGCTCTTTGATCGCTCTACGCACTGTGATTCGACTGACACGGTACTGCTCTTCCAGCTCCGGCTCGCTCGGCATACGATCTCCCGGTGCATATTTTTTTCTTTCAATGTCTCTCCTGATTGAAATTTTCATTTGTTCGTATAACGGAATTGACGTATTCTGATCCAGCATCGGCTATTCTCTCCCTTAGTTTATTTTCTCTTGTAATAGTCTTCTTTCCTTGAACCTGCTAATATAAGGAAATCCCAAGCTCTGTAGTATCTTCTCCGCCTCCTGGATTCCTGCACCAACATCCTGTCTGCGATGTGCATCCGACCCAAGCGTTATGATGGTTCCGCCCTCGTCCTTGTACCACTTTATAAGAGTATTCGATGGAAACTGTTCATGTACAGCCTGTCGAAGTCCTGATGTATTGATTTCAATCCCTTTATTTCTGCGTACTAAAATCCGGAACAGTTCCCTGACCGCCTCTTCGTCATCCTCTAAGCGAATGCTGATTCCCTGTCCGGCAGCATAGCGCTTGATCAGATCCACATGACCGAGACAGTCGAAGTCTCCCGTTTCAGCAATTTTCAGTAGTCCTTCCAGATATCGCCCTTTTAAGCTATCACAACTTACATTATGGTAATCGTATCCTTTCAAATCCAAATTGTCAATTTTATGAAAGGACGCAATCACAAAATCAAACGGATAGGTAGCTGTAATGAAGTCTGCGGCTTTCTGCTGCAGATGAATCTGTCCTAATTCGGTTCCAAAACCCACATAGAGACGGTCTTTATACTTTTCTCTGCATTCCATGACCGAATCCAGACATTGATCCAGATATGCAGGATCAAACGCCGCACGCCCATAATCATCGGTGAATAACTCATAATGATCCGTGACCATGATTTCCGTAAGCCCGGCATCCACTGCACCTTGACAGATTTCATCCAGTGGCTCACTGCTATCCGGAGAATTTTTACAGTGTACATGATAATCCATATGAAGCATAGTATATCTCCTCTACCTTTTTACATAATCACGAAAGAAAGTCATGGATTTATCATCTATCAGCATGCTTTCCATACATCAAAATGGACTGTTGTCATGTCAACACCAGTCCATTCTTCTTACAGTTCATTATTGCAAAACTCACATCGGATGTGGATGTCCGAAACCGCCACGAATCGTACAGGTAAGCGCAGAACGCTCTGCCGCATAATCGAGTGCCTCTTCCATCGTTTTTCCATCACCATGTGCTGTTAAGAAACCGGCGATGAAGCTATCTCCTGCACCCATGGTATCGATGGCTTCTACTTTTTTGATTCCCTGATGATATACCTTCTCTCCATCATAGAACATCGAGCCCTTCGATCCTCTGGTAATGCCTACAATTTTCGTTCCGAATGTATGCACATGCTTTAAAAGCGCTTCGCACTCTTCTTCCGTCATGTCCGAACCGGAGAAAAACGCATAGCTTACATATGGGCAGGTTCTCTTCAGATACTCCTCATCCTTTTTATCTGAGAAATCGAAGGAAACTGCGCAGAGTTCCGCCAGTGCCGGAAGCTCATACTCTAAGTTCGAGTAGCAGCTGGTATGGCAGATATCATACTCCTTGATGATTTCCTCATCTTCCTTCACGATTTTAATCGAGAATAGATGCTGACAGCTGTCACGAACGCCTGCTGCAAACACACGGTCTCCATCCTTCAGGTACACTCTCGGCTGAGCCGAATGTGCATATACCTTTCTGGATCGGTCATACGTAACACCCTCTTCTGTCAGGCACTGCTTAATATAATCTGCACGCTCGTCATCACCGAAAACGCCGATGTAATTTACTTTTTCCGCTCCGTTTTTCTTACAGTTTACAGCTACGTTCACTGCATTGCCGCCTGGAAAATACACACCCTCATCCATATAGCAATCCGTTACATTGTCGCCGATTGCGATTAATTTCATATCTTCTCAAACCTCCATATTCATGTCCGGCACTCTGTCCCATTACTTATCACACTAACCTGTCGATTATCTGCTTGAAATCAGCCCTTTACAGATCCTGCCATCATGCCTCGAACGAAGTTCTTCTGCATCGCGATAAACAGAATCATGATTGGGAGGCAGGCGATCACCATACCAGCCAGAACAACGCCCCATTCTGTCATGAGTCCGTCACTGAAGGCCATCAGACCTACCGGAATGGTTCTGAGTTTTGAACTGTCTACAAAAATCGTCGCAAAAACGAATTCATTCCATGCATAGTACGTCGTCATGATGACCACAGTTGACATGATCGGCTTCGAAAGCGGCAGATAAATCTCTTTATAAATCTGGAACAGTGTTGCTCCGTCCAGGATGGCTGCCTCTTCCATTTCTTTTGAAATACCGATAAAGAACGAGCGGATCAGCATGATGGAAACCGGAAGACGGAACGCAATGTATGGTAAAATCATCGCACCCAGGGTGTTCTTCAGCTTTAACGCCTTCAGCAGCATAAACAGCGGAAGCAGACATACCTGTGGGGAAAGAAGGAGTCCGCACAGACAGAATAAAAATACAAAATTTCCAAGCTTTCCCTTAATCTGACATACGCCGAATGCTGCAAAAGAAGAAACAAATACTACGCCTGCCAGAGTCGCGATCGTAACGATCAAGCTGTTTGCAAAATACTGGGAAATACCCTTATTCCACGCCGTTACGTAATTTTCCCAGAGCCATTTTTTCGGAAGTCCCCATACATCTCCATAGATTCCCTGATAGTCCTTAAAGGAAGACATCAGAATCCAGCACAGAGGATAAATAATCAGGATTGCTAAAATACAGAGCACAACAAAACATAGTACTTCGCCTACTCCGATTTTGTTTCTATTTTGCTGTATTTTACTCATCGCCATTCTCCTTATCCGTTCCATAACTAAAGAACTGTACGGAAGATAATACGGCTGTAATCACGAAGATCAGCATCGCAATCGCGGATGCATACCCCATATTCTGCTTGATGAATCCCGTCTGATACATGTGCAGAGACAGAACCATCGTTGCGGTACCAGGACCACCACCCGTTAAAATATACGGCTCGTTAAAGACGGTAAATGCACCCACGACGGTTAAAATCATGGTTACAAAGAACATCTGCTTTACCTGCGGAACGGTGATATAGAAAAACCGTTCGATTTTACTTGCGCCATCAACCTCAGCAGCCTGATATAAATCATGCGGAATCTTCTGAATCGCCACGATAAACAGCATGGTCGTATATCCGGTACTCTGCCACTGCGATACCGCAATGACTGCATACATCGCTGTTTTTTTGCTTCCCAACCAGACTTTCGCGAGATTATCTAGTCCAATCGCCTGTAAAAAGCTGTTCAGCAATCCCATTTGAGGATTATAAACAAATTTAAATAGCAGACACACAACGGTCATCGAAATAACCGTCGGGATAAAATATACACTTCTGAAAAACGGGGCAACTCGCTGGAATACGACGTCCTCCAGCACTGCCGCCAGAACGAGGCCGAATCCTACCTGTATGATAATGGAAATTAATGCATAAAGAATATTATTTTTCAGACAGGCAAGGATAGTCTTGTCGGTAAAAAGCTGCTGATAATTTGCCAGTCCTACCCATTCCTTGGTTACCGAAGAAAGTGTAAATGACTGGAAGCTGTAGATAATATTTTTAATCAGTGGGAAATACACAAAGATACCGAGTATCACGAGTGCTGGTATTGCAAAAATAAATGCTTCTAAATTTTTCTTCTTCGTCAAAATCATCCATCCCATCTTTTCATCACGCCCGAAGCAGGTGATTCCCTGCCTCGAACGGATTCATATTTACTATTTTACGACCATCGGGCCGCGTGTTTCTTTAATGTAAGGATGCTGCAGCCTGCTGTACTTCCTGCATACCGCTCTCCGGTGTTTCATCACCTGTCGCAATCGCCTGTGCTACCTGCTGGTATACGGTATATACGCCAGGATCGCATGCATTATCAAACCATGGGGTGAGCTTGCTTGCGTTCTTGATGATATCCATCGCCTCTAACTGTGACGGCAGTGCATTCGTCTCATCTACTGCACCTGCAACAGAGGAAAGATCACCGCACTGTGTTGTCAGAGCCTCTCCGCCCTTCTTGCTTACCAGCCACTTTAAGAACTTCTGGCACTCTTCCGGATTCTTCGCCTTATTGCTGATCATGAAGCCTTCCGGTGCACCGGTCAGCTCCTTCGGATCGCCCTTGCCATCCTCAAATGCAGGGAAATTAAAGAATCCATACTCGAAATCATCCGGAAGGGACTTCTCAAGCATCGGAATCTCTGCAAACTGCATATACATGATCGGCGCCTCACCGGTTGCAAAATAGGTGTTTCTGGCGGTCTCATGATTAATCGCGGTGCTGGTCTCTCCCATATAGGATGTTAACTGCTGCCATTTCTTCAGCACTTCAGTGTAACCAGGATCTGTAAACTCTCCGGTTGCAGGATCATAATCCTTCGCCAGCGTCTCCGGATCGATCATTCTCTGGTTCATCGTGCCTAAATAATGCAGGGACTCGAAGCCATCAGACAGACCCGCGATGATCGGAGTCTCATAACCTGCTGCCTTTAGCTGATCCAGTACAGCGATGAACTCATTCCAGGTTGTCGGAATACTGATATTATTCTCTTCAAAAACCTTCTTGTTGTAATAGAATACCTTACCATCCTGTGACCATGGTACTCCGTAGATCTGTCCATCAAATGTGAATTTTTCAACACTCGCCGGTGCGATCTGCGAAGACCAATCCTTATCGGACTCATACATATCGTTTAATGAGGCAACATTGCCGGAAGCGATCATCTCCTGTGCAAATGTTCCTGACCAGGAAGAGAAAATATCCGGCACTTCATCTGTACTTACAATCATACGGATTTTTTCTTTATACTGATCATTCAGAATGCAATCCATGTTAATGGTTACATTCGGGTTCTCATCCATATATTCCTGAACCAGCTCCTTAAACATCGAGTTCTTCGGATCATTCGGCCAGCGGTGGAAGAAATTGATCACAACCTTTCCGTCATCCGTTGCCGCTGCGCCGTTGGCTGCCGTCGTTGTATCCGTTCCGGAACTGCTACCGCAAGCTGCTAAGGAAAGTCCCATTACTGCTGCCATAAGTGCAGCAAAAGCACGCTTCATTTTCATATGTCGCTTTCTCCTTATCTGTATTTATGACAGAACGACGGAAATCCTGACTCATCTTCCTGTCAGAACCCCCGTCGTTCTTTCGTCCTTATATCTGATTAGTATTCCATCTTCCACATATAACGGCGAACGCCAAGGTCATGACCTCTCTGATATGCAAACTCATCTGCAAGTGAGCGAAGAACAGCGCCTGCTACCAGTGGTGCAAAGTACTCTCTTACACTCTCTGCAATGCCGGTCATATCGAAGTCCTCACAATCAATCAGCATAATGCAATCAGAATATTTCTTACAGAAATTGTATGCTCTCTCATCCAGCGGTCTGGTAGAACCGATGCCCTTCACGATGATAAATGGTACGTCAAAATCAGTTACCTCGAACGGGCCGTGGAAGTACTCACCACTGTGAATGCAATTCGAGTGGATCCACTGCATCTCCATCAGCAGGCAGATTGCGAAAGAATATGTCTCGCCATAGCAAGCGCCGCTGCCCATGGTGTAAATCATCTTCTCTCTCTTATACTTCTTGCCCCACTCCTTCAGCTTATCAGCATACAGAGCCTTTGCCTTCTCGAGAACATCATTGATATTCTCTACAGATGCGATACCTTCCTTATACTTATCGCACGGAGCAACTGCATCCAGAATACGGAAAACCAGAGAATATAATACAGCCTTATTCAAATCACTTGCATCTGCATCCTTGCCCCAGTCATAGTGGATCGGATATTCTGCTGCGTTCCACAGTGGAGAATCCACAAGGTTCGATAATGCGATCGTCGTTGCACCCATGGATCTTGCCATCTCGGTTGCCTTGACAGTCTCTGGTGTATTTCCCGAATGAGAACATGTAATAACGACGGAATCCTCGCCTAATGCCTTCGGCACTTCATGTACAAACTGGTTCGATGTATAGATACCTGACGGGGTCTCCAGCTCCTTATCAAACATAAACTGTGCCGGCATCATAAATGCCTGGGAACCACCACATGCTACGAAATAGAAGTGGTTAATGTGCTTCTTTGCTGCAACGGCCGCAACGGCCTTGTTGATCTGATCAATGTGCTCCTGCTTCATAATTATTCCTCCAAATTTGCCATAGTGCTTCACTGCTTTAAGACGTCTTATAATGTACTGTCATCATATAACGTTATATAGTGACTGTCAATATGTTTTCACTCAATTTTGAGGATTTTTTTACAAAGCATGTTTAAAAAATGCAGATTTTATGTTTATTTTGCCTAATTTTTGTAATTCTGCCATGCGAAAATTCACTCTGCATTTTACTCCAGCCATATCTGTGCGGCAATAAATTCCTGTTGCACGAATTTTTCGATATATAAATGAAGCCGGCGGGATCTCCCGCCGGCTTCGGATACTTCGATCTTTGATTTTCAGTTCCGATACACATCCCTGTCCGGACCCCCTGCTTTTTCCTCCATGACCTGTCGCAGGTGCTCCGGAATTCAGAAATGCGTCGTACATTTCCTGGAGTACATCGCAGGCGCTCAGGCATTTAGAAATGCGTCGTACATTTCTTTCAGTGCGTCGTAAACGCTGTACTCCGGGGTCCAGCCGAGTTCTTCGGTGATGCGGCTGTGGTCGCAGCAGATGCGCGGCTGGTCGGACGGACGGAAGCGTGCCGGGTCGACTTCGATGGAGATCGACTGGTGGCTGAGCTTCGTGACGTACTGAAGCAGCTCCGTCAGGTTATACGCCGTGCCGGAGCCGACGTTATAGATGGCGCGGCAGTCGTCCTGCTCGACGATCATGCGGTATGCGCGGACGATGTCCTTCACGTGGCTGAAGTCGCGCTCGATGTTGAGATTGCCGACCTGGATGGTACCTGGCTGTCCGCTCTTCTCGATCTCCGCCACCTGCTTACAGAAGCTTGGGAGGACGAAGGAATCGCGCTGGCCGACGCCGGTGTGATTAAACGGACGCACGCAGTAGACCTGAAGTCCATAGTGCGCGCGGTAGAGCGCCGCGAAATTTTCCTGCGTCACCTTCGAGATGCCATACGGGTTGCTGGCGTTGAGCTCCGTTTCCTCATTGATCGCCTGCTCTGTGATCACGTACTCCTCGCTGGAGCCGACGAAGAGGATGCGCGGCTTCTTCTCTGCCTTTCGTGCGGCCTCGAGGATGTTGAGCGCACCGACCACGTTCACCTCGATCGTCGTCTGCGGGATGCCCCACGAAGCCCCGACGCTGCTGATGGCGGCGAGGTTAATGACGACGTCCGGGCCGACAGCATTGACCAGCGATTCAACTTCTTCCGCGTTCAGAAGATCCGCCGGGTGGAACGCGACCTCCGGCGGCAGCTGCCCGCGCGTGGCCTTATCACTCCCGACCACGGCGTAGCCATGCTCGAGAAACTCGCGCGAGAGGTAGCTTCCGACGAAGCCGCCCGCGCCAAAAATCAGGACTTTTTCCATATACTTCTCCATATAAATCACATGAGCAGGCCGACGTTTCGATCTGCGCCGCCTGCCCATGCCAATGTTTCTCTGTTCACTTCGATGGCACTGCCTGCCATCGATGGGCGTCCGATCTTACTGGAGCCCCGCTTCCTTCTTCGCGAGCTGAAGATCGTGCTCGGCCATGATCTGGCAGAGCTCCTCGTAGCTGGTCTTCTGCGGATTCCAGCCGAGCTTGGTTCTTGCCTTCGTCGGGTCACCTAAGAGGTTTACGACGTCAGTCGGACGGTACCATTTCGGGTTCACG
Organism: Oribacterium sp. HCP3S3_B9; assembly: GCF_052064255.1. Taxonomy (NCBI): domain Bacteria; kingdom Bacillati; phylum Bacillota; class Clostridia; order Lachnospirales; family Lachnospiraceae; genus Oribacterium; species Oribacterium sp. HCP3S3_B9. The sequence goes on from NZ_JBQHVY010000004.1 coordinate 117,814, forward strand.
CTGACGAGCATCTTACCGGTCTTCTTATCGTAGCCCTTCTCGTCGATGCCCTCGCCGCGCCACTCGAGCTCGATGCCATCATGCGCAAATGCAAGCGTGGTGAACTCACGAACGGTGTGCTGCACGCCGGTTGCGATGACGTAATCATCCGGCTCGTCCTGCTGGAGAATCAGCCACATGCACTCGACGTAGTCCTTCGCGTAACCCCAGTCACGGAGGGAATCCAGGTTGCCGAGCTCGAGGTGATCCTGGAGACCGCAGGCGATACGACCGGCTGCGAGTGTGATCTTACGAGTGACGAAATTGTCACCGCGGCGCTCAGACTCGTGGTTGAAAAGGATGCCGTTGCAGGCGAAGATGCCGTAGGCGTCACGGTACTGACGCATCATCCAGAAGCCGTACTGCTTCGCAACCGCATACGGGCTAAATGGATGGAACGGGGTCGTCTCGGACTGTGGAACCGCCTCGACCTTACCGAAGAGCTCGGAAGTGGATGCCTGGTAAACACGACAGGTCTTATCGAGACCCGCGGTGTGTACGGCCTCGAGGATACGAAGCACACCGAGCGCGTCGACGTCACCGGTGTACTCGGCAGCCTCGAAGGACACCTGTACATGGGACTGCGCCGCGAGGTTATAGATCTCGTCCGGCTTCACCTGAAGCACGATACGGATGATGCTGGAGGAGTCGGACAGATCGCCCTCATGGATGATCAGCCGATCGAGGATGTGGTCGATGCGCTCGGTCGTGGAAACCGACGCACGACGGATGATACCGTGCACCTCGTAGCCCTTCTCCAGCAGAAGCTCTGCAAGATAGGAACCATCCTGACCTGTGATACCTGTAATTAACGCCTTTTTCATATATGTCTCCTGTTCTTTCTATGGAAGAATCTTTTTCATGTGTGGACTGGCCATACTTTCACATAGTGTATCACATGTCGGCGAGGATTCCATACCTTAAGGCGAAAAAAGGCGCTGAAAAGCCGGCGGGATATCCCGCCGGCTCCTTACCTACACCGCGTGCATCGCGTCTGCATTGCTAAGAAGCGACATCACTCCATGTATGCGCCCTTCATCGGGCTGACGGCGTGCTGAGCATAGAGCTTCAGCAGGCCCTTCGTGTACTTCTGTGGCTTCGGCTGCCACTTCGCGCGACGCTCGGCGAGGATGGCCTCCATCTCTTCCGGCGTCTTCTTCTCACCCTTGACACCGACGATGGCGAGCAGGCGCTGCTCCACATCGATCTGGATGAGATCGCCCTTCTCCACGAGGGCGATCGGTCCGCCGACCGCGGCCTCCGGGCTGACATGTCCGATCACCGGACCACGGCTCGCGCCGGAGAAACGACCATCCGTGATTAGTGCGACACTGGATGCGAGCTTCGGATCCGCGCAGATCGCCTCACCGGTGTAGAACATCTCCGGCATGCCGCTGCCTCGCGGTCCCTCGTAGCGGATGAAGATCGCATCGCCCGGCTTCACTTCACCGTCAAGTACGGCGGCAATGCAGGCTTCCTCACTGTCATATGGCTTCGCGGTCAGCGTCGCCTTCATCATCTCCTTCGGGCAGGCCGTATGCTTGATGACACAGCCCTCTGGTGCCAGGTTCCCCTTGAGGATGGCGATGCTGCCGTTGGTGCCCTTTGCGTTATCGAAGCTGTGGATGATATCCTCGCGGGTAACCTCACGGTTCAGTCCAGCCGTCTTCTCCTTCAGGATCTCATCGCAGTGCTCGTAGAAGCCGTTCTTCTTCAGCTCCTCGAGGTTCTCACCGAGGGTCTTGCCGGTGACGGTCATGACGTCGAGGTGGAGCATCGACTTGATCTCCTCCATGACGCGTGGCACGCCACCTGCATAGTAGAAGTACTGTGCAGGCCAGTCGCCGGACGGACGGATGTTCAGAAGATAATGTGCGCCACGGTGCATACGGTCGAAGGTCTCCGCATCGATCTCGATGCCGAACTCATGTGCGATGGCCGGAAGATGCATGGTTGCATTGGTCGAACCGGAAATCGCGGCATGGACCATGATCGCGTTCTCGAAGCTCTCCTTCGTCACGATGTCCTTTGCGGTGATGCCCTTCTTCACAAGCTCCATAAGCTGCTTGCCAGCATCATACGCTGCCTGCCGGAGCTCCGGAGCAGTGGCTGGCATCAGAGCGGTGCCCGGAAGCATCAGCCCGAGGGCCTCTGCCATGACCTGCATCGTGGAGGCGGTGCCCATGAAGGAGCAGGCGCCACAGCTCGGGCAGGCGTTGTGCTTATAGTAATCGAGCTGGCTGTTCGGGATCACGCCGGTCTTCTCCCAGGCGTCGAACTTGCCGATCTGCTCGAGGGTCAGAAGCTCGTTGATCGCGCAGGCAGGATCGTTAACGACGTACTCCTTCGGAAGGGTATGCGCCTCCATAACACCACCGGTCACAACGATGGCACTCATGTCCTTGAGACGACCGATGCTCATCAGCATGGCCGGCATGGACTTATCACAGCTTGCGATGAAGACACCGCCGTCATATACGCTGGCGTTTGCCTGTGCCTCCACGAGGTTTGTGATCGCATCGCGGTGTGCGAGTGAGTAATTGATGCCGTCATGGCCCTGTGCGATGCCATCACACATATCGGTTGCGAAGTAACGGGCCGCCTTACCACCGTTTTCGTTGACAGCCTGCACCGCCTGCTTCACGAACTGATCGAGGTGCGCGCTGCCCGGATGGCTGTCGCCGAAGGTGCTCTCCACCATGATCTGCGGCTTACCGAGGTCCTCGACCTTCCAGCCCATACCCATCTTCAGCGGATCATTCTCCGGAGCCAGTGTACGTACTTCCTGTGAACGTAATTTCATTTTCTTATCCTCCTGATACTCTACCCATCTGACGTTTCCAATCCACGGCAGAGCTACGCCCGAAGAGCTCTCCGATGCGCAACTCATCTGCAGATACCCGTGGCGGGCTACGTCTTTCATTCTATGATACTTCTATTCACTTCTATTCACTTCTGAATCAGCGTAAAGGTCTTCGCTGTGTTGTCTGCCTTGATCACCGGCATCGGAAGTCCGGCATACATAAGGCTCGCACCACTTAACTCTAGGCCGAGCTCCGGGATCGTGTAAACCGCAGCTTCGTTGAGACCACGCAGCTTGATGTAAATGATGCCCTTGTTCGCGCTGGTACGTCGCTGTACGAAGCTGAAGACGGCGCTCTTCTGATCATCCGCCACCGACATGAAGGCGACGAATTCATGCCCCACGCCGGTCAGACGGTAGTACTTACCAAACGCGCTTGTCAGCGCATGCTCCTGATAGTACTGAATCTGGCGCTTCACAGCTTCCTTCTCTTCATCATTCAGCTCATTTGGATCGAGCTCATAGCCGAAGGTGCCGTAGTAGGCAAGCGCGGCTCTCGTATCGATCGATACGCTACGGCCGGTCTGCTGGTTCGGGCAGACAGAAACATGTGCCCCCATCACAGATGGTGGATAGAAGAAGGAGGTACCATGCTGGATACTGATCCGTTCGATGGCATCTGTATCATCGGAGCACCAGATCTGCGGTGCGTAGTACAGAACACCCATATCGAAACGTCCGCCGCCACCACAGCAGCCCTCGAAACGAATCTGCGGAAAGGTCGTGGTGAGCTTCTCCATCAGCTTATAGAAGCCGAGCACATAACGGTGACAGAGCTCACCCTGTCGTTCTGCCGGCAGTGCCTGTGAAAAACGATCGGTCATGCTGCGGTTCATATCCCACTTGATGTAGTCGATTTCCGCGTCCTTGAACTCATTATAAATCTGATCAAATATGTACTCGACGACTTCATCGCGACTGTAATCGAGAATCAGCTGATACCGCTGCCTGGTCGGCTTTCTGCCTGGGATAGCGATGCACCAGTCCGGATGCTCTTCATAAAGCCGGGAGTCTTCACTTATCATCTCCGGTTCGATCCAGATGCCGAACTTGAGTCCGAGACCATGAATCCGCTTCGAGAAGCCGGCGATGCCGCTCGGAAGCTTTTCCAGATTGCACTGCCAGTCACCGAGTCCACGGAACTCATTCGTTCTTCGCCCAAACCAGCCGTCGTCCATGACGAACATCTCGACGCCGAGCTCCTTACCTGCACTTGCGATCTGCATAAGCTGCTCTTCATCGAAGTCGATCATCGTCGCTTCCCAGTTGTTGAGGAGTACCGGACAGCGCTGATTCTCGAACTGTCCCGGAATCAGGAAGTGCCGTACGACATCATGATAATGATGGCTTAATCCGGTGAGACCTGCTGCGCTGAAAGATATCACTGCCTCCGGGGTCGCAAAGGTTTCACCCGGATTCAGCTTCCAGTAGAAGGTGTCCGGATGGATGCCGGCCACCACACGTGTCTGCTTGAAGTCATTGACCTCAACCGTAATCTGGAAGTTTCCACTGTAGACGAGGGCGACGCCATAGCAGTCACCAGCCGTCTCCGTCGTCTCGTGATCACATAACACGATGGTCGGATTATAGTAGTGACTCGAAATGCCACGGATACTGTCCACGACGGTCTTGCCATGACGGACCGGTGTTCGCTGTGCATTTCGCTCATGTCCCCAGCTGCCGTAAAAATCGATCTGGTCCATCTCATCGGTCGGGAAGCTGAGGCAGGTGGAGTGGGCTGCATGCAGTGTAATTTCGGTATCTTCGAGATTTCGAATCACCGCATGTCTCGTGATGACATCACAGCTCTCCAGTACACCGTAGAACAGGGTCACTTCTACCTTCGTTGCGACATCCTGCAGTACGACCTCGAGCGTCATCCAGTCATCCCCCTTATTCCGAAGAGATGGCATGCCTTCGATCGTATACTTCCCGTTATAGATGCGATGCGAAACGTAACGAAAATCAATACAGTTGGATCCATCTGCGTGGATGATACTGCATGCAGATGTCTTGAAATCAGATACGCCGAAGCCAGGATACTCCTGCTCGAGTACGTCGAGACACAGTGTACGGTCCTGCTTCATCTCATACGGATTCGCCTCGAAACCATGGCGAAGGCGGACCGGGATGTAATCCACGGCCTCCTCCACTCTCCTTCCGTAATATAAATGCTCCAGAAATCCGAATTCCGCCACGCGGAACTGGTAGCTGGTGTTCTTTGTTTTTAGCAGAAACACCTTTTTTTCTTCATTAAAAGTGATGCCCATAACGGCCTCCATCTATTTCTACAACGATAGCCAGGCCTCGACAATTACTTCTATTTCATTGCGTGATTGGCCTGGCCATAAACATATTTTATTTAATTGCGCTATCTACCATACCCTGGATGAAATACTTCTGCAGGAAGAGGAAGAGTACGATAACCGGCAGGATACCGATGAACGCGGCCGCAGCGGCACCGTTCATGTTCGCTGCATCGGCGGAGAAGAATCCGGCGATCGCCAGTGTAACGGTCTTCATCTTCGGTGACTGAAGAAGGTACAGTGCAAACTGATAGTTATTCCAGCAGTACACACCGGTGATGATGATAACCGATGCGGTCACCGGCTTTAACTGCGGAAGGATGATCTTAAAGAAGATCTGAATCGGTCCGCAGCCGTCGATGGCTGCTGCTTCTTCCAGCGCTACCGGAATCGACTGGATAAAGTTACTATACAGGAAGATACTGGTCGGTAACTGGAAGGTAACGAGGGCCACGATGATGCCCCAGTAGGTATTGATACCGCCGATGTTCGCCATGAAGGAGTAGAGCGGTACCAAGATGCTGAGTGGTGGAATCATCATGACACCCATGATGAAACCCTTTACGATGACATTCAGCTTACTCTTATTTCTCGAAATCGGGTAAGCGGCCATCGCACCGATGACGGTGATCAGGATGATCGATACACCGGTGATCAGGATGGTATTCTTCAGGGCCAGCATCATGCCGCTCTTTTCGAGCGCAGTATAGAGGTTCTTCGTATAGATGTAGCCCGGAAGTACCCATCTCGAGGAGTGGTCATACGGTGACTTGAATGCAAGACCGATCACCATGTAGATCGGGATGATGTGGACAAAAACGATAAAAATCGCCAGTAGATATTTCCACAGATTTGATTTCTTCTGCATTATACATCCACCTCCCGCTTGTCGAAGAATTTGATAACCACGTTACTGATGACCATGATCAGCAGGAAGGATACGATACCGATGGCGGATGCATAGCCTGCGGACTGGGCCGAGAAGTACTGGTTGGTTACGAGTGTTGACAGTGAGTGGGTAGAGAATCCAGGTCCACCACTGGTGAGCGCCATAACGAGATCGAAGAGCTTCAGTCCACCGATAAGGTTCAGGATGGTCGACGACGAAATGGCCGGCATCAGAAGCGGCAGAGAGATATTCTTGAAGATCTCAACAGCATTGGCACCGTCCAGCTTCGCAGCCTCATAGTACATGCTCGGCACGTTCTGTAAGCCGGCGAGGTAGATAACCATGGAGACACCCACGAACTGGATGGAGTTAACGATGACGATGATGGCGATGGCCGCGTTCGAGCTCGACAGAAGATCTACCGGCTCACGTCCGAGCCAGATGAGGATGTCGTTCAGTGCACCACCATCATACTGGAATACGAAGTACATGATGTAACCCATGATGAGAGAGGCGATCATGACCGGCATGTAAATGACGGTTCGAACGATGGCACGTCCCCGGAACTTCGTATTCAGGAACAGGGCATACGCGAGTCCCAGGATATTCTGGATGATCGTACTCACGATACCATAAATCAGTGTATTGACCAGTGCGGTCTTTACGTTCGGATCCTTCAGGAGGCGAACGTAGTTATTCATTCCCACAAACTTCATGGTCTGCGAATATCCGTTCCAGTTGGTAAAGGATATTCTTATACCATGCAGGAACGGATAGATTACGAAAACCAGGAACAGTACAACAGCAGGAATGTAAAAAAGATTAATTACTCCCTTTTTTTGTACCTTCATTTCATTACTCCTGTGCCTTCTTCTCTTCGTAGCTGTTCTTCATCTGAGCGACAGCATCTTCTGTTGCGTTCTTCTGTCCGGAAAGAATGGTGCCACCAGTTACACAAAGGTCATTCCACATACCGCTTGGAAGGTACTTACGATCGAAGTAAGGAATGTTCAGGATCTCAGGGTTGTTTGCATACTTGCCGTAGAATGCCTCGAGACGGCCGGTATCACTCTCTACGTTATCAAGACCAGAAGGCATACCGCACTTGGTTGCAAGTCTTCCACAGATGTCCTCTCTCGCCATGAACTCCATGAACTGCTTTACTTCCTCTGGGTGCTCTGTCGTCTTCGACATACCGATTGCGAAATGCTCACCCGTCATAAGGGAGGTCTTTAAACCAGTCTCACGTGCAGGCAGTGGCATGAATCCGAGCTCGGTATCCGGATTCTGTACATACATCTCAGTAATGGCAGAAGCGGAATGGAACATAAATGCAGACTTCTCTGCTGCCATCGCCTTCACGCCGGTCATGAAGTCAGAAGTTACGGCATCCTTGTTGAAGTAACCAGCCTCATTCCAGCCGGCAACCTTATCAACGACTACGTTCCACTTCGACCAGTCGAAGGAACCGTCAAGCAGTGCCTGCTGATTTGCTTCATCCTCGTTGGAGATGAAGGTCGGAGCGATGAAATCCATCAGATTACCGACGGTATAGCTATCCTTACCACCGATCTGGATCGGAGTCTTGCCGATGGCTTTTACCTTCTCGCAGGCTGCATCGAAGTCATCCCATGTCTTAAGGTCGTCTACATTGACACCAGCCTCATTCAGTACGTTTACGTTGTATACAATACCGGTCAGATCCATGTCGATCGGAAGAGTATAGAGGTTACCCTCTGCATCGGTGATCTGCTCTGCGATGGAGGGTGAAATATGGTTTGCGAACTCGAAATCGTTCAGCGGTGCAAGGTACTCAGCGTAACGTGCGACTGCCCAGCCATGGGTCGTCCATACGTCCGGAAGCTGCTGAGAAGCCATTCTGGTCTTCATGATGTCAGAGAAGTTACTTCCTGGCATGATCGCCTCAACGCCGATACCGGTCTCTTCTGTGAACTGCTTGCAGACTGCCTGCACCTCATCACTGATAGCCTCACCATTCAGGTTGTATAAGAACTCGAGGGTAACGTCACTCTTCGGCGCATCCTTCTCTTCCTTGTCTGCCTGCTCTGCCTGCTCTGCCTTTGCGGTCGTCTCAGCGGCCTCGGTGGTCTTCGGCTCTTCCGGAGCCTTCGAACATGCTACAGATGTAACTGCCATCGCTGCGATCAGCATGGAGGTAGCGAATTTCTTCATAATCATTTCCTTCCTTTTCTTTCGTTTCTTCGTGTGGTAAGCGCGCTTTTTCATGTACATCCATAGTAACAGGACACAGATTCATCTTGAAGTGACTCAATTCTACACTTTGGTACCCTTTTCTGTTACTGTCCGCCGAGCCACGCCTTGACTTCACTCTGTCTGAACGGTTACCTCTTCTTGGATTCGGACCATGTCTACGCCCGGGAGACAGTTGACGCGGCGGATTGATTCAAATATTATAAATAGGAATTATAAGCACTCAAATTTTTTGTGGATTTTGACAGAGGAGAAAGATGCGCCGATCACAGAGCTTTCAGAACAAACTCATCCTGCTTTTTCTTTTCAGTATCATCCTGCCGATTTCGATCCTCTCGTCCTGCCTCGCCTTTTACCTGCAAAACCGGATTCAGAAGGAAAACGAGACCTACTTCTCGACGACGCTGTACGAAATTTCCAGTAATATGAGCACCTACTTTTCCGATCTGCAGCATATGGCACTGACGCCGTATATTTATGATGACATCATTAATTTTTATACCGCTGTCGATAACGCGCAGTACACGGTGGAGGGGCCGGCAAACTATCGCATCGGGTCCTACCGGCAGAACTATATCTTCTGTATGCAGCGTCTGATGATCACTTCGCGCGATGATATCCTCTCGATTTCGTTCATGCCGAAAAATCCGAAGAACCAGATGATTCTGACGACGAGTCGGAATCGGGATCTGCTGGAGACGGCGGACTTTCGCTATAATGATCAGTACTGGTTTGCAGATGGATTTTTGCTCGATGAGCCGTTTCGCTACTCCATCACGGAACCACTGCCATTTATGAATACGCAGTCCGAGGTCATCGCAACGTTTCATACGGTGAAGAATATTAATACGAAGCGAAAGCTTGGTGTCCTGCGCATCGACTCGTCGCTCGCACCAATCCGGGGCATGTTTGACAGTGTCGAGCTGACCCCGCACTCCGGATTTATCATCGTAGATCAGAATGGAAAACCGATTTATCACGAAGGTTATCTGGATGACGAAGCGGTGCCTTATCTTCTGCGCGAAGACGCTAAGATCCGGACCTCCGGTGATACCTATCTCCGCTATCAGCGCAGCATCAAGGGGATGCCATGGACGCTTGTGTTTCTGTCCTCTTACCATGACAACATGAAGTCGATTCTCCTTATCTGGATTCTCGCGGCGATTCTCGGTGTACTGACCATCATCGCCGGCTGTCTCTTCTTCCGGAAGAACTCTCAGAAGACGACCATCGTGCTGAACTCAATTCTGAGCGCGATGGAATCTGCATCGAATGGAAATCTCGATATTCATATCCCGGAGGAACTCATGGCGCGAAACGATTTCTATGTCGCGGACGAGTTTACGATGATCGGAGAGCATCTGAATGAAATGATTCATCAGCTGGATCTCTATATTCAGCGTTCCTATAAAAACGAGATTCAGCGACAGGAAGCGGAATACCGGGCACTACAGAGTCAGATCAATCCGCACTTCCTCTATAACACGCTGAACTGCTTCGTCTCTCTGAATCGTCTCGGAATGAAAAAGGAGCTGGAGGCCGGCATTCTGCAGTTAACGCATATCTTCCGCTATACCTGTAGCAACTCAAAAACGACCACTGTCGCGCAGGAGCTTCAGTTCTGTACTCAGTACTGCGAGCTCATGAAGCTTCGTTTCGATGAGCGTATCACCTATGTCTGCGAATGTGCGGAGGCTACCCGCGAGATTGAGATTCCACGTCTGTTGATTCAGCCCTTCGTCGAAAATGCGATGAAGCACGGCATGGATCCGGATGGACGGTCGATCACCATCTGGACGGCTGCCTGCATTGACCATGGCACACTGGTGCTTTCGATAAAAAATAACGGTATTCCGATCGACCTCGATACGCTACGCTCTTCGAAGCATGTCGGCATCATGAATGTCGAAAATCGACTGAAGATTTTCGATCCGGACGCACGACTGGATATCACGCTCGAGGATGGTATTACGAGTTTTACGGTGTATATTCCGATGAAGGGCATCGGTACCCGGATATAAGCGCAGGGTAGTGACGCAGGACTTCCATTCTATGGCGAAGCGTAGACACCAGACGATCGGAAACTGCGGAATCATGTTCGCGGAAACAGAAAGGATAGACTATGAATATCATACTGGCAGATGACGAGCGTCTACCACGTTTGGGATTAAAAAGCATGATCGAGGAGCTGTATCCGGAACAGCACAGCTTCATCGAGGTTACGAACGGCGAAGAGCTGCTGCTCTATGTCGAAGACCATACACCGGATGTCATTTTCCTCGACATCCACATGCCGAAGCTGTCCGGACTCGACGCCTTCGCGCAGTTTCATACGAAGGATATTCCGGTCGTGATGCTGACCGGCTATGCAGAGTTCGCCTATGCACAGAAAGCCCTGACCTATGGTGCCATCGACTATATTCTAAAGCCGGCGGCGCTCGAAGATATACAGAAGGTCATGGAAAAAATCATGCAGCTCAAGCAAAAGGAGATTTCGGCGTACCAGAAGGATTACGAGCTTGAATGTAAAAAAATCCTCGATCTCTACTTCTCCATCCAGTTTATTCAGCAGCCGAAATATGTGCAGCCACCCTACACCGTCATGATCTTCTACTTCGATCATGATCCGAAGTCCTCGAAAAAGAATAATTTCGATCTGCTGTCCACCTCTCTTACTGCCCTGTCAGAGAAGTATTCCTTCCCGTGCGGCTGTGGTTTCCTGCCGAGTGGCGAGCTCATCTATATCACGACGGGCCAGCTGCCGCGCACACTCATCACCCACATCCCGGAGGACTTCCAGAAGCTCTCCTCCTGCCTCGCAACCGGATTCGTCTACTATGCAGATTCTATCGAGGACTTACTACGTCGCATCACCTATGTGCAGAAGCTCGAGAGCATTCACCTCTGCACATCCTTAGGAAAATGCATGTTCCTTGATGAGCTGAAGGAGCAGGAGACGTATCTCCCGCTTTCCACACTGCTGGATAAGGCGATTCTCGCTCTGCAGCTGCAGGACTCCGTGACTTTGCATAAGACGCTCTCGGAGATGCGAAATCTGGAAAACGGAGATGCACTGCTCGCACGCTGTGACGCATCCCTCGCTCGCGTCTTTGATCTGACCTTCCATCATCGCATCGAAACCAGCTCGATCGCACAGCTTACCGACAGTATCCAGCAGCTACATAACGCCGACAGTACCCCGGATACCATCGAAAAAATCAATCGGTACGTCGACGAAAACTATATGAATCAGATCGGCATCAACACGATTTCCGATCTCCTCGGCATCTCTCCGAATTATCTGAGTAAGACCTATAAGATGAAAACCGGCGAGAACTTCACGGACTATCTCACGAACGTGCGTATGCAGAAGGCCATCGAGATGGTCGCCGCCGGCAGGTGCCGGACTGTACGAGAACTCGCCGAAAGCGTCGGCTATTTCAGCACCCGTTACTTCACGAAGCTCTTTATGAAAACCACCGGCGTCACCCCATCAGAGTACCTGAAGCAGCACCTGCCACTATAATAAGGACGTTGGAACCATCACCATGCATTTCCAGTAAGCAGAATTTCTGTGAAACCAGACGCTACGGAAGCGAAAAGAAGGGAAGTCCCGCCGGGCTTCCCTTCTCTAACGTTTATACTTTATTCTTCTCCATGATGTCCGGTGTCAGCCCGAATTCGTCTATGACAAACTGCGGGATCTGTCCGTAGTAGAAGTTTCTTACGAAGGAACCGCGGTCATCGGCCACGACTTCCCCATCCTCTTCCAGATCGTACGCGTCCTCGTCATCGTACGCGTCATCATCTGCATCCTCGCTGAACGTCGGCACGGCACCGTCATCGAACGTATCCAGATCGCCATCGTCTGCAGTCTCGAACGCATCTGCATCCGTTCCCGTCGCCGCATCATCGCTCTTCAGCTGATCTGCATCCGTGTCCGTCGCCACATCACTGCTCTTCAGCTGACCCACGTTCACAGCAAACTTCGTATCCGACCGCTTCATATCCACGCAGATTTCCATGCCATCGTCCGTGTTCATGAGCGGGTTCTGGGAAACGACCGAGTGTGAAGCGGAGGCCGCGAGGATTTCCCGGATCTGTTCCGGGTCCGTCACGGTCAGCATCGCACGGCTGTCGTCACTCAGGTACTTCCGCTGGCGCTGGCCAAGTTCCGTATCCGCCGGTGCCATCTCCTCTTCCGAAACTGCAACGCCCTGATACGAGAGCGTGATGCTCGCGGTCTTTTCCGGAGTCACCGTCCCGCCGACCTCGACACCGCACGCCCGGAGAAGCGCGATGGTCTTCGTAAAGGACGGGTAGATCGGGTAATAGTAATAGTGGTTGAAAAGCGTGTAGTTGCCGCCTTCGTCGCGCAGCTTCTGGATGAGCGCCTGCTGCTCGTTCGTCTTAAACTGGATCTCCGCGATCGGCATCTCGTGCGCTCTGGTCTCGCTCGTCAGCGCCTTCAGCTCCTCCTGGTACGCCGCGAGCAGCGCCGCCTTCACGTCGGCTCCGGCGAGCTTCACGTGGCTGCACTCGTCCTCTTCCTTATAGTTGATGCCCGCGACGTCGTCCGCTGTCAGCGACAGTACCGGATACATCGCCGTCTTGTAGGCGTCGAGATTATAGACCGCTTCGAGCGCTGCTCTCACGCCGGAGACATTGACCCGATAGCTGCGGTAGACGGTCCGCCCGTTCCGGAGGTGCCAAGCGATCGTGACGTTATGAAACGCCTCATCGCCCTCCTCGAGATCATAGGAGCGCCCGCCGCCCCGCAGGAAGCGGTCTCGGGCCTGTGCCGCATCGTGCACACCCTGCGCTGCGATCGTATGGAGTAGTTCGAGCCCCTGATCGTCCGAGATCTGCATCTCATCCGCCAGCGTCGAGGACGGCATCGCGTCAAACGTTACGCCATACCAGCCCTCGGAATATTCCACCGTCGAGTGGTACTGGCTCGTCGCATCCGGGTCGAGGAGGTCGCTGTAGATGCCGCCGGACGCAAGCTTCTCTGTCGCCGGCAGGTAGCGGTCGTAGCCGAAGAGGTCGAAGCGGAAGATCGCGAAGACGACGCCGACAAAGACTGCACTCACAAGGAGCTGTCGCTTATGCGCAAACAGACTCTTGAAATCGAAGTGATAGATGATTTCGATGATGCAGCTCACGAGAAGGAGTCCACAGACGAGGCCGAACACGGTCCAGCCATCCTCGTACATCATCGAGTGGAACATCGCGCCGAGCAGGAGCGACGACGGCACGGCGATCAGGAAGCGGATGATCGGCTCCGTAATCGGAAAAGCCATCGCGTGGCCGGCTGCCTCGGACGGACGTCGGCGATAGAGGAGCATACCGAGGAGGAACAGCACTGCCGCTGCCAGCATTGCCCACAGCGCCATACGTCCAGGCTGCGAAGACATGCAGGCCTTCACATACCAGGCGACCGGGGAGGTCCGCTCACTAAGCGCCAGCAGGAAGCTGTCGTCGCCGGAAAAGGTCGTGAAATACTCCGAAAAATACGCCGAGATCGTCATGCAGATCACCGGTCCCCAGCTGAAAAGCACGCCGGTCCCCAGCAGGCCCACCACCAGATTTCCGGTCAGCAGCATGCTGAGAATCGCGGTCATGTACACGAGGGCGAAGAAGCACAGGTGCTCGACGCTCGCGAGGTACAGGCTGCCCCAGTCGAACGGCACGCCCTTCACGCGGATCATAACGGCGGCGATCGTCAGGAAGCCGAGATAGGCAACGGCCATGTAGAGAAAGCCGTTCAGGCAGGTCACCGCGTACAGCATCTCCCGTCGGATCGGAAGGCTGTGGTAGAAATCCGTTTTCTTTTTCGAGTGCAGGTACGCGAAGCCGGAGGCCGCCAGCACCACTGCGGCAATCGTCAGCATGAACGCGAGTGCGCCACCCTTCATGGAGTACATCCGCAGCATGTCGCGCGTGAAGTCCCTCTGCGCCTGTGTCCGTGCGAGATCCGCCGGGAGACTGCTGTTCAGATTCTCCGGTCGGAAGGCTATGCTGATGCCGAGCGCCGTCGTCACCGGGAAGGCGAAGAAGCACAGGAGCAGGGCGAGCGCCAGGCTCCAGATGCGCTGCTTCGTGTTTTCCTTCATGTATTTAAAAAATAAGCTTCTTGATGTCATAACCGGCCACCTCCGTTTCGCTGATAAAGATTTCCTCCAGGGAGAGCGGGATCATCTCGAAAAAGACCGGATGATAGCTCTGCATCCGCGCCTGGATCTCCTCCTTCTGTCCCCGCACCGTGAGCGTCAGCAGGCTTCCACGCTGCTCCGTCGTCATGATGTCGAGATCCTGCAGGTTCGTGCGTTCGAGCCCGGCAGGCAGCACGCACTGGATCTTATGAATGTTCATCTTCATATCGTCCAGGTCCTTCGAGAGCAGCATGCCGCCCCGATGCAGGAGCCCCACGTGATCGCAGATATCCTCGAGCTCACGCAGGTTGTGCGAGGCGATCACCGGTGTCAGGTGCCTCTCCTCGATGTCGTTTGCGAAGAGGCTCTTCACCGTCTGCCGCATCACCGGATCGAGGCCGTCGAAGGTCTCATCACAGAAAAGATAATCCGTGCCGGCGCAGATACCGAGCAGCACCGCGAGCTGCTTCTTCATGCCCTTCGAAAAGGTCTGGATCTTCCGGCGTCCGTCGAGCTCGAAGCTCTTCAGGAGCCTGCCGAAGCGGTCCGTATCAAAATTCGGGTAGATCCCCTGGTAAAATGTCTTCATATCGTCCGGTGTGCCGTTTCCGAGAAAATATGGCTCATCCGGGATATAAAAGCAGCGTGCCTTCACCCGGGTATCCTCGAAGACCGACTCCCCATCGAGGGTGATCGTGCCTTCATCCGGCTTCAGGATCCCTGCCGCCATCCGGAGGAAGGTGCTCTTCCCGGCACCGTTCGTGCCGATCAGACCGAACACCGTGCCATCCTGAATCTCCGCATGGATATGATCCACTGCGGTCACGCCCTGAAAGCGCTTGGTCAGATTGTCCGCCTTTATCATCTTCTGCCTCCTGTTTCTGTTTCGTATTCCGAGCCTGCGCCAGATTCTGTTTCTGTGCCTGCGCCCTGGCCCGCACCAGATCCTGTTTCTGTACCTGTGCCCTGGCCTGTGCCTGTGCCCGGATTCAGTTCGTAATTCTGCGCCACCTGCGCCTGAAATGCCTCCATCGTGATGCCGGCGTTCCGTGCGTCCTCAACCAGCAGTGCGAGCTCCCGCCAGATTTCGACCTGCTTCTTCGCTCGAATCTGGTGATTTTCCGCCACGAAGCTGCCGCGTCCCTTCACCGAGTAGATATAGCCCTGTCGCTCGAGCTCCGCATACGCCCGCTGGATCGTATTCGGATTGATCGACAGCTCCGTCGCGAGGCTTCGGACGGACGGCAGCTGGCTGTCCTGCGCGAGCACGCCCCGGACCATCAGATCCGACAGCTTTTCCACGATCTGCTCATAGAGAGGACGTCGATCCTTGTAATCGATGAGAATCATATCCGCTATCCCCTTTCCAGTACGTTTCCTGAATCTGTGAATCAAATGCATCAGATCCGGCAGGAGCGTAGCCAGGTGATTCATTTAATTCGTGTGATTTGAGTGAATTAAGTGTATTAATTGTATTAGTACAGTTGAAGTATAAAAAGAAAGCAGCCGATTGTCAATCAGCTGCTTTCTTACGATTTTATGAACATGTTCCGGCGCAGGTCGGAGATCGGGTTTTGCGGACGCCGGCGGCCTGCTGCTTTACGTGAAGTGTTTCTCTGCCTTATGTTCCTTCTTATTCTGGTACATCTTCTGGTCGGCGCGGGCCTTCGTATCGCGGATGCTCTCATACGCATCGAGGAGAGCACTTCCGTACGAAACATTCGGCAGAATCGAGGTCTTCACCCGCTGCTTCGTCAGATTCCAGTAGAACTTCTCCCGGCAGAAGACCTCCTTCTCCGGATTCCAGAGCAGCACACAGAACTCATCACCACCGATACGGTAGCAGTTGCCATAGCGGCTGTAGGCCTTTTTCAGGCACTGTGCAATTTCACGGAGACAGCGGTCACCCGCGAGATGCCCGTAGGTATCATTGATATGCTTGAAATCGTCGAGGTCGAGTACGATCAGCATCCGGTCCTCTTCGTGCAGGTTCAGCGTCCGGTTCAGGTAGTTCTTCTGGCTGAGCAGTCCTGTCAGACCATCGAGCTGGTTCCACATCTCGTTGCAGTAGAGGTAGTACAGGATCGACAGTATGGTCACGCAGAGCCAGGTCACGTGGATCCCCGGCAGCCGGATCTGCACGAGCGTTCCCAGCGCGAGAAACAGCGCCAGCGCATAGATGAGCTCCCGGCCACGGTTCTGGAAAAAGCGCGCCATCTCGAGGAGATGGTACATCAGAAAGACGATGCCCGAATAGTACATCAGCATGTAGACCGGGAAGCCGCCCAGTCGCGAGTATTGGTTGGCCGCGTCCACCGTAAACACCAGTCCGCCCGTGAAGAGCGAGACGGTCATGATCAGAAAGTACACGATTTCCAGCGCGGTCGCCACCTTCAGGCTCTCACTGATCTGTCCGCTCTGATCGATCGTGTAGACCATGACGAGCGGCACCGCGGGTGTCAGGCTGAAGCCCAGGTAGTTTGAGATGATGTTGATGGGCCGCATCCAGCGTGGCCCTCCGTCCACCAGCACCGTGATCAGCTCCAGGATCGAGATCAATGCAATCAGCAGAAAGGTGTACAGAAAACCGCGAGTCTGCTTCGGATTTAAGGTATCATTCAGGCTCACCAGCACACACATAAATGCGAGCGCAAATAAATTGATCGCGGTAAGCACAAGAAAATACATGTCCGTCATCGCGATCCCCCTTTCATTTCTATAATGTCATTGATTCATTATATAGGAAGATCGGGGCGGGAAACAAGCCAGAAAAGGGCAAAAAACGGCGAAACGCGGGTGAAAGTCCGGCAAATCATGCGGTTCCAGATGAAAGCCCGGAGGGGCGACAACAGAAGCACAGTACTTCGAAGCCGGTAAAATCTAAGCCAGCGACCCTAAGCGGCACTAAGCCCTCTGCAATCACCGAGTTTTCTTTATGAAAACTCGGCGTTGCAGAGGGTGCTAAGGAAAAATTACTCTAAGTGCCGCTAAGGGAACCTGGCTTGATTTTACACGGCCTCTACGTATGGCTTCTGTTGTCGCCCCTCCGGGACTCTCCTCCGCTGAACGATCACGATGCATTCTGTTCAGAATCAGGCACCGATCAGTTTTCCGATGCAGTTCTTAGCTTGCTTATACTCGTGCGCGCCTGACTTTTCATTTGCAAAACCGCTGTAGATTTCTGTGAACAGAACAAATTTCTTTGCTGTATTATCGTATCGATATCCAGCTTCGATGACGATCCAGTCCCAGCCGTCCGGTTTTCCACTATCCGATCGCCGGCTGTTAATTTTCAGATCATCCAGTCCGGCTGCTTTTACGATCTTTGGGAGTTCAGTATCGCTTGCATTCCATGCAGTTGTTTTGATCACTCCATTAATCACCGTATTCTTGCTGGCACCATAAAATACGTTTCCAGTTTGACTACCATAAGCGCTTGGCCATCCTTTGTCCTCACGCCTAATCGTCACCCAGATGCCGGATGTATCGCCTTTCACTCCAGACGGGAGCTGCACGCTACCATCGTTGATGGCGTTGACGAGGACGGATTCTACGGCGCGGGCGTTATAGAGGTCAACGCTGCGGCGGGCCTTCTCGAGCTGCGTGGTGAAGATCGGGATTGAGATGGCCACCAGTACTCCGATGATGGCGACGACCACCAGGAGCTCCGCCAGGGTAAATCCGCGTTTTTCTTTTTCAGCTCGTTTCATATCCGCACAGCTTTCTTATCTTATGTCGATTGTTTACTTCAGAAGAGTTTCCTTATAATCCGAGTAGAACTCCTTTACCAGCTTTTCATATGCGCTATAAGCCTCTGCAAGTGTGTCATATTTCGCACCCGAAATATAGCCGCCGTCTTTAACAGACGATTGACTCAGATGGTCTGAAATCGTCACATACGTTTTACCTTTATTTGTTCTCGATGCCGTCGTTGATGTGTGAACATAATAACTACCATCTGCCCGGCTCACAATGATCGGTACCGTTTTACCTGCGCCAGGGACACCGATCCAGTTCTCAGTATTGGGCTCGCTTTTATACGGGAAAACGGGCACTGGCGTCATCTTAAGAATTTCGTAAGGGGGTCTGACCCCATAAACTACGCTCGCGTGCCCTTGCTTTTCCAGCCATTAACAAGCCCTAATCGTATAAAAACGTCACGATGTCACTGCTGTCTTTAGCGAAATTTTCCATGTTATCTTTTCTAACTACTCTAATATTTATTTATACCATGTTTCCGTAAATGTTGTAAACGTTTAAAGATGCCAGTTTTTCAGTTTACATGCCATTGTACAGAAATAAATACAATTCATTCGCTTCAGCGATCTGATGACTACTTATTTCCGTCGAAATATGATATACTTCAGTCCATGCGAATCATGCACCAGAACATATAGACAGCGAGGAAACGATGATGGAAATATATATGATCAGACATGGAGAAACGATGTGGAATCAGCAGCATCGTCTGCAGGGACGGAAGGATATTCCGTTAAATGATGTGGGACTCGCCGGCGCGCGCATCGCGGCGGAGGCACTGAAGGATGTGCATTTCGATCGAGTATTCTCGAGTCCGCTCGTGCGTGCGAAGAAGACGGCCGAGATCATCCTGAAGAATCACCCTGATCTCAGCATTGAACCACTCGACGATCTCCAGGAGATCGCGTTCGGTACCGGAGAGGGCATCGAGATGCGCGATGATGTGCCGCATACCGAGGCGGAGAAAGAGATTCTCGATCATCTGAAGCGCTGGTTCGCGTACCCGGATATCATGCCACCACTGCCGGGTGGTGAGTCGATCCGTGAGGTGAAGGACCGTATCGAGCATTTTTTCGATACGTATCTTTATCCAAATGAAGATAAATATGAGCGCGTGATGGTGACCTGCCACGGCGGTATCCTCCGCGGCGTCGAGAGCATCGTCCGGAACCTGAGCGACGCGGATTACTGGGACGGCGGCATCGTCCCGAACTGCGGTGCGATGGTCCTCGAGCTGAAGGACGGAAAACTCGCCATCGAGAAGGTCGTCGACCTCATCAACCAGACGGAAACCGTCGTCGGCCTCGGCACACATCGTCCGCGGCACTAAGTTAAATTCTTAAATACTGCCGAAGGGCGACTGTCAGAAGCCATACGCAGAGGCCGTGAATAAATCAAAATTGGCCCCTTAGAACCAGTTGGAGTAATTTTCCTTAGCACCCTTCGCAACACTGAGTTTTCATAAAGAAAACTCAGTCGTTTGCGGAGGGCCTACTGGTTCTTAGGGGCCAATTTTTGATTTTTCCGACCTCGGAGTACTGCGCTTCTGACAGTCGCCCTTCGGTTTATTTAGAAATTATTTCGTCTCGCTGTGTGGCGGAGCCATATGTCCACGCATCATGGAGAACTTATCCATCGGATACTTCTCGAGGTTATCGAGGATCTTACGATCATCGGCCTGGTTCAGAAGATCCTGACGGGACTTCCGAAGCTCCATCTCCGTCTTGTGCTTACTTGGGCCACCGACGCAACCGCCCTCGCAGACCATACCCTCGATGAAATCCTCCGGGAGCTTGCCGAGCTTGAGAAGTGTCAGCGCAACGTTGCACTCCTTGCCACCGGCTGCTGCACGAAGCTTGATACCGGTCGTATCCTCGTTCCGCTCACGCATCACCTCCATAACCGCGTTTGCAACGCCGCCGGATGTTGCGAAGCTCTTGCCCCAGATGGACGACTCCTGATACGGATCAACCACCGGCTTCATCTCCACATTCTTCGAGGCCATCATCGTGGTCATCTCGCCAAATGTGAGAACGTAGTCTGCATTGCCCTCGATCCCCATCTCATGGGACTCGGACTTCTTCGCGATGCACGGTCCGATAAATACAGTCGTGCAGCCCGGGTGGGTCGCCTTCAGGTATCTGGAAATCGCGCACATCGGGGAAACGGTCTCCGACATGTTCTCCTTAAACTGCTCCGGGAAATGCATACGCAGCATGTTGATGAATGCCGGACAGCAGGAGGTCGTCATCTTCTTACCTTCCTTACGTGCCTCGGACCACTCCTCTGCCTCGTACGCTGCGGTCATATCGCCGCCGAGACCGACCTCGACCATGTCGGTGAAGCCGACTTCCTTTAGTGCCTCACGGATGGAGCCCATGGTGATGTCCTTACCGAACTGACCTTCGATCGCCGGTGCACACATCGCGAAGACTTCCTTGCCGGCCTTGATGTCACGGATGACATCGAGCACATCGATCTTCGATGCGATCGCGCCGAACGGACAGCTGTGGATACACTGACCACAGCGGATGCACTTCTTATCGTCGATCTTACAGATGCCGTTCTCGTCGTAGCTGATGGCATTGACCGGACACGGCTTACGGCACGGACGCTCCAGATGCGCGATGGCACCATACGGACACGCGTTCGCACACATACCACACTCCTTACACTTGTTCGGATCGATGTGCGCTCTCGACTCGGTCATGGTGATCGCACCGAAGCGGCAGCTGTTCTGGCACGCCTTACCGAGGCAGAGACGGCAGTTATCGGTTACAGAATAAGTGGATAGCGGACACTCCTCGCAGGCCGGATCGATGACCTGTACGACGTTCGGATTCTTCTCCGTCGTGTATGGATTTGCATCCATGTTCTCAGAAAGACGGATTCTCCATCTCAGAATCTCACGCTCCTTGTAGACACAGCAGCGCCATGTTGCGTGAGGTCCCGGTGAAATCGACATAATCAGCTGATTCTCTGCATCTGGTGTGATCTCGTCATGCTCCCAGAGCTCGCGTGCGAGCCCCTCCATGACAGCATGCTTGATGGAAACCGCACCCCTATCATTTGTAACCATATATTTTCCTCCTGAAAAAAATATACATAAATTCGCCCAGTTATCTGAAGTATAACATGTGATGAAAAACTTGAACATTGTTAATTTGACACAGAATTAACAAGTCGTTTTACATTATATATAGAAGTTTCGAAAATGCTTGTTTTTTCAGAAGAACATGGGGTATTTCCAGGCGGCCAATGCTGACGTCGGGTGGCTTCCCGGATGGTTTTCTGCCGAAGCCTCTGTCGTTGCTGTTCACTCGTAAACAGTAACCTTCGCCTGTCGTCTGCCGATGAAAGCGGCTGGATATCCGGCGTAGAATGATATATTATGTGTTACAGCAAGCTCTGTCATCAGCCGAAGGGGCACATAGTGCTCCCTCGACGAATCATCATCTCAACTACAAACGAGGTAAACCCACGTGAACGAGTCAAATAACACATCCACGGATACATCTGAAGCGATTGCAGCTTCCCCATGCTCCGGCGCGCGTCTCCGGAAGCTCTTCTTCGAGACCCTGTATCTCAGCGCCTTCACCTTCGGGGGCGGCTATGTCATCGTGTCGCTGCTGAAAAAGAAGTTCGTCGACGACCTGCACTGGATCAGCGAGGACGAAATGCTGGATCTCGTCGCGATCGCACAGTCCGCACCGGGCCCGATCGCGGTCAATGGTGCGATCGTCGTGGGCTACAAGATCTGCGGCTTCCCCGGCATCCTGCTCTCGGTGCTCGGTGCCGTCATCCCACCCTTCCTGATGCTGAGCGTCATCTCCCTCTTCTACTCCGCCTTCCGCTCGAATTTCATGATCCACCACATGCTGTCCGGCATGCGCTGCGGCGTCAGCGCGGTCATCATGTCCGTCACCTGGGACATGGCGAGCGGCGTACTCGCCGATAAAAAGTGGTCGTCCCTCGTCATCATGCTCGCGGCCTTCGTCGCAAACTACATCCTCGGTATCTCCACGATCTGGATCATCCTCGCGGTCATCGCCCTCGGCGTCGCCGTGACACTCTGGCGAAATAAAGGTGAGGAGGTGCAGTCATGATCTATCTCCAGCTTTTCCTCGCCTTTCTCCGCATCGGTGCCTTCAGCTTCGGCGGCGGCTATGCCGCGATGCCACTGATCCAGGAGGAGGTCGTGAACCACTATCACTGGATCAGCATGGCGGACTTCACCGATCTCGTCACGATTTCCCAGATGACGCCCGGCCCGATCGCAATCAACGCCGCGACCTTCATCGGACTCCAGATGGCGGGCCCGCTCGGTGCCGTCGCGGCGACCCTCGGAAACGTTCTTCCGAGCTGCCTCATCGTCACGATCATCGCCATCATCTACACAAAGTACCGGAAGCTGAGCCTCCTGCAGGGCGTCCTGAAAACGCTCCGCCCGGCGGTCGTCGCCCTCATCTTCACCGCAGGGCTCCTGATCCTCCTGCCGGCCATCGGCCTGCCAGACACCCTCGAGCTCCGCATGTGCGCCTGGTTCGTGATCGCCCTCGTGATGCTTCGAAAGCTTCACTGGGACCCGATCCTCGTCATGGTTCTCACCGGCATGATGGAGCTCATCGCGCAGCTCCTGATGTGACATCGGCCATCCTGATGGCCGGCCCCCATAGTTGCTGTGTCTGCACAACCATGCGTCGGCAGCCAACGATCACCGCGGACAGCGATGAAGTGGCGACAGCGACATTGGCATCCGATATTAGATCAGGTGCACCAGCACCATATAGAACACGGTTCCCACGCTGATCGAGAGGACCGTGTTCTTTTTTATGAGGTGAAGGCCAGCGACCAGCAGAACCGCAGCGATCAGCTCGAGGTTCTCCTTCAGGCTGCCGGTCGGGATCGATTTCAGGCAGTACACTGTTGCTGATTTCATGAGCTGTCACGGAGCTGCTCTCATGAGTTGTCGCTGACCTGCTCAGTTTTGCGTCATGAATGTTGTATGGTTTATCGCCGCCGGAGGTCGTCTTCGGCGGCGTTCGCTTACTCATTCACAACCAACATTTCGTGTTCTGCCACATAGCTGACCATGTGATCATCGACCAGCCGCTTCTGCGTCTGACTGGCATACATCAGGCTCTTTTCGCAGACACGGTTTACCATCCGTGGAACACCGTTCGAGATCTGGTAGATCCGATCGATGGCCGAGTCGGTAAATATGTTCTGCGTGCAGCCCGCGTACTGCATGTGCGCATTGATGTAGTCCTCG
>NZ_JBQHVY010000005.1:0-108294 GCF_052064255.1 Oribacterium sp. HCP3S3_B9
GCCATGGTCAGATAAGATGAAGAAACTCTGCGCAATAGACACGAAGGCAACTATCGAAGACAAGGATGGAAACCCAAAGATCTCACGGTAGTAAGTTAGCGCGCTCAGCTAACACTGAGCGCTTACGGAGGTTATCAATGCTGGTATGCAACAGTCTGCTTAAAATCACGAAGTTATCGATGCTCGGCAGCGACTTTCCCGAAAGCCACTTGTAGATCGCCTGCGGATTATTAAAGCCCATCAGGCGCTGCACATCCCGCACGGTATACCCACTCGCATCGAGCAGCTTCTTGATCTTCTTTCCGGTCTTCTCAGGTTCAATCGACAAATAGATAGGTTCCATCACTTCACCTCCGTAATCGATCTGAAATCTGCCTTTTGCAGACTCCTCCACTCACTGCCCTTTTTAAATCAGTTTACCATTATAAGTCAGATTCACAGAAAATGCACTAAACTTCTGGTTGAAAGATCGTGGGCCAATGTCTCTGCCACCGCCCTAAACTCGAGCTTAGAAGGCTCGAGTTTAGCCCTTCGGGAGCAGAGCATAGCTCTGCTGGATATCGTTCCGGAGTCTGCCTTATGCAGACTCCGCCACTACGCGGCACCGCTTCCTGCAGAACGCGATCCCGTAAAGTGTGATATCGCTTCGCCCATCATTCAGCAGATACTCCTGATAACGACGGTCCCGGATCTGCGCAAGTGCGCGTTGACACGCCTGCTCCATCGCGCTGAAATCCTTCACATATTTCAGCTCCATGATGATGCCGGCATCCGGATTTTCTGTCTCCACGATGATATCCGCGAAACCATCACCCGCCTCACGATTTGACTTCACCAGCCAGTCCGCATTCCCGGCAAGTATCCCCACCAGCAGATTGTGGTACGCACTTTCCTTCTCGCCATCCACCGCCTTCGAGTCAAACACACTGATGGAATTACTCAGCAAACGATTCAGATAAGCTTCCATCTCGCTCGTGTCGCCGCCCTCGATGGCTTTCCAGAATGCCGTCAGCTGCTCTGTGTTACTGAATACCGCATTTTTAAACCACTCCTGAATCTGAAAACGGAACACCTCACGAATCTCATGATTCGGAATCACGAGTTTATAGTTTCCCGCTTCCGTCCTGCCCGCCTGCGTCAGATACCCGGTCGTAAAGAGCACGCTCCACAGATTCTCTATACTGCGATCGATCTCATCATAGGTCAGATCCAGACACAGCTGCTTCTCGATGGCCTCTCCGGCGATCAGACGCTCGATCTCGTCCCGCGTGGTTTTATTCGCCTTCGCAACGAAACGTTTTACGAGATCATTGCCACTGGTATTGATCCAGTATGCCTCCGGGCGCGCATCGATGTCATCCAGGACGCGGTCCACATGGTTGATCACATCCCACGGACAGTACACATCCACGTTACCGAAGCGATAGCCGTCGTACCACTCCTTCGTCTCCGCATACTTCGATTCCAGATGATAATCCGTGAGCAGCTTCCGCACTTCCGCATCCGTAAACCCGAACTGCTCATCGAAACGCGTATCCGTAATCGACAGAATCTTAAAATTATTCAGTCCGGTGAAAATGCTCTCCTTCGAAACACGAAGACAGCCCGTCAGCACCGCGAACTCCAGCGCGTCATTCGTTTTCAATGCTTTTCCAAACAGCGTACGCATGAGCGCCACCATCTCCCGATAGTAGCCATGCTGGAATGCCTTATCAAGCGGCACATCGTACTCATCGATCAAGATGAGCACTTTCTGCTGGTAATGTTTATACAGCAGCTCCGAAAGCGCCTGCAGCGAGCCATACAGCACATCCTCCGCCATGACATACATACCGTCCTGCACCTGTGTCAATGCTGCATAAATCTTCTGATCATCCTCATCGAGCTGCGGACTGCTCTCCAGCGCACGGTGTCTCCGCGCCTCCTTCGCAATCAGCTCTACCAGCTGATATCTCGCGCTCTCAAAACTGAGTCCCTCCACATTTTTCAGGGACAAAAAGATCACCGGATACTTCCCGAGATGCGCCGAAACCAGCGCCTGCTTCCCCGCGATATACAGCCCATCGAAAAGGGATGCATCCGTCCCGATCTCAAAGAAGTACCGCAGCATACTCATGTTCAGCGTCTTACCGAACCTCCGCGGACGCGTGAAAATACGCACTTCCCCGGAATCATTCAGAAGCTGCTCTATGAATCTGGTCTTATCAATGTAGTAATAAGCTTTCGTACGGATTTCTTCAAAGTTCTCGATTCCGATCGGTAGCTTTAAAACCTCGTTCATGTCATCCCCCTCCATGCATAACGTCTTTAGAACTATCCGGCATTTCACTTATAGTATCCGGCACTATTTTTACTATATCCGGCACTTTATCGGCGCTTTCCCGGCACTTTACCGGCGGTTTTCTCAAATTGGGTAAACACTGTTTCCCCAATTCGCCTCAATGAGCTTCTGGAGAGATTCTGAATATACCAGCCGTCTAATCCAGTGGCGTTATAAAGGTGTATACTTATCTCATACTGAATCGATAAACCCTATTCCGAAGGAGGCTTCATCCAATGCAGACATATGACACCTACCTGGAGCGTGTTTTCGCGCTTCCATTTGAAGATGCGGCGCGCATTTTCGCCACGATCAAAAAACAAATCGAAAACGATGAAGATATGACCGATTTATACCACGATCTTCTTTCACGCTCAATCGAATACGCTGCCATACGGGCGGAATGGCAGATGATGACAACGGAAGAAAAAGGAGCGATCGACAGCAGGCGTTCCGAAATCCATAATGCCGTCATCCGGGAATTCGACATCCTGGCCCGCAACCTCGGAAAACTCGGCCACGACACCAGCTGGCGTGACGAGCTCGGCGACCTCAATCGGAACCCAGACTACCGGAAACTCATCGGAGATATGGCCTGCTACCTCGTATTGTTCGAAGGGCTGAACGCACGAACCGGGAATTGACCACACAGGGGAGTCTGCGCGAGCAGTCTCCCCTCATTTTGACCATCTGCGATGGAATCAACTTATGAAAGCAGTTCTGGTCATGAAGCAAGTTACCAGCAAGTTAAATCAGGCACTTCCTGCTCTACTGATCTTTCGAAAAAGCGCATGAAAACGTGCTTCTTTTTAAGCGCCTTTCGAAAGATCAAACACAAAAGCAAATTACCGGCAAGTTACTTCCCCAGGCTTGACTCAAATGTCCCACAGATGATCACATAGTCTTCTCCGCATATTCCTGTCCCAGTTCCTCTGCCAGATATGCGTCGCTCATGCAATGCATATCTGAAACGCCGTCATGAATCAGCTGATAAACCTGGGAATGATAAAAGAAATCCAACCCCGCATCCAGCGAAAGCCCCTGCTGTTTGGCAAAGCACTCAATGACACGACTATATTTTTTCTGAAGCAAAATTGAATTTGCTGTCATAGTTTTTCACTCCCTTCAAAATGCAGCAGCGACAGTGCCTTATCTGTGCGGAAACAGATTTGCAGGTTCGGTTTTTCATACCGCAGGCGGTTGATTGCTTCCGTCTTATCAATCAATCCGTCAAAGAACAGCTCCACAGTATTAAATACCTTATCATTGGCAACACCACCTACAACAAGATCATAATCTGTCAAATCTTTTCCGCTACGGCAGTTCAGGATAAAATCCAGCCATTCTTCGGAATAAGAATCGAACTTCAACGTTTTCAGTTCGACTTCCCGTTTTTCATCGTACTCATATCGAGAGATAATGCCGTCTTTACCACGACGCTTGAACTTGCTACACCACTTCGCCGCCTGTTCATACAGAGGCGTGGCATAGAATCCACACCCGAAGTCTACATTAAGGCGAGAATGAACTAAATCCGGTTTTTTAATTTCCACAAAAGAACCATGATAGATTATCATACTGTCACGCCCCTTTCTTTCATCACATCCAGGAGGTCGTCAACGATGTATTCACGGCTCTGCGTATGCAGTACTTCATATTCCGGCACGATGTAACCGTTCAAAATATCACTCTGTTCAGTAAATGCCTTATAAACACGCTCTGCATTCACACCCAGCTTCGCCGCTACATTTTCAATGCAAAATACAGCGAATTCCAGCTCACTGGCATTTTTGATTTTTTCATCTGTCATCATGCGTAAGCCCTCCTTTATCAGGCACTTCAAATGCTCTTTAACCGGCAGTACTTTCTCATACTTCACTTGCAAAAGTCTGCTTCCTTTTTTACTTTATGTCGCCTATTATACCATATCCGGGTATAAATCCATCTCAGATACGAGAACGAGAAGAATCCCGACTCCGAAAGCGCATCGGAGACATGGCCTGCTACCTCGTACTGTTTGAAAGCCTGAACGCACGAACCGGGAATTGACCAATATCAGAGAGCCTGCAACTGCAGGCTCTCTGCGTACTTTTTTCACTTGTTTTTTCTTTCGTCACTCCACCTGCAGGATCGAATAATATATCGCCGTTTCCCTGTCGTTTATTCTTCGATCCTCATGATGGTGTCCGAAGAACCATCCCCGATACGTCACCGTCTGTCTGAGCTCTTCAAAATATTTATTTAAAGGATCTGCGGTGATTCCGCCTCCCAGCAGGACGAGATCCGAAATCGGTCCATCGTGCGATACGATAAAATCCACCTGCATGTTATGTTTCTTAAGATTCTCAAGTCCGGCATCCATTTCGGCCTGCGTCGGCATCTCTGCCCGCCACCAGTCCTGGTTTTCGATTCTCGCAGATGAGTATTAATTCCTGACCATTTTCAACTTTCCATAAAGGTGCGGATCATCCTTCTGTAGAATTCCGGCAGTGTAATCCTTCTCTAACTCCTCTTCGCTTGCGAGCCCGGCGATATCATGTGATCGCGCACCACCGAAAGCGAACACTGCAGTTCCGTTCAGATCGAAAATCTCTCCCCGCATCAGGTGGATGACATGATCTCTTACGAGGTGTACATTTCCCCCATGCCAGGAACGGACCGGCAGTGCATTTAAACGGTCGAAATTCTCGTGGTTTCCATCAATGAATAAGGTTGTAAAGTTCTTATCATTCAGCCCGTCAAGCAGATCGTTTTCCTCTTTGTTTTCTTTCAGCGACCAGAGCATTCCGAAATCTCCACAGATGATCACATAATCCTCTCGTGTCATTTCGTTCTGCACAGGAAATTCTTCTACTGAAAATCGGTCGGGATCTCCATGGATATCCCCGGTAATAAAAATCATATACTCACCCAATTTGATTTCTAAAACATTAAGAGTCAATGCTATTTCGGCACAGTCTTCTCCGCATACTTTAACCGACAGTTCCTTTTTATTGAATATCCGAAACGGTGTTTCGGATATTCATCTCCTATAGCTCAGATAAATCTTAACCGGACTCATCTTGTAACCAGCTCCAGCAGGCTCTGATAGCTGTCTACCACATCATAAACCACTTCACCATTGCTGATTGCCTTGAAATGCTCTCTGGCACAATGAATCTTGGACTCTTCGATCAAGCGCAACTGCATCGAATTCATCGAGCCCTTCGTTTCGGCCACAAAATAGATATGCTTGACTGTTCCCTCATAGAACGCGATCGCCCAGTCAGGATTATAATGCCCTACAGGTGTTGAAATGTAGAACCCGTCCGGAAGCTTCACATAGACCGCAACATTTGTATTCGTGTCCAGTTCCGTAGCAAATTTCTGCTCATTGCTGGAGTCGTATACGATATGGTCGTACAGATGCTTCTTTGCCTTCATGGCATTCACACCGAGACGGCCCTTGATGGTCGGATCCGTGAAAACATCCGTGCCATAGTGATCATCCATCACATCATAGGTAATGTGCTCAATAATCGCCGTAGCCTTTTCATCATTGATAAGAGCCGCTGCTTTCATGATAAATTCTTCCGGATTATCCTTAAACTGATTGAATACACTCGGTTGAATGCCCTTCAGAATCTGAATGACCGCCTTGCGGGTAAGTCCAGTTTCCTCCACAAGCTTTCCGATCAGATCATATTTCACATTTGTACTGACCGTTTTGGTGCTACCATAGCTTGCAGACTTCTCTTTTACAAAGGAAGTTCCGGATGCCAGCGCTTCCTTTGATTTGATCGTCTCCATGGTTCCGGTTTCCACTTTGAAGACAATTTTCGATACTCTGAGTTTGCAGTCAAGCGACTGAATGGCCTTGCGGATCAGCTCCTCGGTATCAAAGTCAACCACGTAGGTAGACTTGGAATTGATCTTCGCCCACAGTGCCTTAAATTCAGGCATTGCAAGCTTATTCTCATCCACATGCAGCTCCACGTTATTGCTCCGGGCATTTTCAGGCACCATGGATCTGCCGTCATAGATGGTGTCGATGATTTCAATGATAGAAGCCGCTGAGTCCGCCACCTCCTCGGCGACCTTGATCTCATGATTGGCCTTGTCGGCATAATATTTATCGGTGAGAATACCTTTCCTGTCGATATAACCGTTCACGATCAGATCAAAATAAATCGCTCGTGCTGTATCCTGATCAACCACCTGTTCATTGCCCTTATCATCCTTGATCACCTTACCAGCAAACAGATCTTCTGAAACCGCACGAGGTCGATCCGCCACGGCTTCGGCGATTTCCGTCTGCAGTCCCTTCGCGAAGCTGTCATAGCTTTCGCTGGCGATAACGGTCAGCACATTGACATTCTGAACGTCTTCGCCCAGCACGTTGGCGTCCATACGCTCACCGTCCTGATTCACGCAGAGGCGCAGGCCACGCCCGACTTCCTGCCGCTTACGCACCTCACTGTTGCTCTGCTTCAAGGTGCAGATCTGGAATACATTCGGGTTATCCCAGCCCTCTCTCAGCGCAGAATGAGAAAAAATAAAACGAACCGGAGAACGCTTCGGATCACGGTCCAGCAGCAGCTCCTTGTTCTTCATAATCAGCTCATAGGCATCGACATCATCCGTCGTAGTTTCCTTTCGGCCCACCTTAGAGTCAATCATCTTGCCCTTTTTGTCGATAGAGAAATATCCGGCGTGCGTCTTCTCCGCTGGGATCGCCTGGAGATACTTTATGTAGTCATCTTCGCCGATACCGATCTGCAAATGCCCGACGATATCGTTATACTCCTCTACGAACATCTGTGCATAGATACCATCTGTCGCCTGTCCGGCTTCATCATAAACGCGATATTTTGCCACTTCATCGATGAAGAACAGGGACAGCACCTTGATGCCCTTATAGAAAAGCTCGCGTTCTCTCTGAATATGAGACAAAATCGTCTCTCTGATCTGAATGCGTCGTAACTGGTCTTCGCTGACCTTACCGATCACATCACCGGCATAGATTTTGATGCCGTTCAGAAATTCAACGGAATCATCGCGTCCGTCGATGCGGGATA
The DNA here is from genome assembly GCF_052064255.1 of Oribacterium sp. HCP3S3_B9. NCBI lineage: Bacteria > Bacillati > Bacillota > Clostridia > Lachnospirales > Lachnospiraceae > Oribacterium > Oribacterium sp. HCP3S3_B9. Next base: position 7,378 of record NZ_JBQHVY010000005.1, read on the forward strand.
CCACAAAGCCCTGTTTATACTCTTCCATATCGCCGGAGTTATCGTATAGATTGTAACCTTCCGAAACGGTACGGGTGATCTTGCGAATACCACTTGCGCCCTTAAAATCAAACTGAATCGTCGCCGTAGGCGCAGCCTTTGAAAGGTTTATACCTTCCAAATAAACATAGCTTTCTGTTGCCGTACTGCCGGATTCCTCGATGCCCTTTACAGCAATCTTCTTTACCAGTCGCTTGTTATACGCCTCCATCGCATCCAGACGGTAAACCATGTTGTAAATGCTGTCGCTCTTATGGGTAGCGGAATAACGAAGGGTCAGCAGCGGGCAAAACAGTTTTAGATTTTTCTTAGCCGCAGGTCCTTCGACCGACTGTGGCTCATCGATAATCAAAATCGGGTTCGTCTTTGCGATAATGTCGATAGGACGGCGGGAACGGAAACTGTCCAGTTTTCTAAATATTATGGTTGCATTTTTGTCCGCTCTTTTTCCACTTTCCAACTTTTCATTCGCATCAACAGACTTATTGAATGCCTGCACATTGATAATCATAACATTGATGGAATTGTCCGACGCAAAGCGATCAATTTCGGTAAGCTGGGCAGAATTGTAGATGAAGAAGCGTACCTTCTTACCATATTCCTCCGCGAAGTGCTCCTGCGTTACCTGAAAGGATTTATATACGCCCTCACGGATGGCGATGCTTGGCACGACCACGATAAACTTACTCCAGCCATAATGCTTATTCAGCTCATACATAGTTTTTATGTAGGTATAGGTCTTACCAACACCGGTCTCCATCTCAATGGTTAGATTGAAGTGCCCTTCCAGCTTCTCCGACGGCTTGAGCTGATTTGTCCGCTGCACCTTTTGCAGGTTTTCCAGAATGATTCGATCGGAAAGCTCTGGCACGATCTTATGGTTGCTCCAGCCGGTGAAATCCTCTTCATCGGTCAATGTCTGCTGGTAATATCCATTTCCTCTATCCATCATGTAAGAAGGCGTCAGATACGGCTGCCCGGCGAAAACATCCACCACTGCCTTCGCGGCATCCGCCTGAAATTTTTGATGCTTAAATCGTAATCTCATCGTCTTTTTCTCCTTACAACACCTTCACAGAAGTATCCGGTGCAAGTTCTTTAAAAATCTGTGTTACATTAATTTTGGCCGGACTGCCCACAAAACTGCTGTCACGGAACACAGCACGCAGCGGCTGGCGCTTAGCAATCGCCTTAATTACGCTATCAGGGATATCCTCGTCAAAGCAGGCAATCAGGTCGCCGTCATTGTAGTTATGCACCATGCAGCCATCGATACTTTCTGACTGGTACGGCAACGACAGCGGTAAGCCCCACTCCAAAAGGCATCCAAACAACAGGTCAAGATCGGTACGATCTTCCTTGATGTTGCTCTCCAACTGATCAAGAAAATTCTGCTGGTAATCCACCGGCGCATAGTACACATCCTTCATGTTAGTGCCGTCAAGCTTGAGAACGCGGAAACCTCCATCAAACTTTGCATCCGGATGTTCCTCAGTAATCTTCTTGGCTGCACGGCGGATACGCTCTTTGCCGATTTCGCAGATGTTGGAGTAACCTGCTTTGTAGGCTTCGCTTGCTTCGGCGCACTTTTCTGGAATCTGCACCATGATGAACTTTCTGTGCCCGCCGTCCTCGGCATTGAGCTGCATGACGGCGTGAGCAGTAGTAGCTGAGCCAGAAAAGAAGTCGAGAATAATATCTTCTGGATTAGAGCCTATCTGCAGCAATCTCGTTATCAACTTGACAGGCTTTGTGTAATCGAACACTCCTTTGCATTCCTCAAATAAGCTGTCAATTTGTTTCTTTGCTAGTGATGAATCTCCTGCAAATTCTCGCGAAAAAAGCGTTACTGGAACAAGCCCTTCTTGAACATCACATAAATAACGTTTAGCCAGCGGCGTACTATTGCCCTCGCCCCAAACAATAGCATTTTCGGCTATCATTCTTTTTATAGTGCTTTCGCTGTACGCCCAATATCTATCTTGCGGTCTTTTAATAACAACACCATTTGGTTTTGTTATCGTATAATCTGCTGCATAATAGTTGTGTGCAGTAATTGGGTCCGTTTTCCACGGGCCTTTGGGATCATTATCTGGATTTGAATATGCATCGGTATTATCACGGGGAAGCAGATTTCTTTTGAACCCAACTGTATCACTGCTATAATTGCGCCTAACCTTTGCATAACAGAGAATATACTCGTGAGATGACGAAAAATTGATTGCAGAGTTTTTTTCGTGTATGTACTTTTTCCCATACAATTTGTGCTATAAAATTACGCGCCCCAAACACTTCGTCACAGCACTTTTTTAGGTTTTCCTGTTCATTATCATCAATGCTGATAATGATAACCCCATCATCCGTCAGCAGATTTCTCGCCAGCAGCAGTCGTGAATAAATCATGCTACACCAGTCGGAATGATACCGCCCGTTGGTGTCCGTATTCCTAAACATACGATTACCATCTTCATCGTACACCCCACTATCCTCGTCATAATCTGTAGCAGATTGCTTAAAATCGTCCCGATAGATGAAATCACTTCCCGTATTATACGGCGGATCTATATAAATCATCTTCACCTTGCTAAGATAGCTCTCCTGCAACAACTTCAGCACTTCTAGATTGTCACCCTCAATGTAGAGGTTCTCCGTGTTACCCCAGTTAACACTCTCTTCTTTGCAAGGACGCAAGGTCTTGCGAATCGGCTTGTTGGCCTCCAAGATTGCCGCCTTCTTCCCTACCCAGGTAAATTCATAGGCTTCTTCGCCCCCCCAATCACATCGCCGGACAGCATCTGCCGCAGTAAATCAAAGTTAATAGCCTTCTTTGACTTGCCATACTCATCTTTCGTCTCTGTAATACAATTCGGAAATAAAGCCCCGATTTTTTCTATATTCTGTGCAGTCCTATCGATGGATTCCATACGCATTTTGTCCATTAGTACTTTCCTCTCTTATTCTGACCTCAAACCCAATTACAGTACCTTCACCGAAGTATCCGGCGCAAGTTCTTTAAAAATCTGTGTCACGTTGATCTTTGTCGGACTGCCCGCAAAGCTGCTGTCACGGAACACAACACGCAGCGGCTGGCGCTTTGCAATCGCCTTAATCACACTGTCAGGGATATTCTCGTCAAAGCAGGCAATCAGGTCGCCATCATTATAATTATGTATGGTACAGCCATCTATATTTTCAGACTGGTACGGCAACGACAGCGGTAAGCCCCACTCCAGAAGACAGCCAAACAACAGGTCAAGATCGGTACGATCTTCCTTAATGTTGCTCTCCAGCTGATCAAGAAAATTCTGTTGATAATCTGCAGGCGCGTAATACACATCCTTCATGTTGGTGTCATCCAGCTTTAAAACGCGGAAGCCGCCATCAAACTTTGCATCTGGATGTTCCGCGGCAATCTTCTTGGCTGCGCGACGGATGCGCTCTTTGCCGATTTCAGGAATAGTCTGGTATCCTTGTTTATCAGCAACACTTCCTTGAGGACATTTTTCAGCAACCTGAACCATGATAAACTTACGCTTGCCACCATCTTCTGCATTTAGCTGCATAAGTGCATCCGCAGTACTTGCCGATCCTGAGAAGAAATCTAAAACAATAAAATCTTCATCCTCTTTTTCATTTATCCTTAATGACAAAAAGTATTTGATCAATTCAGTTGGCTTAGGAAAGTCGAAAACGCCCCTTCCTAATAACTCTTCCATTTCTTTTGTTCCATCTTGATTGAAGCAAAATGTCAGTAAGGATAATGGCTTTCCCTTTCGCACAACACCATGTTCATCTTTCAAATATTGTTTGAATCGAACACTATAGTTCCCATTTTTTTCGTTAACAACAACTTCTCCGCGATCATATGCATCATAGAGCCGTTTTTTCTCCCATATCCATTGCTTATTTGGCCAGATTTCCTTTCCATTATGTATAAGAGGATAAACTAAATTAGGCCTGTCATCCTTACTTCTTGTTGCAAGAGGTTGAGTAATATACCCTCCACGAATTTCAAATTTATCGTCAGTCATCTTATATTTACTCATTTCCTCGTCAGACAGAGTTGCTTCCACGTTAGAAGGATAGTTTTTTCCATAACAAAGAATAAACTCATGTAACGATGCCACACCTTTTGTAAAAGCGCCTGGCCCATATTTATTTTTCCAAACAAATGTTGTTATATGATTCTCACTTCCAAACACTTCGTTGCAAATTTCTTCCAAATTGGCTTGTTCAATTTCATTGATACTAATAAAAATGAGTCCATCATCAGATAGTAAATTTCTCGCTAATAATAATCTCGAGAAGATCATAGAACACCAATCTGAATGATATTTCCCAGAAGTAACGCTATTTTCACGTGAATAATTTATATTTCCATTTTCATCTCGATATCCTGTTCCTTCACTGTAATCTTCGTTATCCATTACGAATGAATCTGGATAAACGAAATCATGGCCTGTGTTATAAGGCGGATCTATATAGATCATCTTCACCCTGCCAAGATAGCTTTCCTGCAACAGCTTCAATACTGCCAAATTGTCACCCTCGATGTAGAGGTTCTCTGTGCTGTCCCAGTTGACGCTCTCTTCTTTGTAGGGGCGCAGCGTCTTTCGGATCGGCTTGTTCGCCTCCACGATAGACGCCTTTTTGCCTACCCAGGTAAATTCAAAGGCTTCATCACCCTCAATTACATCGCCAGACAGCATCTGCCGCAGGAGGTCAAAGTTAATGGCCTTCTTCAGCTTACCATTCGCATCCTTCGTCTCAGTAATGCAGTTCGGGAATAAAGCCCCGATTTTTTCGATATTCTGTACGGTCATATCAATTGATTCCATTCTCATTTTATCCATTGTTTACCCGCTCCACTTTCTTTCGATTTTTATATGCACGGCGAATTTCTTCCAATTCAGTTGGACTGCTTTCAAATTCTTTCAGTTTCTCTCGGAGAAATTGCAAAGCAAAATTGGAGAATTTATGCGTCTTACCATTTTTTGAAACTGTAATCGCTAAATGGTATTTTTTTGCTTCTTTCATTTTGTAATACCATACTAAAGCGTAGAGATCTTGAGTGCTGATATCAAGTTTTTCCGCAAGTTCCTTCTGTATATATGGATGCGTCTCATCTGGGTTTCCTTCTGGGACAGGAACCTCTTCAGCTAAATCAATATTACCTGTCACCTTAATAACAGGAATACCATCAGTTTCATTAAAACTGCCTTCTTTTATGAATTTGGCTTTTTTCAACACTTGCGTTACTAATTTTCGGTCAAATGAAACGTCAACTCCATATGGTGTACTTATTTTCCCGTTAGAATAGTTCACAATCCCAAGATTAGCAGTTTTATTATCACGAATTATTTCAAACAGTTTCAGAAGACCTTCTCGCTCTTTTGAAATTCTTTCATCCATGATGCGACTCATTTCAGCAAACTTAATTTTTTCGCTTCTCGCACGATATCGGTAATATACATCACCACTGTTGATTTTCTCGCCATCATTTGGTTTTTGGGCAATAACAGGCTTATATTCTGCCTCTGAAGTGTATATCCATCCGATTTTCATATTTTGAACAGTACCTGTGCCATTAGCCGCTGCGATATCCATCGTGAACGTGCCACAATCCCAGTCCATAGCAGGTGCAAAGAGAGAATTAATTGCGTCAGAAAACTGTTCCTGACTCATATTTTCAAAATTATCACTCTTCAGTCCCACAATAGTTCGTGGATTATCTTTCACTCCAAAGATAATATATCCCCCTCGATTATTAGAAAATGCAGCCATCGTTTTTGCATATTTTGCAGTGCTATTCTTATTGAAAGACTCTTTGAATTCAACCGTATTGCTCTCACGGCTTTTCAATAAACCCGCAGCATTTCTACTGGATAATGTTTTTCTAACGATTTCTTCATGGCTCATCTGTAAAGTACCTCCAACCTTGTTTTCAATCGTTTTATCTCCGCCTTCAGCTCCATCTTACGATTTAGCTGCTTTTCCTTTTTCATCATTAGTTCCAGCGCAGCAATCTGCTTCTCGATCTGTTCTCGCTGTTTCTGCTGCTCTACGCTTTCTTTCAGTGTCGTGTTTTCACCACCGGCAAGCTGTTCCCCTGCAATCTGCCGGATGAAGTTTTCACAAGCTGCATCGATCGTCAGTCCTTCCAGATGCAGTGACAGTTCTTCCTCTGTAAGCCACTCTGTACGGTAATATCGGTCAACCTTAAAGGCTGCCTTACCGGAACCGGCAGTTTCTTTATATCCCATGGCAGCTTGATATTTCCCGTCATATCCCAGCAGGAACAGGATGTGATACGGTATCTCCCGGTCAATCAGACGAAGGACATTTTCATCGAGCGCAGGCGATGTAAGCCTGAGCTCGAATACCTCGATTTCTGTGACCAGCTCACCGGGTGAGAGATTCAGTGTGGTCGCTGCCAGCTTATTTCGCCAGTAAATGATTTTAATCTGCTCTGCGAATGCCGCTTTGATGGCCGGCGTGACAGACAGATGTTCGTAAAACTTCTGCTTCGGAATCCTCTTGTTGAACTCCGTCGACTTCGGTAACCCCAGCACGACGCACACCTCCTCACATAAGATTATTTCACAACCAGAAAACAGATCAGTTCAAAATCATCCAGTCGAGACACTGCACTCATCAGGGCTGAGGTGCCTCCTGCAGAAAACAGGCTGTCAATGTCGCTTTCTTCTTTCACATCGATGATGGAATTGATTGCTTCACTCAAGAGCTCCGACATATCCGCCATGTTGCGTCCATCGTCGGTTTCACGATTGAAACGCTCATATACTTCCGATATCGGCCTGTTTTTTCCACGGCAGAGTAGACGTACATCATCCAGCAGCTTCTTCGGATTCAGATAGTCACAGATGATCTCTCCATCGGTGCCGATATATACCATATAAAACGGATGGATTCGATTGCGGTTGTCTACGTTGACGCTGTCGTTGATGTTTTTCAGGACGAAAATCACACCCTCCGGTAGCTCTTCCGTGGCCGGAACGACCGCATGGAGTCCGCGCGGTTTCTTATCCATATCGCCGTTACGCTTCATATAATCCAGCAGATCGAGGCGGAATTCGTTTAAGCCCAGGTCCATGATGGAGATACCATCTGACATATCTTCGATATCCACGACTTCTTCCTGGAGCCGCTTGAGCTGTGCCTTACGATATTCCAGGTCACCCTTCTCCTCCGGATTGATCAGGTCATCGTCGCCCGTGGAGGTCATAACCGTAATCTTCATACGGGTCTCCACACGAGACTTCAGATTGATATAGTCGTCCAACGTAAGATCCGGCCAGAAGTTCACCAGCTGAATCACCTTATTCCGGCTTCCGATACGGTCGATACGACCGAAGCGCTGGATGATGCGAACTGGATTCCAGTGGATATCGTAGTTGATGAGATAATCGCAGTCCTGTAAGTTCTGACCTTCTGAGATGCAGTCGGTAGCGATCAGGATGTCGATCTCATTTCTACTGTTCGGCATCAGCACATCGCGGTCTTTGGAGATCGGCGAGAAACAGGTCAGCACGTTGTTCAGCGTTGCCTGAAATCCTTTGATCGTTGTGCGTCCGTCAATGGATCCGGTAATGACAGCCGTATCCAGTCCATACTTATCTTTTATGTATCTGCTCACATGGTCATACAGATACTCTGCCGTATCTGAGAATGCAGAGAATATGAGCACTTTTTTATTATTCGGATTGATGGGATTCGTAATCTTCTCATCCAGCAGCCGCAGAAGCTCCTGCAGCTTCGTGTCATGCTCCGGCGTAATATCGGCCACCATCAGTGTCAGAAGTTCCAGCACATCGGCATCCTGCTGCAGTTCCTTCCGCCAGCTCTTCCAGTCCATATCGGCAAGCTCGATTTTTACCTTCTTACCGACCGTAAAGAACTCTGTGTTTTCATCATCGATATCCCAGTCATCTCGAGCTGCTTCATACATGGATATGTCTGCGGAACCGTATTTTTCGAAGCGGTTGATGGCGTCAATCGTGCCCTCGATCAGCTCCTTGATGCGCGTCAACGTCAGCTGGAAGGAGTTGACAGAGCTTTCCAGACGTTTCAGAAGATTGATGCTCATAAGGCGCTGAATACCGCGCTCTCGTCCCGTCTGCGTCAGGTTCTCGCCCTTGTTGTGGGTGAGATCTTTATACTTCTGCAGCTTGCTTGGAAAGATATAGTTCGACGGCGTATACACGCATAGCGTCAGCTGCATCAGCTGGTCGTAAATCTCGTTATAATTGATCGCATCATTCAGGTCTGTCAGGCATGGGCGCAGCGAGATCGGCTTCAATCGTTCTGGAAATTTTCCGATTTCCTTCGTGTCATAATATTTCTCGATATGCTTACGCGACCGTGCAATGGTAACACTGTCCAGCAGCTCGAAGAAATCAAAATCCAATGTCCGAAGCAGTGCGTCCGTGGTGCGCTGTTCCGGCTCCAGCTTACTCCAGGCATTGAACGCCTTCTGCGCCTGCTTGAAGATATCTTCGAGGCTTTTTGTCGTATTCAGCCGCTCATCCAGATTCTCAGCATTGCCCTCATAGGCTATGGCGAGCTGATTCTTCAAGTCCACGAAACGATTGTTGACCGGCGTTGCGGAAAGCATCAGAACTTTTGTCTTTACACCGGCACGAATGACCTTTTCCATCAGCTTCTGATAGCGGTTCTCCTGCGTGTTGCTATGGGTTCCGATGCCATTGCGGAAATTATGCGACTCATCGATGACGATGAGATCATAGTTACCCCAGTTAAGGCGGCTCAGGTCCAGACCGTTCGACATGCCACCATCACGAGACAGGTCGGTATGAAACAGAACATCATAATTCAGCCGATCCGCAGCGATGGGATTATTGACGTAGTTATCCTTATAAGTATTCCAGTTCTCTGCCAGCTTCTTCGGACAGAGAACCAGAACCGATTTATTCCGGTTTTCGTAGTACTTCACGACCGCCAGTGCAGTGAATGTTTTACCCAGACCGACGCTATCCGCGAGGATGCAGCCGTTGTACTTTTCAAGCTTATTGATAATCGCAAGCACGGCATCTCTCTGGAAATCATAGAGCATACTCCAGATTTTGCTCTGCTTGAATCCAGTCGCCTCGTTCGGGAGCACATCCTCAGAAATATCATCCAGGAACTCACTGAAGACATGGTACAGGGTCATGAAATAGATGAATTCTGGAGAATTTTCAGCATAAACTGTACTGATGTTTTCCATCACCACGTCCGTGACATCCTGCATTTTTTCACGGTCATTCCACAGCTGGTCAAACAGCTGCATATACTTCTGGGAAAATGGAGTCTCCATGCAGTTAACCAAATTGTAGGTATTGTTACCGCGCTCACATCCGAGGTCGACCGTGGTGAACCCGGCCATCGGCGCATACGCTGTCTGTGCATCTTTCGCATCGACAGTCATAAAACCCATCATGTTTTCGCCCGTCGTGTTCGACTTAAATCTTGCTTTCCTGCGAATCCAGTCTGCGCATTCCTTCGCAATCGCACGCTGAGTCATCTCGTTGCGAAGCTTAATCTCAAACTCTGTACCGTACAGGCTGGTTTCTCTGGAAAGACGCGGGATATAAAACTCGCGCTTCTGCTTCTCAGCTTTTTCCTCAACAAAAGTTGGTGACGTGAAAATAAACCGGAATTCCTCTACGGATTCCAGCTGTTTCTTTAATTCCTGATATGCATACATAGAGAAGCAGGCTGCCGCAACAGAGATCCTGCTTCCTCGTTTTATCTCCTCCCGCAGATCATCGCGGACAGTATTCGTGATGTTATCTAAAACTTTCATGTCACCCACTCAATCACTCGTTCTGGCTTCATCTTTCGGTGTTAATAGCCCATTATTCGGGCCATAAAACATATTTTAAAATTATATCATATTCACTTTGCTAAGTAAGCCAATAATAGTGACTTGTCGGCTGTGCCATTGTCCGTGCCATCTTCCTTCCATGAAACACGCACCGGTCTCTGCCGGCTCCGTGATGAGCCTGCGGTCAGAAGCATTGGCCTATGGGCGCAAAGCAGAGCCAAGCATGATTGCGGAGTCACGGAGCTCAGGCATCAAACGGTCGTAATCGCGTTCTGATAATTATGTCGTAGCAGGGGTATCACGCAAAATATTGTACATGGCTCGCAAATCCTGGTCGAGACATGTTAAAATATGGAAAGCAATGACATTAAATCCAGCCCTCCGTTAAAAGTGGCGATGGAGAAAAGCTGTTTTAAGGAGAGTCAGGATGGATGAGAATAGTTTTTCCTTCACTGTTTACATGATGCATGCCTGCTCAAATCGCTGGAATGTCGCGCCTTCACGGGTGTATCAGGCATTGAAACGGAGCGGCTGTCTGGACCGGTATCTGCTCCCGAGCTATGACATCCTCCATACACTGAGTACGGATTATGTGGTGCAGGATATCGAGGAGTATCTGGAGGAGAGGGACGTACCTGTATGAACGGAGATGTGCTCGAAAAATACTACAAAGAGGCACTGTAGTTTAAAGCCATAAAGAAACCAGGCTTGCGATGAAGCTATGAAAGATTTTTGCGTATAACCGCAATAATCTTTCATATGCTGCTTGCAAGCCAGCCCTGCTCGGGGTATGATGCTATTAAAGATTTTTGCGTAAAACCGCAAAAATCCTCGATAGGAGGTATGCTATATGGAAATCAAAAGAGATCGCTACCTGAATACACTCATCAGCAAGGAGCATAACGGTCTTATTAAAGTTATTACCGGTATGCGCAGATGCGGTAAGTCTTATCTTCTTTTTACGCTCTTTAAGGAGCATCTGCTGTCAGAGGGTGTAGCTGAAGATCATATCATTGAGATCGCTTTTGATGCTTTCGAAAACAGGAAGTATCGCGATCCTGATGTACTGTACCCATATCTGAAAGAGCAGATCAAAGATGATGCGATGTATTATGTACTGCTTGATGAGATACAGTTGCTTGGCGAGTTTGAATCTATTCTCAACAGCCTGATTCGTATGAAAAATGTGGATGTTTATGTGACCGGAAGTAATGCCCGTTTTCTTTCAAAAGATGTCATTACGGAGTTCCGGGGACGCGGCGATGAAGTGCATATGCATCCCTTAAGCTTTGCTGAATTCATGTCCGTCTATCAGGGTACGAAGCAGGACGGGTGGAATGAGTATATGCTTTATGGCGGTATTCCTCTGGTGCTTGAGTTTACCACCCCGGATCAGAAAATTGCGTTTTTGAAATCTCTCTTTGAGGAAACCTATATTTCAGATATCGTTGGCAGGCATCATATTCGCAATAAGGCAGAACTCGAGGACCTTTTGAATATTCTGTCCTCGGCGATCGGCTCTCTGACCAATCCGGAAAAACTGTCTGCGACATTTCAAACGGTTAAGAAAAAAAAGATCAGCACTTCGACACTCAGGCGGTATATTGATTATCTCTGTGATTCCTTCCTGATTGACAGCGCTATTCGATATGATGTGAAGGGAAAGAAATATATTGATACACCGGTAAAGTATTATTTTACGGATATGGGGCTTCGCAATGCCAGGTTGAATTTCCGTCAGATTGAAGAAACGCACAGCATGGAGAATATCATTTTCAATGAGCTGAAAATGAGGGGCTTCAATGTGGATGTAGGTGTGATCGTGCAATACGAAACCAATGGTAAAGGCAACGGCACCCGCAAACAGCTGGAAATTGATTTTGTCTGCAACCAGGGTTCTAAGCGCTATTATATCCAGTCTGCTTATGCGATTCCTGATCAGGCTAAAATGGAGCAGGAACAGCGATCTCTGATGTTGACAGGAGATTTCTTCAAGCGATTGATCATCACCAAAGACACACCTGCCCCTTATTACAATGAGTCCGGCGTACTGATTATGAGTGTCTATGACTTCCTGCTGAACCAGAACAGTCTGGAATATTAATTGCTTCATGAGGTCACTTTATGGGACAGCCCCATTAAACCATCCGTCGAATGACAAACCCTGTCCGCCGCCGACCCGCGCAGCCCCGTGACTGCGCCCAGGCGTAAACATTGACAATCAAATACCGTACGAGACTTTACTATTCATGCTTGTGCATGGCTTCGGTTAAGGTTTATCGTAAATGCTTATCGGTTATCGGTTACTTCTTATCTGTGAAGGTGAAATGTTTCTAAATATTCAGGTCTGAGAACCATATCTGTTTACATTCTGTAAACGCTGTCTCGTAGAAAACCTGCAGGGAACTGCGTGCGGAGGTTCGGTTTCAAGCACAGACGGAGGGGTGTCACAGGGCACTCCTCTTCTTTTTATGCGTGGACACTTTATGGGGTCTGACCCCATCTTCCGATCTGTTCGTTACGGCAGCCTGCATTGGCAACTGAATCGGTAATCAGCTGATGCTGCTGAGGATATCAGAACCCGCAGAAGTAATCATAGAACTCCTGAATTTAACGGGTCTGATCACACGAAGAGATCCCTAAAGGTCTGTACTGCTTAATTCATACAGATATCAAGTTCCTTTCCGGAAAAAGCAATGCCAAACTTCAGCGTTCGGCTGACTCCATTTTCCTGCAGTTCTTCTTCGTAGTGATTCGTTTCGATCTGCGCCATGGCTTCTTTCGCCAGTAATTCCAGAGACTGACTGCTCAGATCCTTTTTCCATTTCATTTCCATGATGATACCAGGATACTGTTTGCTGCGTGGAATCATGCAGATATCATATCGGCCCTTGCCGGATTCTCTGTTTGACTTTATTTTGTACTGATTATCCATTAAAGCGATCAGGCCGAGCACCAGGCCATGATAAAAGCCTTCTGCACCTGCATCATGAAAACTGATGCAGTGATGCAGATAATCTGAGATAGCCTGCTGCAGCTTTTCACAGTCATTTGCATACAGGCTTTCTGCGATGCGGTTTGCAGTAGTTTTATTGATCTCGCCAGTATGCAGAAAATGCGATAATATCTCAGAGGCATATACCGCAGCGATTTCTTTGTTCGGGATCAGGACTTCGCACAGGTATGAGCCGTCAGCCTGCAGTTTCCTGCTGGAGGCTTTTAAATAGCCGGCGACCAACAGCAGGCTGTAGACATTTTCCGGATGCTGTGTCAGGGATCTGTAGATGACATTTTGATCGATTCTGGCGATCGCAGGCTTCCCCTGCAACAGAAGGTACAGCTTCTCTGTGATATCATCGGTCGCAGCATTCAGAACGTCCTCCAGGATTTCGTTTCGGCCTGTATTCGCCCAGTAGGCCTGCGGCATGCACCCATTGGCAACATAGTTAACGACAGACCATGGATTATAGATATCTCTGGTACCGAACAGGTATCCATCGTACCACGCTCTTAATTCCTGCTCTTTGTCCAGGACGCCGTAATAACGTAGCATCTCGCGTACCTCTTCCACGGTAAAGCCGAAGTACTGGTCGTAAGCGGCGTCCAGAACCGTGTTTACGGACAGATTATTCAGACCGCTGAAGATACTTTCCTGCGCGATTCGCAGGATGCCAGTCAGGAATCCATAGGACAGATTTCGGTTATCCTTGAAGGCACCCGAAAAGAAATTCCGCATGAATCCGATGATTTCCTCATAGAAATTTTTCGAATATCCCTCTTGGATCGGCGTATCATATTCATCGATGATGATAATCGGCGCCTGATGGTAATGCGCAGTCAGCATCTTTGAGAGTTGTTCCAGCGAGGCAGCGAGGTCCACCTCATCCGCGTTTCCGCTTAAGATCTGGCGGAAGAACTCCTTGTCGTAGTCCGCGATCGTGTCGTCGGTCAATATCTCCTGATGCCTGCCATACTCATCCTGTAATAAGCGCTGGATCTTCCGCACGGTGGCTGCCCATGTGTCGAATTTGACATCCTTAAAGGTCAGAAAAATGACCGGATATTTTCCCTGATATTTGCGATATGCCTCTCCGCACTTCCAGATTTTCTTATCCACGAAATACCGGCTTGTATCTTCATCAGAGATTTCGAAAAAGACGCGGAGCATATCCATGTTCAGCGTTTTACCGAATCTGCGCGGACGTGTAAACAGGGACACCAGCGGCTTTCGATCCAGAAAATCCTTGATCAGCATCGTCTTATCGACATAGTAATACTCTTCCTGCGCGCGTACATAATCTGAAATTCCGATCGGCAGCGCCTTTCGTACCGGTGCTTTCTTTCGTTTCATATAATTCCCGGAGCTCACTCTTCCATCCGCCGGCTTCACCGCATCATCCGGAATCCGCCATGATTTTCCTTCCTTAATAGCACCTGGGATCTCCCCTCTTCGGCACAGATCATTGACTGCATGGTCAGAAATTCCCCACTCGATTGCGATTTCTTTATTCGTCTTCATGGTCTTCCTCCTTTTTAGTGGGTCGTATCCCGTATTAATACATCTATATCATACAGCTTTTCTCCCGATTCATCAACGAGAATCCATATTTATCCCGTACTTTTTGGCATGTATCCCGTATGCTTGGTACTGATTCCACTTTATGGGGTCTGACCCCATAAACTTCTGTTTAGATCCTCTTTAGAAAAATTTAATGGGGTCTGACCCCATTACGAAATTCTTAAGATCGGCATGTTAAGTCGAGGCGGTAACCTTCCCCGGGTTTTACGCTCCACTCGAAGTACGGTTTGTGCGGCTCGGCATAGCGTTCCATCAGGGCCATGATCGTGCCGCCGTGGGCGACGATGGCGATGTTTTCGCCGCTGACTTCTGGTCGTTCTTTTTTTACGTTTTCTGAACTTCCATCGTACTGCAGTTTAAAGACAATCTCTCGCTCCATGCCCGCCTCTGTTTCACTGGCTACGGATGCATCCGCTGTCTTCATCAACGTCTGGATTCTCGGCAGTACGGCGCGTTCGAAGCCGTCACACACGCGTCTCGTAAATTCGGCCTTGCTTTCACCGCCGGGGAAGGCGGTTTCGCCGCCAGAGTCGATGTAGCGCTGGTACGCGGCGCGGTGCGCGGGGTCCGGGTCCTGGTTGATTTCCTGCCAGCTCATGTATTCGAACACGCCGAAGTTCATCTCCATGAATTCCGGGACCACGATCAGCTCCGGTGCGGTGCCAGGAAACAGGCACGCTGCCGTTTCTCTGCAGCGGCGTGCGGGGCTCACGAAGACGATCGCCAGGTGAAGATTCATATCCGCCGACTTCGCCCGCAGTCGTTCTTTCTCCTCCGGCAGGAGGCCTTCGTCGGTCGCGCCGACGTAGCGGTGCTCCTGATTTCCCTTCGTCATACCATGACGGATCAGCCACAGTTTCATTTCATAATCCCTTTCTTCCACTCATCCCACACAGATGTGGTCCCTCGCACCCAGCGTTCGACATACGAATCAGCTTCCAGCACTTTCAATCGCATCCAGCGCTGACATCACGCAATTCTTCGTAATCCCTCCGTCGTTTCGTCGCACCCATACGCTTCTCTTCCGGCGACTCCCGCTTCTCTACTTGATCCTCTGCGCGATGCCGGCGACCACGCGATACACCTCGTCAGCTTCGGCGGCGATGCGGCACCCGACACGCCCCACGGCTTCCCGCCACGCGCGCTCCTCCGGGTCCAGCGGGACCACGCCGCTGCCGACCTCCGGATAGATGAGGACGAGGTCCTGCGTTTTCGCGAGATCGTCTGAAGAGGTGCTCTCCCACATCGTGACGAAGTCGCGGACAGAGGCATTGGCCTCCGCCAGGGGATCACGCCCGGCCCGTACCGCGTCGCGGATCTGCGCGGCGAGCCCGTCGATGCAGCGGGCGTGCGCGAACTGTGCGGCGAAGGCGTGCTTGCCCTGCGCCATGCCGCCGATGATCATAATCAGTTTCATCTTACCTCCGATTCCGGCCTTTCTTCGGCCAATGTCTTCGTCCTCTGTGTACATACCCGCTCTCGTCTTCGACGGCTGCGAAACCGCGTGAGCCAGCGGGGTGTTCAACCTCCCGATCAGTGCGTGAACGCGCTGCTGAGAATCAGGCACAGCAGGTTACCGGCCAGAATCGCGCGCTCGCAGTTGCACAGGAAGTAGCCGCAGAGATCGCCGGTCGTACCGCCGAAGATCGGAAGGATGCGGCGGCGGTACCACCAGAAGCAGAGGCCGGCCATCAGGAGGGTCACGAATGGGTACAGGAGCGGGGTGCCGCCGAGAAGGGTCGGCACGAAGAGAAGCCCGCCGGCGACGATGAGCTCCGCGGTAAGGATGCTGGCCACGTGACGGTCCGCTGCATCCGCCATCGCACGGACCATTCCGTCCTTCCGTGCCTTCGGGAAGCGCACGACGCTGAGTCCGGAGAGGATGCGGGACAGCACGAAGCCCCAGCAGATGCACGGGAGGGCCTGCGCCGCGGTGGTCATGGTGGCGGTCTCGGTCCAGCAGGCGAGGACGCTCAGGATGTAAAGGAGGCCGTAGATCGCAGCGAATGCACCGATGTGCGGGTCCTTCAGAATCTCGAGCTTCCGCTCCTTGGGAGCGTAGCTGTGGAGCGCGTCCTGGGTGTCGAAGTAGCCATCGAGGTGGATGCCGCCGGTGAGCACGATCGGGAGCGCGGTGAGGCAGCTCGCGATGAAGAAGGCGTGCAGCCCGAGGCGCGTGAGGACGAGCCAGGCGAGGCCGCTCAGGAGCGCGAGGACGACGCCGACCAGCGGGAAGAAGCACATCGCGTATTTCATGCTGTGCTCGTTCCAGTCGGCCGGCGGGGTCGGGATGCGCGAGTAGGTCGCGAAGGCGATTTTCAGTGAATCGAACATAAAACTCCTTCTGAGCGCCGCCCGCAGTGGGGCGACGGAGTATCGGTGTGGTTTGTGACGGGGCGGTCAGCGTGCCCTGGGAAGCGGCGCGGCAGAGCGCCGTCGTGTTTCAGTACGCCGCTGTCTCAGGCTTTCAGCTGTACCGGGATGCCGTAAACGACTTCGGTCACCTGGTCGGCGGCGGCGCTGAGCGCCGCGGCGAGGTCGGCGAGATCGCGCAGAAAGCGGTCGGTCTCTGGCCCGTAGTCGATGCCGTCGCTGTAGAGCTCGTTGGCAACGATGATGAGCGCACCGGCCTGCTGCCTCAGCTCGAGCAGCGGGGCCACGATCTCGTGCGGATGGCCCGACGTCCCGTAGACTTCATTGGCATACAGATTCGTGAGATCCTCGAGGAGGAAGACGGCGTTGTTCAAGGCTTGCGCGCGGAGCTGCGCGATGTCCGTCGGGCACTCGATCGTCGTGTAGCCGCGGCCCGCGCGACGCTTCTGGTGCTTCGCGATGCGCGCGGCAGCGTCAGCGTCCCGCGGGGCGGGGTTCATCGTCGCGACGTAGTAAAGCGGCCCGCCGAGCTCGGTATGCAGGCGCTCCGCGAGCTGCTCCGCATATTCTGATTTTCCGGAACCGGCCCCGCCGGTGATGTAGTAAAGTCTGCCCATGTTGCTCCTGTTTTTCACTTAAATCGCTGGTACGCCTCGACGTGAATGTCATCGAAGCTGCCCATGCCGCGGTAGACCGCCAGCGCGGCGTCGAGCAGCGGCAGGAGAAGTACTGCGCCGGAGCCCTCGCCGAGGGACATATCTGCGTCGATGATGGCCCGCAGGCCGAGCGCCTCGAGTGCCTTCCGCGCCGCGCCATCCTTCGACACATGCGAGGCCAGCGTGACGTCGGCGACGGAAGCATGGATTTCAAAGTCTGGCAGCGCGTCTGCCGCGCTTTCTGCAATTCGCTTTACCTCTGGGTCCGACATCTGTTCTGGCTTCGATGCACTTACTGTGGCCACAGTTGCAGAGTTGGTGGTATCCGAAGCGTTTGACTCCGCCAGAATCCGGCTCGCGGCGAGCGCCGCTGCCGTCGAGATCGCGCCGTCGATCACGATCGGCATCTGCTCTTCGACCGCTCCGAGAAACATCCCGGCCATCGTCGCGATCTCCAGACCGCCCAGCTCGAACAGAAGCTGCTTCGCATTTTTATGGTTGACCCGGCGAAGCGCCCGCCGGACGCAGTCGCGTTTCCGCTCGAGGCCCTCGTCACTGAGGCCGGCGCCACGACCGACCGTCTCTTCCACCGGAAGCCCGAGATACGCCGAAAACAGCGCACTCGTCGGCGTCGTATTGCCGATCCCCATCTCTCCGGTCAGAAGGATGTCGTAGCCCTGTGCTTTCAGCTCCCGGACGAGGCGGCGGCCCAGCGCCAGCGCGCGCTCGCCCACCTCCTCCGACATCGCCGGCTCGATCGCGATATCACCGCTTCCATGCTGGAGGCAGCGATCGTTGACGCGATCTGTGCGGAGCGCCGCGGATGTAGGCATTGGCCCGGAAGAAGCGGAAATCTGTGATGAGCTGGTGGCTCTGATTTCGTCGTCTGCCGGCACTTCGGACGATCTGCTGTCACCTGCGCTGAGCATGCCGACGTCGATCGGGAAGAGGTCCACTGCGAACTGCTGCGCCAGCACGCTCGTCGTGGTCAGACCGCGCGCGAAGTTTTCAGCGACGATGCGCGTCACCGAGCTGTCCGTCTGCGTCACACCCCCGCGCACGCAGCCGTGGTCCGCGCAGAGCACCGCCAGTGCCCGCCGTGTGATGTGCGGCTGCGCCGTCCGCTCGATCATGCAAAGCTTCGTCACATGCTGCTCGAGCACGCCCAGGCTGTCGATCGGCTTCCCGAGGCTGTCCCAGTGCTGCTGCGCCAGGGAGCGGTAGTATTCTCGATCACCCGCGCACTCATGTGTGCGGGTGCCGACAGCGTCACATCCCTGGCTGCTGGTACCGGCGTACTTTTCATATTCTTCATGCACAGTATGACCGGCATGATCCATTTTCTGCTGATCGATGTCTCTCTTCATAGATTTTCTCAAGTTACTCTCTTATCTGTCGCTTTTATCACCCGGAACTCTCTCGTCACCTCTACTCTATCAAAAATTTCCCTGCTGTTTCTTCCGCCATGTCCGACAGCTGTCGAGGAAGTGGGCGAGGGCGGCGGGGTTACTCCAGTAGTAGAAGTGCGGGAAGCCGGCGGCGAGGCTGTTCGTGAGATAGATACCTTCGTAGCTGCGGGCGCTTGTCGCTGCGTGGCCGTGGCC
Source organism: Oribacterium sp. HCP3S3_B9 (assembly GCF_052064255.1). Classification (NCBI taxonomy): domain Bacteria; kingdom Bacillati; phylum Bacillota; class Clostridia; order Lachnospirales; family Lachnospiraceae; genus Oribacterium; species Oribacterium sp. HCP3S3_B9. The sequence goes on from NZ_JBQHVY010000005.1 coordinate 26,476, forward strand.
GGCCGCGGGTTTCGTAAGCGTGCAGTCCGCGCCGTTGAAGTCGCAGTCGTAGCGGTGAAATTCGTGTCCGCGCAGCACCGTACTGGCAGGCCCGAGCACGCTGTCCCGTCGGGTCTCCGCCTCGACATAGCCGAAGCGCACCAGCCGCGGCTTCCGCTCTGCGTCACCCGGCAGAACGCCGCACATCGCGACCTGCTCGATAGCCTCCAGCAGATACATGTAGCCGCCGCACTCGGCGATCGTCGGGAGCCCCTGCCTCACCGCCTCCGCCACGGATGCCCGCATCGAAGCATTGGCGTGCAGTGCATCCTTGAAGAGCTCAGGATAGCCACCAGACAGAATCAGGCCGTCGACCTCCGCCGGCAGTGCCGCGTCATGCAGCGGACTGAACGGCACGAGCTCCGCGCCGAGCTGCCTAAGCAGCGCACGATTCTCCTCGTAGGTGAAGTTGAACGCTTCGTCCTCGGACACCGCGATCCGCACGGGCTGCGGCTTATCCGACTGCGGCTTATCTTCTTTCAGTGGTGACTCCACACCGGCGATCTCCAGCAGCCGCTCCACCTCCACGCTTTCTTCCATCTGCGCGGCGACGCGTTCCGTCCAGCGCTGGAAGTCTTCGATCTCTCCCGGCTCAACGAGCCCTAGGTGGCGGGACGGGACCTTCAGCTCCGGCAGCTCCGGCAGGTAGCCGAGAACCTCGATGCCCGGACAGTACTCTTCGATCACGCTCTTCAGGCGCGGATAGAACATCGGCGACACGCGGTTCAGGATCAGGCCGCGGATGCCGCTCTGCCTGCTGCCTGCCTTTTTCGCTGGCTCATGACGACGGCCTCCATCCGACGGGCTCGCTGCCCCGGAATCCCCAGTGCACGCCGGTCGGCCCGGCGTCGATCTGCCGTTCTCCGCACTCATCTCTTCCCTGAACTGCATCATCCCGCGTACGAGGGCGGCGATGCTCACACTGGCGCCCTTCGCGTCCATCACGAGGATGGTCGGGGCGTTGAGGATGTGCGCGATTTCCCAGGTCGATGCACGACTCGACACGCCGCCGAGCCCGTCATAGTACCCCATCACGCCCTCGACGAGCGCGAGCTCCGCACCGCTCTCCACCACACGTTTCGTGAAAATCCGCCGAAGCGTGGCCGCATCCGTGAAGAAGCTGTCGAGGTTTCCGGACGGCACGCCGAGCACCCGCCGGTGGAACATCGGGTCAATGTAGTCGGGCCCGCACTTGAAGCTCTGAACCTTTACGCCCCGTTTTTTCAGCACGGCAAGAAGACCACAGCTGACTGTGGTCTTGCCTGCGCCGCTTCGATCCGCGGCGATCACGATTTTCCGAAATGTATGTCTCATAGGGTTTGTGCTCTGAACGCCGCCTCACCGTCTCGAGATTCTCGTGATGGTGATCGGGTTTTCCGCGCGGTGCATGTGGTAGCTGCCGCGGCGCTCGAGGCTGGTCGCCTGGATCTCCACCATCTCGAACTGGTAGTCCGTGAGCCGGCGTTCGATCTCCAGCACCTCGGCGCTGGACTCGAGGGTCACCGTATTGATGACGATGATGACATTCGGATTGATGCCGATCGCCCAGTCGACGATCGCACCAAGATTGCCCTTACTGCCGCCGATGAAGACGCAGTCCGGGATCGGCAGCGGACCCTCGTCGGAGACATTCTTCCGCTCATCCGGTGCCTGGAAGCTCTCTGTCGCGAAGCAGGTCGGGGCGATGCCGCGCACGATGCGGATGTTGTCGACCTTGAACTGGTAGCGGTTCTGCTCGAGCGTGTAGATCGCGTCCTGATCCACCTCGACAGAAATCACCTTTCCCTCCGGACAGGTCAGTGCAGCCTCAATCGACACACTGCCGGTGCCGGCGCCGATGTCATACATGATGCTGTTCTCGCGAAGAGCGAGACGGCAGAGGCTCAGCGCACGCACATCGCGCTTCGTCATCGGGATCCCATCGAGCCGGTTGAAGCGCTCATCCGAGATACCGAAGCTTCGTATGGATGCACGGAAGCCGTCATTCTCAAACAGCGCGATGGCGAGGCGGTCGAAGCTCTGATTCCGAAGCTCGCGCGGGGAGCCGACGGTAAACTTCTCATCCTCGTAGCTCAGGCGCTCGCCGACCGTGATGCGCACGTTATTGAGGCCGAACTGTACCAGCTCCTGCGCGATGATGGAGACATTGTCCTCGGCACCGAGCAGGGCGCAGACGAAACGGTTCTCGCGGATCAGCGGCACCATGTCCTTATGCAGGCCGTGCAGGCTGACGAGCTTCACGTCCGCCATGCTGATCGAGCGCTTGCTGAGGAAGTACTGGATGCTCGACACGCCGGCATAGTTCCGGATCTCGAGCTGCTCGAGCATGCGGTCGTCCTCATAATTTTCGTCGTGTACCTCCGCCATGTGCTTTTTCAGCGCGCGACGCAGCGGAATCGCGCCAGAGTACACGCTGGTGTCGCCGGTGAAGACCGCCGAGATGGTTTTCTTTTCCGGGTGCGCGAGGATGTACTCGACCATCTCCTCCGTGCGGAAGGTCTCGAACAGCTCCGGGCCGCCCTCTGCCGGCAGCGCCGCCCGTGCCGTGTTCAGCGCCCGCGTCGCCCCCATCACCACATCCGATGCCGCGATGGCATCGACCGCACTCTTCGTCAGCATATCCGGATTTCCAGGGCCTACCCCGATCAGGTTTACGATTCTCATGTCCTACCTCCATATCTGCAGCTGTCCGTCCGTAGAGACGGCAGCGTCGCTTCGATCTTCATATTATGCCGCGGTCTGCTGCTTCCGCCTGCTCTTCGCTGCGTTCGGTCGCGTTTCTCCCGCACGTCCCCACTCTTACGATCTCGTGGATCCGTCGCAGCACCGCATCTGACTTCTCTCTATCATACCACGCCGCGTCCGGGATCGAAACCTCCTTTGGTCGGCCGACACAGATGACCTCCACACCGAGCGCGAGTGCCGCTTCACATTTCTCCGGGAAGCCGCCGGTCTCGCCCGACGCTTTCGTGACGAGGTAGCCCGCGTCGGCATACCGAAGCTGTGCGACATTCATCTCTTCAGAAAACGGACCCTGCATCAGGATGAGATGGTCCCGCCGGAAGCCGAGCACCTGACACTTCTCCAGCGCCTCCACCGTCGGCAGTGCCCGCACATAGCAGCGCGCCGCGAAATCCGGGATCTGCGTGTAGGGTGTGAGCTCCTTCGAGCCCGTCGTGATGAGGATGTTCGGACGCTGCGCCGCTGCAGAGGATGACCGGTCCGACTGTGCTAGCCACGCCGCTGCCTCCTCGATGGACTCCACCCAGTGAAACGCCGCACCCTCCGACGCACTGGCCTTTCCACCTGCACCGCTATCCTCCCGCTCCACGCGGATGCAGCGGACCCCTGCTGCCGCACACGCCGTCAGGATGTTCTCACTCACCACCGCCGCATACGGATGCGTCGCATCGATCACCAGCCGCTGTCCGGATAGCTGACATCGTTCAGCCTGCCTGCATTGCCCTGCTGATTTCGGCGATTCGGATTTCTCCAGCTCTCCGTCTGTATCATCTGGCATGAGCTTCAACTGCTGCCGGGCCGTCTCATCTGACGTGAATCCCGTCGCCTGCCTGGCTGCCTCAAACAGCGCCGTCATCTCCTCTGCGTCCAGTCGACCGACATGCACCGTGATCCCTGGCCCCGCCGGCAGCAGACTCGCCCCATACGCCGTCGTCACATACACCTCCGCAGCGATCGGCAGCCCCGAGGACTCATGCGCCGCCCACGCTCTATTCACTTCGACGATCGCTTCTGCGATCTTCCGCCCCTCGGTCGTCCCACCAAACAGAAATATATGCATCTCGCTCCTTTGATACTACACTTATGCTTCAGCTAAGCATCCAAAACGCGCTTCCGCTCATACCCGCGCGGGGTCACCATCCGCGGGCCGTCCGGCGTCTCGATGACGCGCGTCTCGCTGTTCCCGACGAAAATCGTGCTCAGCATGTCGATTTCCGGCTGTACTTCAGCGGCACTGTCTGCGGTCGCATCCTTTGCCGAGGCGCAGCCACCGCCGACATTCGCATTTTCTACCGCATCACCACACTCTCCAACCGTTACCGCAGCCGTCCCACCACTCGCGAGCCCGGCGAGCTCGTTCAGCAGGAAGATCCGGCTCTTCTGTCCGTCGCGGCCAATGTTTCGGACGTACGCACATACCCGGTCTTCCGGGAGCGTCTCCGAGAGGATCGCGCATGCCCGCTGGTACTGCGCCAGCCGCGTCCGGCTGACCGGATTATACAAGACGATGACGAAGTCTGCTTCTGCGGCGGCCTTCAGCCGCTGCTCGATCTTCGCCCACGGCGTCAGCAGATCCGACAGACTGATGACGCAGAAATCATGTCCCACCGGCGCACCCAGCACCGCACTGCCGCTCAGCACCGCACTGAGTCCCGGCACCGTCACGACCTGCACGCCCCGGTACGCATCCTCCTCGGACAGCGTATAGAGCAGCCCCGCCATACCATACACCGCACTGTCACCAGACGACACAACCGCGACATTCTGCCCCTCGTGCGCCAGCCTCAGCGCTTCACGGCAGCGCGCCTCCTCGGCATGCATGCCCGACACCAAAAACCGCTTCTCCGGAAACTGCGCCTCGAGAAGCTTCACATAGGTCTGGTAGCCGACGATCACATCGACCCCCGCCAGCACCTCCCGTGCCTCTATCGTCTCATAGCACTCATCGCCGGGACCGAACCCGACCGCATATACCGTTCCGCTATTCTCTCTACTCATCACGCAATCCCCCATCAAGTGTTTTCCTCTGAAAGATACATCTGCAGGATGTTCTCCTGGTATCCGGCGACGCCCTGCTTCCGAATCAGCACCGCTGTCGTCTTCAGCAGCGAATCCTGCAAATGGTCGAGCATCTTCATCCGCCGGGCTTCGATCGGTTTTCGGGATTGTGCCGAACGATAGTCCGCTTCCGACATATGCCAGAAGACGCACTGCCCCGGCAACAGGCTCTGCTGCACCTTCTCTGCGATGCAGAGCCCCTCCGGGTCGAAATCACCAGCATAGTATACGCGGGTTCCGGCGGCACGAAGAAGCCTGAGGATCAGCCAGGCACTTAGCCGTGGCTGTCCATTCATGCACATGAGCGAGCGCGTGCGTCCGAAGCGCTCGCAGAGCACTGCATACACCACCGGATTTTCCACGATCCAGAGGGTATTATCCCGACAGCGAAGCTGCGCCCACCCAGTGATTACCGAGAGCGGTACATTCACCGGTGCGCCATCGGCAGCAAAGCCTGCCATGCCAGCATGGACCAGTCCATCTCGTCCGATGGCTTCCACACCACAAAGCATCGCATAATTCGATACATCATCGAGCAGGATGCCGGCAGACAGGTACCTTGCCTGCCGCCGAAGCGACGGAATACTGTTCATCTCATCAGCTTCGACTCCCCGCTGTATCTCAAGCCACTGAAGTAAAAGCTGAAGAAGATGTGCATCGCGCGTTCCCGGATCCAGGCGATGCGGGTCTCCGAAAAGCACTGCTGCAAAGACTGGAAGATACTGATAACGCTTCTCTACACAAAGCCGATTCAGAATCTCCAGTGCCCGCACCAGTATATGCAAATCTTCTGTGAGTGCGCATAAAAGCTTGTTTTCCACCAGCTCCTGCCGTCCACTCATCAGCTGCCGGTAAAGCGCCGTCACCGCTTCTTCGGATGTGCATGTATGCGCAGTATTGTCAATCGCTCCGATGCTGGGCACATCCTCAGACGATATCGCAGGTTCTTCTTTCTCCGCCACCGCTCGCAGTTCATGCAGCAGCTGCCTCGACGCTTCACAGTCCGCATACGCTTCCTGCTGACCGATTGCTGCTTTCCAGCAGCGTGCGATGCACGCCTTTCGCCGGCTCTCTTCCTCCCGCTTTCCAGAAAGCGGTGCTCCTGCAAAGGCCTCCAGAATTTCTTCCGGCGACAGTTCTACGAAGCGGGTATGCTCAAGCGCCCGCCGGAAGGCCTGCGCAGAAATCGTCGCCGTTTTCTGATTATGATAGCTCCGCGCGAAGAAGCCCTCCAGCGCCTCCCGCTCATCCTCGCTTCGAATGTTCAGTCGGGCACTGCCACAGAAGCAGCCATAGGAGCGATACTTCTCGCAGAACTGAGAGAGCAGCCGCTCAAACACCGGCATGCTACGAAAGTACGCAAGGCACGCTTCCCGAAGTTCATCATTTTTCAAGTCGTTTACTCTCCTCTTCCATCTCTGCTGCATCCTCCATCAGCACACGAACATTTCCATTCCAAAGGAAGGAAAGCGCCGTGACGAACTTTGCATTGTTCGGGCGCACGAGCTCATAGATCGCCAGTGCATCGAGGGTATCCGCATCACCCCAGAGCACCTGGGAATTGATGATGAAATCGAAGTCGAACTCCCGCATGAGACGGAACATATCCCGGATATTTCGGTTATCGACGCCAGCGAAGGCTTCATCGAGGGATACGATCTGCGGCGCATCCGGACGGGCACCCCGATACTTCGCGGTCACCGCCGAGAACAGCGGAACATACATGGACATCGCCTTCTCACCACCAGAGAAGGTTCCGAATACCGAGTTCGTCAGCTCCTTCTGCCGCTCGCCCGGCTTCTCACAGAAGAGCTGGAACTCAAACCACTTCCGGTAGTCCAGCGCGTCCTGCATCACCTGATAGAAGGAAGCGCTTCCACCGCTGTCCTCCGCGATTCTGCGCGACTCCTCCACCTTCGAACGGAAATGCTGGCTGAGGCGTGCCGCCTCTTCCTCCTTCATGGAGCGGTAGTCCTTTCGCAGGAGCTCCACGAGCTCGGCGGTATCCAGCTGGGATTCACTCTCCGCTGTCTTACTGCGCCAGCGAAGTCGAAGCTTGAGACCGCTGGAGGTATTCATACACTCCATCTGCCGGTTCATGTTTTCGACCCAGCTCTGCGCACTGTTGATGCGGCTTCGAATCTTCCGACTCATCGTGTTCGACAGGATATCCTCGAACAGCTCCCGATCCGTCTGCTTAATCAGCTGACGCAGGCTCTCGAGCTCCTCATCGAGGATACCCGACAGCTTCTGGAACGGAATCCGACTGCCACGATAGCGCGCCTGGTAATCCAGTCGCTGTACCGGTGTTGAAAGCAACGTCTCCTGCGGACGCTTCTTCCAAAGCTCTGCAAACTGCTCGAAGGAGCTGATCTGATAATCGACCAGATAGCCGTTGCACTCAAAGTATACCTGCTGCACCTTCGTCTTCAGCGACTCGAGCTCCTCCGCAGACTTTCGGAGCTCGGCCACCGTCTCCTGCGCACTCTTGATATACACCACAGTTTTCTTTTCTTCTGCTTGCGCCAAATCCGCCACAGCATTATACGCTTCCGTGCCCACGCTATCCGATGCCGCACTTCCGCGCTCTTCCACACGCCTTTCGTCTGCCACGACCTCCTCTACCGGAAATACATAGCCAAGCTTATACTCCTCGATGTAAACCTCCTCCGCATATGTCTTTTCCGCTTCCAGCAGGATACGTGCCGCCGACAGGTTCTCGATTTTCTCCTTCGTATTCCGACATTCCGTTTCCTTCCGGCCCCGTTCGTTCTCACAGTTGCCGCGCGTCTCATCATAGTGCGCGAGCCACACGATACAGGTATCCAGTCGCTCCTGAATCGCCGCATAATCCGTGAGTGCAAGCTGCTTCTCGATAGACGCCCTGCGGTTCTCCGCATCGCGGATATCCTTTTCGAGGATGCCCTGGTCATAGCGAAGCTGCTCGAGATCGGCCTCGATGCTGTCGAGCTGATCCTGCTTCTGCCGGAGTGCTGCGACCTGATCGAGATACGATGCATGGGTAGGCACCAGTACACGGAGACCGCTCTGATATTCCATCGCCGCCTGCGAAGCCTGCACAAACACCTCCAGGCTGTTCCGGAGATACAGCCGTTCTGCAATCTTCGCCGCCTCGGTTCGATCCTCCTGCAGCGCCTGGATGAGCGCATGCACCTCTGCATCGAGCGCCTGCTTTTGCTTATTCTGAAGATCCAGCCACTTCTCCGCCTCTTCGCAGATATTGAGTGCATCCTTCAGCGCCTTTTCCTTCGGGAAGCCCTTATACTCTTCCTCGAGGCGCCCGATCCGATTCTGGAACTGCGCTGCTTCTTCCGAAAGTCTGGCGTTTTCTGCTTCCAGCTCGGTGATGCGCTCCTTTAACACACGAATCTTCTCTGCACGGTTCCGCTCTCTGGCCTGCGTGCCGATAAATCCGGCATGGTACTCCCCGCTGATCGTACCGGCCAGCACGCCGTTTCGCCAGCTGCCATTCGCGGAAATCACGGTCTCCGCATTGTCCTCCATCGAGATATGGCTGAGAATATCGGTCATCTCCATGTTCAGGAACACAGTGTTGACGCTATCGTTCAGGGTCAGCATATCGAGTGCGGTTTTTCCGAGAATCTTCCCTGCATTTTTGCGTACGAAAATATAGCGATCGCAGGCACCCGGGTCCAGCCGCAGTACCTCCTCCCGATAGTTCTCTTCAATCACCAGCGCATCCAGCAGCCCCATCTCGAGCATCGCCTCTTCGATGCGATTCCGCGTCTCGTCATCGAGCGAATCCGCGAATTCGAGCGTCTTATAAAACGCATGATACGGGATGCCGCGCTTCGTCAGTCGACGACGGTTTTCCAGCACCGCTTCACTCCGCTCCGGCTCCGGCTCACGTTCGTTCTCCCACTCGCGAAGCTCTGCCTCGCAGCCCGTCTTCTCTTCGACCAACATCCGGCTTTCCCGCTTTCGGGCTTCCAGTTCTTCCTTCAGGTGAATCCCCAGGTCCTGGAGCTGAAGGTCTACCGGACGCTTCGCCTGCGCATAATCCGCGCCTTCATCATAGCTGTCTGCGAAACGGCAGAGCCCCTGCAGTACCTCCTCCGGCAGCTTCAGCTCCTGGTTCTCGCCATGCCAGATATACAGAGCTTCCTTCCAGCTGCTCTCTGCTTCCGTGAGCGCCGCCTCTGCCTCACGCAGCTTCCGCTCAGCGCGGTCCGCGTTATCCTGCTGCCGGGCGAGCCCGTCCCGCTTCTCGCAGAGCTTCTCTTCCCCCTTCGCGAGGCGCTGCTGCACCACGAGACCTTCCTGTATGCCCTGCTTCGTTTTCTGAAACTCCGCCTCATAGGTTTTAAAGGAAAATGCCTCGTCGATTCCCTTTGTGAGCTCATCCTTGAGGAAGCTCTGCGCCTGATAGTTCATGTACTCTGCCTGCGCAGACATATTCTCGAGGCAGTTACCGATCTCTGCGCGCTTCGTCGCTTTTTTCTCATCCAGCTGCTGAAGCTGTGCCCGGCACGCACGCTCATCATCCTGCTTCTTTTCGATCCGCGCTTCCTTCTTCGCGTGATTCTCTTGAAGCCCGGAGAGCTGTCCGACGAGCCTCTGCTCCTCCTGCTTCAGCTGGTAGGCATCGCTCTTTCCAAGCTCCTCCCGTTCCTTCTCCATCGTCGCCTTCTGTGAGGAGAGCTGCGCCAGCTCGTCGGTTAATGCTGTCAGCCTGGACTCTGCCTCAGAGAGCTTCGTCTGCTCCTCCGAGAGGGCCTGGGTGTTCGCCTTCAGGCGCTTTCCTGCCTGGTCGGCCGCGCTCGCCTTCGCATACAGCATGCTCCGGTTATAGCGATCGAAGACGCGCGCGATATGGTCGACCGCCTTTCGCGCAACCTCCTTGGTCTCCAGCTGAAGTCGGAGGGAATCCATATTCTCGATGGCCTCCGTCATTGGCCGCAGATCCTCCTCGGAGAGCCCCTGCAGCGCAGAGCTCAGGATGTCGTTGATGACGGATGGCTTGAAATCGCGGGACAGCTTCGGCGTACGGAGCTGGATAAGAAGATCAAGCATCTCCCGGTAGGCATCCGTCGTCGCAAAGCCGAAGAGCTGCTGGTTCACGAACTCGATATAATCGGCCTGTCGATCATAGACCCGTCCGCCCTCCGCGAGGCGGTTTTCGAGCTCCTTCCGGGTCAGGGTGAGCTTCTCCGCGCCACTGCGATAGAGCGAAAAATCGACGCCGACGCGCCGACCATCGAGGATACCGAAATACCACTTGTCCAGTGGCTTTCCACGGCGGGCGCGGATACCCATGCCGATCGTGAAGTAGGCTTCACTCTTTTCACGCTTAAACTCCATATAGAGATAGCCGGTCCGCTCCTCTCGCTCATCGCCCTCCTCCAGGAGATAGCCAGACATCTTACGATCACGGGAACCGAATGGATCCAATCGCTCTGGATTCGCATTACCATCGAGGAGAAGCGGAATCGCACTCTGCATCGTAACGGATTTTCCAGAGCCGTTCGAGCCGCGCAGCAGAAGCCGCCCCTTTGCAAAGCAGAATTCCTGCTCATCGTAATACCAGAAGTTGATGAGGCCGAGCTTATTCGCATGCCATCTGTTTTGTCCCATAATCTATATCCTGTCTTTCTGCGCGGCACCCGGCAGGTGGAACGCGCGATTAAATAATTCCAAATGTTGTAGGCGTGCCGGCAGGGGCCCCGGAGGACCGGCAACGAATTATGCTTCCACATATCGTCCTGCGAGCTTCGCGCAGGACGGCTCCAGGCGGAGCCGTCCGATCTCTGCGTCTCTCGAAAGGAAGGTCCAGAGCATCATCTGTGCCTTCACTTCCTTCAGGAAGTCCCCCTCCGGAAGGTCGCGGTAGACCTTCGAGAAGCGACTCAGATTTTCGCTTCGCACCTCGCGGAGCAGCGCATCGAACTCCGGCTCCTCCAGCACGATGCAGTCCCGGACATCCGTCTTCCAGACCTCACTCTGCACGCGCTTCTGGATGGCGTCCAGCACCAGTAGCAGGATATCCGACATCGTACTGGAGCCCGGGAACGCTTCCCCCAGCCCGCTGTCATCGCTTAAAAGCAGCATGGCGCCGCCCTTCGAGATCTCGAGACGAAGCGAAAGCAGGACGTTTAGTTCCTCCCGCATACGGGCACCCTGATTTTTCAGATACTCATAGTCGCCCTCCGCGCCCTCGGAGCGGTACAGCCCCGGTGCAAAGAGCAGTCGTCGGTAGACGCGGTGTCGTCGCACAAGGCCCTTATCCTCATCCACCTCGTACCAGCCGGAGTTCAGGAAATCCTCCAGACCACGATAGTGCATGATGTCCTCTGAAAAGCTGCGCATGTAGTAGAGGGAAACGCCGGTATTTTCATAGAGTACATCCTTCTGCGATTCCACGAAGCTGTCCTCCGAACCATCGGTCCGCTTCAGCATCCCCTGGCTCTCCGCATACTGCAGCACGCGCACCAGCCGCCGACGCTCCTGATAGGATGTCCAATCCACGCCACCACCCGGGAGATTCCCAGCGATGAATTCCGTGAGCTGCGAAAGGATAAACTGATCCTCGGCATGCTCCTCGAGAAACATGAGCAGCATCGAAAAGAACGCATACTCCCGCGGACTTCGGAACTCCTGTATGCCCATAAACGGCTTCGGCACCGCCGGGATCCGCTCGACCTTGATGAGCAGCTGATTTTCGATCATCGGGCAGCCCAGTCGCTCCGTCACAAATTTACGGATCTCCTGCGCATGATCGCGGATCTGATAGTACAGCTCCCGATCCTCCGATTTCAGTATCCAGTGCTTCGACAGCAGCGCTTCCAGTTCTTCCTGCATCCTCAGTTCTCCTCTTCAAAAACGATGCGCATTTTCGGCATCTCGAAATCACCGTCCTCGCAGTGAACCACACAGCGTTCACCCCGGCCCGCACTTTCCAGGGTGAACCGCCGTCCATCCTCGGTACGTGCCGCCCGTCCCGGATCCTCCAGCGCATCAGATACCCAGCGAAGCAGTACCTCTCTCAGCTCTCGGGTGAGGCAAGGCAATGCTGAGAAATCGATGCAGCCATCCTGCTCGAGCTCCTGCAGCGCTGCATTTCGTGCTCGCTGCGCCTCCAGAATCTGCTGCCGCATCGCTTTTTTCTCTTCGCTGTGATCCGTGATTGCACTTCGATTGCTCCGCTCTGTGCCCTTCCGGGAGCGGGATTTCAACTGCTTCCGCTCCGGCTCCAGCGCATAGGCGCTCATATTCATGCTCTGGCTGTTCGCCTCCACCTCACTTCGAAGGTGCCGCGGTGTCTCCACACCGAAGATGCATGCACTCAGCTGATGTGCTTCCGCCAGATCCTCGCAGGCGAGAAAGAGCTCCGCCACCTTGCGGTACTCTTCCCGTCGATTCGAGCCCATCGCACTCTTCTCACTCATCTCCATGGCGAAACGTGTGATGCGACGGATGATGTCATTCGTCGCATCGAACAGCTTTCCGGCCTCATTGTCCTCGCCCTCAGAGGTCTGGAACCAGCGGCGGATGCTCTCCAGCTTTCCGCGGTTATTCTCCGCGATGGTCTCCGGTGCCACCTGCTCCATCCGGGGTATCGCGGCTTCGTAAGCATTGACCTTCTCCAGCACCGCCTCACAGAGCGATGGACTGAGGACCTGCAGCAGCTCCTCGATCACGCCGACGTTCCGCTGCAGACTCGTGACGAAGTTCCGAAGATACTCGACGAGCTTATCCTTAAACAGCAGAAACTCCTGTGTATGCATCATCTCTTCCGCACGCACGCTGCTGAGGTCGCGGATGTAATCATGGTAATTCTGATTGAGACGCGTGAAATTCCGCTCGAGATCATCCCAGAAATCATAGGCCTCTGCCGGCTCGGCATCGACCATCTCCGGGAAGCGTTCGATGGCCCGCCGGATACGCTCAAGCAGGGTCGGCTCCAGGGACCCACCCTCGATTTCGAGATGCTCGAGCCGAAGGACTAGACGCTCGATTTCTACGCTGTAGGGCGACATCTGGTAGCGGTAGCGCCGGCTCTGGAACTCCTCGAGGGAGCTCACATGACGCGTGTCCTGCAGTGTTTCGAGATTATGCCAGTTTACGAGGCTCGTGAGATCCTGCTGGCACTGCTCCAGCCGATAATCGCGGAATTCCGGGAATGCCCGCAGCGCATCATACACCTCCTCCTGGTACATCCAGTTGTGAAGCTTCTCCGTATTTTCATAGAAGATACGCATGATGCAGCGATACCGATCCGTATTTTCGGTATTCAGATACTGCACCTCCGGCAGCGGCTTCAGAAGTTTTTCTGTGATCTGCACGCGTTTTGTCCTTTCCGATGGGGCACCCCATCCTCGTTTCTTTATTTAATACAAGTCATTATATACGCAAGCCTGACAAATAAATGATCGCCTCATGAACATTCGAAAAGGTTTTGCAGTTCTTACATAGCCATTCATTTCTCTCATCTGTATCTTCCACCCCCGGCAAACCTTCCGGCAGAAGATTCTTCATCGTCTTTGCCGCATTCGTTACCGCCGTCGGATAATGCTCTGCAATTTTCTCCGTTGCTTTTTTATCCCCCTTTACATAGCCAGGTTCGAGTCGTTTAAGTTCTAATATCATCTGCTCACTCTCACCTTCACAAAACACCACGATGTACGGTTTTTGTTTTCTGAACTGGCGAGGCATCACTTCACCTCCTCGATGTCAAGGTCCGGAATCGCACCGTACTTTCCCAGCAGGTATCCCTTACGGATATTCTCTGTCGTTCTGGTTCCGAATTCGCTGATGCTGTAAAGCTCTGATGATCCATCCTCATGATTTTTGTCCGCAAAATATATCTGGTCCTTGCGAAGAAGCTCCATATTCAGAAGCTCTGTATTATGCGTTGTGAAAATCAGCTGCGCCCCCTTCGGATTTGTTTCCTTGCTCTGGAATTTTGCGACAATGTAATCAACGAGCAGCGGGTGGAGACCCTTTTCGATTTCATCCGTCAAAAGAACGCCGCCGTTCGCAAGCACAGATTCGATAGCCGGTGCAATCGACATCAACGTTCTGGTGCCATCCGATTCATCCGAAAGATCCAGTGGATAAAGCTGCCCGTTACCATGCTGATCCTTGCCCTGATGCATGGATATAGCCTTTACTTCATTCATCGCGATTTTGGCATCTGCATTATCTGAAGTCTGCGACAGCGCCTGAAGAAAACGTGCAAGCGCCGATCTGACACCTTCCGGCAGATCCTCTGGCATCTCCAGTTCCTGAATCTCTTTACTGTTCATTTCGAACTGCATATCTTCGATGCCAAAATCTGCTGCCTTTGCATAATCACTGATGGCCTTCAACATTCCGGGATTATCCGAATAATCGAGCAGCTGCTTCGGAATATCCGAATAATCCCTCGAGAAGTAAATCCGCTCTCGGAACCATCGCATCGCACTAACGCAGGCTTGATCATTCATCGTGCAGGCAACCGAAAAGAACAGCTGATTCGGTGCAACCATCTTTGCAATCAGTTTACGCTTAGTTTTTTCTTCCGTAAAATCAAATTCCTGCCCTTCTCTCGTAAAAACAAGTGCCTTCTGTCCCTTCGGCGCATAGTACAGGGACTCGGAATAGACCCGCTCACGATCCGCAGAAAACGCATACCAGTATTTGATACCCTCCAGTGTATAGATGAATTCAAATGCACTCGGTGCATTCTGAGAGTAATCATTTAATCGAAATGGATGGACAGGAATCGGTGCATCTGCATGCTGGGTTCTCTGCGCATTTTTAATAAACTGAACCGCCAGCCAGAATGCACGGATGACATTACTTTTTCCACCACCATTTTTTCCATAAATCGCGACACCCGGAAGAAGACTGGTTTTACTGTTATACTTGATCAGGGAATTTTTATACATTCCCAGACCGCTCGCCTCCATGGATAAAACCGCCTCGTCACGGAAAGATCTATAATTTTTAAATCGAAATTCAATCAACATCCCGCTCACCTCCACCACCAGTATAAATCCAGAGTTCGTGATATTCAAACGTTTTTATCACATTTTATGATTTTTATTGCTCAATTTTGAACGTATTAATCGGTTTCTTTCTTCTGTCGGAAGATACAGCTGTAGGATTCCTCTTTAGGTTTCCCTCTTAACTTACGTATATTCTTCGTGACCAGCGTCGGCTTGCACGCACCGGAGGAACCTGCGTATTAGCTTGCGTATATCCTTCGTCCCCCTACGCTTCCACCGCGACGGCAGTCGTCACGCTCCCGTGGATCGTCTTATGCACCAGCACCTCAGCGTGGCCGCTCCGTCCCGCGGCATAGGCCGCCGCCCGCTCGCAGACATTGGCCACCCCCGTCACCGACTGGACGAAGCTGCTGCCCGCGAAGGCCCCCTCCACCGTCCGAAGCTCCTCCGCCGTGTAGGTCACGAACGGCACGCCGCTTTCGTAGCTGTACGCGAGGATCCCCGCCTCCTGCTTCTTCAGGTCGATGCTCGCAAGGGCCACCACCGCGCGTGGGTCAATGCCGGCATCCTCGAGGCAGGTGGCGACTGCCGCTGCGACCTCGGCCTGCGTCACGCCCTTCCGCGCACCCAGACCCACATGAACCCGCTTCGCGATGAGGCGGAGGCCTGTAGCCTGGTTCAGCAGCTTCGTCCGATAGCTGATCACGATGTCAGCGCGGTCGATGTCCTGCGCCGGGACAAGCTCCGCCTCGTGGCGAGCCGGGCGCTGCACGAGACGCTCCATCGGGATGTCCGAGTAGATCCGCAGCTTCTCGCCGCGAAGAACCTTCGCGCTCACCTCCTTCGCCTTTCGGAGATCCGTAAGGAGGAAGCCGTTTTCCTTTGCGAAGGTATCTACCGCGAAGGCACTCTCCGCGTCCGTCGCCGTCGTGATGATGGGCTCCGCCTCGATCAGCGACGCCGCCGTGCGGGCCAGCGCATTGGCTCCACCCAGGTGACCGCTCAGCAGTGAGATCACGTAGCGCCCCGCCTCGTCGATGACGAGCACCGCCGGATCCACGGCCTTCCCGTGGATAAACGGCGCGATCGCACGCACCGCGATGCCCGTCGCCCCCACGAAGATGATGGCGTCGCACGGATGCCTAGTACCGGCGTCTCTAGTCCTTGCATCCATCTCACAGGCACCAGATTTTTCTGATTCGAAGCCATGCTCAAGTCCACCAGCACCGAGGGCGCAGATCTCCGGCTTTTCTTCGAAATCGGATAACGAAACACGCTTTCCGTCTGTATCGTCTGCCGGCTTCGTGAACCACTCCCCGACGATGTCCTGCAGGCTCCGCGGATCGGAAATTGCCGGCAGCGCCTCCGTCTTCGCATGCAGCTCGATACGTGGCGGCTGTGAAACCTCCTTCGACGATCCCCTGTACGACAAATGCAAATCCTCAGAAAGACCTGCGGCCTGTTGCCCTCCGACAGCTGCCCGGGAGACATCCTGATCGACAGCAGGATCTGAACGCCATAAGGCCTGCTGCCCTCCGGCAGCTCTCTGGGAGGCATCCTGATCGACAGCATTGGCTGAACCTAACGTATCCGACGCCGTGATCCAGCGCGTGCGCAGCTCCTCCGCCAGCCGATATCCCTTTTCCGTAAATGCGATCATCTGAATATTCATCGATATCCTCGCTGCTTTCTTCTATACTGAATTCACAAATTCTATACTACGCACGTCACATCGTTCGCATGCTGTTTCCACTCGCTCATAGCACGCACTATCATAGCTTATTTCGACGATGCCGATGTACTCCCCTGTCGAAACGCAGTCGTGAAGCCCGGGTCGTAGAGCTTCGAGGCTTCGTAGATCGTCGCGTCGCAGGTGGCGCGGCCGACGATGATGAGTGCTGGCTTGAGACGCCCGGCCTCGTTGCGCGCCTCCGGAGTTTCGAAGGCCTCCGGCAGCTTCGCGAGCGTCGTGCGTACCACGCGCTCGTCCGGCCAGGATGCACGGAATACGACCGCGGTCGGCGTATTCTCCGGATAGCCACCGGCGAGAAGCTCGGTCTTCACCTTGTCCGCGAGGGTTGCCGACAGAAACAGCACCATCGTCGCCTGATGCGCGGCGAGCTTCGCAAGCTGCTCCCGCTCCGGCACCGGCGTCCGCCCCTCTGCACGGGAGATGATCACCGTCTGCGTCACGCCCGGCAGTGTATATTCCGTCTGAAGCGCGGCGGCCGCACCACAGAACGCACTGACGCCGGGACATACATCGTAGTCGATGCTGTGCGCCTTCAGAAAATCCATTTGCTCTCGGATGGCACCGTAGAGCGAGGGGTCACCCGTGTGGAGGCGGGCAACATTGGCCCCCGACTGCGCGGCCTCGAGATACAGCGCGCAGACCTCGTCGAGATCCATGTCCTTCGAATCATATATGCGCGCATCCGGCCGGCACTCCTCGAGCAGCGCCGGATTCACCAGCGAACCCGCGTAGATCACGATCTCCGCCTCGCGGAGAAGCCGCGCGCCCTTCCGTGTGATCAGCTCCGGATCGCCCGGACCCGCCCCGATAAAATGAACCATACCTGCCTCGTTTCTTTATGTGATAGAAGTCATTATATACGTACGTTTGACAAAAAAATGATCAGCTCCTGGGATTTGAGAAAATTTTCAGTCCCTGCAGCGCCATTTTTCATCATTCATTTTGACACCTGACATTTTAGCATAAAATGTATACACTTCGTGAAAATATAAAAAAGTATGGTGACAGTGTTACTGTTCACTCGTGACTCAGCCTCCGGCTGCTGTCCGCCGAGCCGCGCCTTGACTTACCTACGTTTGAACAGTAACGTGACAGTTCAGGCAAGCAGGCAGGGGACCCGGCGGGGCGGCAACGGTTTTTCCTTCACCCGAGCGCCACGTCCAGCACCATCATCACGCTGAAGCCGGCGGCGAAAAGCAGGGTCCCGACATTCGAGTGGCGGCCCTGCGACATTTCCGGAATCAGCTCCTCCACGACGACATACAGCATGGCACCGGCGGCGAAGCTGAGGAGATACGGCAGCAGCGGAACGATGAGCTGCGCGGCGAGGATCGTCAGCACCGCACCGATCGGCTCCACGACGCCCGACAGCACACCGCCGAGGAAGGCCTGCCGCTTACTCTCCCCCTCCGCGCGAAGCGGCATCGAGATGATCGCCCCCTCCGGGAAGTTCTGAATCGCGATACCAAGCGAGAGCGCCAGCGCACTGGCCGCCGTGATCTGCATGCTCCCCGACAGGAAGCCCGCGTACATCACACCGACCGCCATGCCCTCCGGGATGTTGTGGAGCGTCACCGCCAGCACCATCATCGTCGGCCGCTTCAGCCGCGTCTTCGGTCCCTCCGCCTCACTGCTGCCGACATGCATATGCGGAATCAGGTGATCCAGCACCAGCAGAAACAGCACGCCGATCCAGAAGCCGACGAAGGCCGGCACGAAGGACAGCTTCCCCCAGCCTGCCATCTGCTCGATCGCCGGAATCAGCAGACTCCAGATGGATGCCGCCACCATGACCCCCGCCGCGAAGCCGGCCAGCGCCCGCCGCACCAGCTCCCCCAGCGCCCGCTTCATGAAAAACACACACGCCGCCCCGAGACTCGTCCCCAGAAACGGAATCGCGATACCGATCACTGCATTCATTTCGTTCGTCATTTCTACCCTCCCTTTTATCCATCGGATGTGCTGCGTAGCGCCGCCATCGTCGCACACGCGTATATATCGGATAGGCGCGCGGAAACCGATGTTCACGTTCTGCCATCGTCGCGTATATATATCCTGTCCAGATAGTTAGTTTATATTAACTTTTTGGCAAATGCCACTGTTTTCTACCATTTATCTAATCTGGCCTGATTTTGAAGATATTGGATATGCTTTTTGTCTGGAATCGTTGGAAGAAACTGGAAATTATCCAATTTTCTAAGATTTCAAAAATACTGGATATCAGACGCTTTATTTCATAAGAGAGCTCTGCTCCCAGGTATCCAGCTTTTAGGAAAAAAGCGATTATTGGATATGCCTTCAACGAAATGCTTCACCGAAGCTCCAAATACATATCCACTTTTTTGAAAAGCAACGGCTATTCGATAGTACGCATATATGCGTATGTTTCATTTCGAAGAAAACTATCCAATAAGTGTCCTATTTTAAAATCGTAGATATTTTTGCCCCACTCTCAAAAATGATAAAACTTGTTATAAATATCCATTATCTCAAAAACCGACAGCTATTGGATAGTGCCACCGATTTTCATTTATTATGGCCGCGCTGCCCATGAAAAACCCGCTCAACATTACTGTTCAACCGTAGTTAAGTCAAGGAGACGGCAGACGAGTGGAGTGGCTCGGCTGCTGTCCGCCGGGCTACGTCTGAACAGTAGTCGCTGAACATTACGAATCTATGAAGAATTCTGCCTTCACTGGCTTTTCCCCATCGAACTCGCTACAATGAAATCAGTAAATCAATCGAATCCTGCATGCCTTCGAACGCACCTTACTTTTTGAAACCTCAACGAAAGGAGCTTCCCATGACCCACCCGAAAAAATCTCTGAAACGAACCCTTCTCTTCACCTACCTGCTGCTCGCTTCTTTCGCATGTAAGCTCAACGCCTTCGCCGGTGTCGCCGGGCGTGGCATCGATCCGTCCGTTCTCGAGGCCAATGCCTCCGGACCGGGCGCACATACCGATGGCGCTTCTGCCTTGCCCGCCACCACCCAGAGTGCCACGTTGACTGCCGGTCAGGTGATAAATCAGACAGGTAGCGGCCAGATGACGACCCAGACAGGCAGCAGCCAAGCCATGGTACCCGGCACCCAGGCATCCGCAGCTACGACTGCAGCTGGCGCCGGCCAGATGACGACCCAGACAGGCAGCAGTCCGGCCATGGTAGAAGCGACGGGCGCAACCGCAAATGCATCATCTGATTCCGGCGCGCCGACCGGCATCCCAGAGACGCAGCCGGTGCAGTCACTGCTTCCGCCGACGGAGGAGGAAATCGCAGCTTACTTCCAGGGCGCCTACGTCACCGGTGACTCCGTCGCCTACGGCTTTCAGCTCTACGCAAACCGCCAGAAGGGAAACAGCGCGATCCTTCAGAACCTCGGCTTCCTCACCCGTGGCAGCTTCTCTGCACACAACGCCTTCATGGCCATCTCGAAGAAGTCCGTGCATCCGACCTACAAGGGCGCACAGCACCACATCTGGGATTCGCTTCAGCTGGTCGGCGCGAAGCATGTCTTCATGTTCTTCGGCCTCAATGACCTGAACATCGGCGGCGTTGACAGCACGGTCGACTACTACGTCCGCCTCATAAACCAGATTCGGGCCGTGAATCCGGACATCGCCTTCACCATCATCAGCACGACCCCGATGTACCAGGGCTCCGAAAAAGGCAAGCTCACCAACGCAAACATCGATGCGCTGAACGCACGCATGCAGGCCTTCTGCACAGAAAACGGCTGGGGCTACCTCGACATCGCCTCTCACCTGAAGGCCGCCAACGGCACCCTCGCTGCGCAGTACTGCTCTGACCACTATGTCCACGAAACCAATGCCGCCTACGCCATCTGGCTCCAGTGCTTCCACGACTACGCACAGGAAAAACTGCTCGCTGAAAAACTCGACACACAGACGAAGTCCTGAAAAACAAAAGATGCCAACACAGAATGGAAATCCGTGTTGGCATCTTTTTCATTTTATCAACTTTTGATGCAGCAAAATCCTTCCAGCAGCCGCTCCGCGCCCGCGGTTTCCCCGACACGCCCGAAGCGCTCCGAATACACGATCACGCCGAAGTTCATCTGTCCGCGGATCCGATGCGCCATGTGCGCTTCGATCTCCCCCATGATGGAGGCCATCACCGGCACCCGCAGCCCCATCTCTTCGAGCCGCGTCAGCATCTCCTCGGTCGTCGTCGCCTCCCGCATCGCCGCTACCTGCGCCCGCGTACCGCCGCACAGCGCGAGATGCGCCGCGAAAATCTCCCAGCGCCCGTCCGCCACGCGACTGTGTGTGTTCATGATGCCCGCCGCGAGCTTCACCAGCTTTCCGACGTTTCCGACCAGCAGAAAATCCGTCGCCCCATAGGACACCGCGAGGTCGATCGCCTCGCCGATGTAGTTCGACACCTCGACAACCGGCACCCCGCGGAGCCCCAGCTGCTGCTCGACGTAGCGCTGTCCGTAGTTCCCCGGCACAGCCAGGATCCGCCGCGCGCTTCGGCCAATGTCTCCATCATCTTTCCGCCCGCTGTCTGTCGTCTCCGTCTGTTTGCCATGCGCTGCGGGCGACTGCAGCCGTCCCACAGCTTCATCTGCTGCCGTCCGTTCTTCGGAGGTTTCCGTTTTCTGGTCTGCGGACACCTCTTCCTTCCGCTGCGTCTGCGTCTCTGAAACAGCGACATCCTCCATCGCCAGCACCTGCCGAATCAAAGTTTCCGTTTTCTGGTCTGCGGACACCTCTTCCTTCCGCAGCGTCTCCGTCTCCGAAACAGCGGCATCCTCCATCGCGAGCACCTGCCGGATCGAGGTTTCGATCGTCGCGACGATCGCGGCCTCCGACATCGGCTCTACGATGCCGGTCGTCCCGAGGATCGAGATGCCGCCCTCGATCCCGAGCATCGGATTAAAGGTCCGCTGTGCGAGCTCTGCGCCCGCCGGCACCGAAATCGTGATCAGATAGCAGGGCTTCTCCGATCGTTCTGATTTTTCATTTCCTTCATTCAGGCACTTCGATCTGATGTATTCAGCGTCCGGTTTTCCATCCACATGTTTCAGCTTGTTTTCCATCTCGAGGGATGGTGTACATCCCTCGGTCCGACGCTTCTCGTCATCCTCGAACGCGTCCAGCACCTGCTGCACCGCGTCAAAGATCATCTGGCGCGGCACGCGATTGATCGCGCTCTGCCCGACCGCCTGCTCGAGCCCCGGCTTCGTCACCCGGCCGACCCCCACGCCACCGGTGAGATACAGCCGCCCGTCCGCAGACGCAAACGCGCCTTCTGGCACGACCACCACATCACAGACCTGAATATACGCCCGGATCTCCGTGCCGTTCGTGACATCCGGATCATCGCCGGCGTCCTTTCTGGTCGCGAAGCCGCCATCCGCCGTCGGATACACCGCAAGCGTCACCCGCTGATCAAACGATCTCGAGTCACTTTCCGCGGATCCCACCCGCTGCAGCGGTGACCGTCCATCGCTGTTCTGCTGCGTTCCACGATTCGCTCGATTATCTGCAATCTCCGCATGAAGCTTCGCTGCAGCGACGTCCACCTGCACGCGCTTCCTGCTCTCCGGCAGTCGCACGGTCACCTCCGACCGGACCTGTCCGGTGAGGAGCCGCAGCATCGCAGCCTGCGCGCACGCCGCTGCGCAGGTGCCGGTCGTCAGCCCGCAGCGAAGCTTCTTCTGATTTTTGAAAACAAATTCGTTCATGTACGCTCCTCCGCGCGTCCGTACAGCAGCCGGAATTCCTCCGCACTGATGTCATAGAGCGGCGCGATGATCTCCTCGCGGAAGATCTCCTCCGGTGTGCCGCTGTGCCCGGCATGGCCGTCCTTCACGGTCAGCAGCTGATCCGCGAGCAGCCGTGCGAGCTCGATCTCGTGAAGCGACGCCACGATCGTCATCCCGGCCTGTGCCTTCGCCCGCAGCACCCGAAGAAGCTGCAGCTTATAGTGGATGTCGAGGTAGCCGGTCGGCTCATCGAGGATGAGAAGCTTCGGGTCCTGTGCCAGTGCCCGCGCGAGCAGCACCCGCTGCTTCTGTCCGTCACTCAGCTCCCGGAAATCCCGCTCCCGAAGCGCCATGACATCCATGGCCTCCATCGCGTCCTTCACCTGCACTTCGTCCTCTGCATCGAGCCGCCCCAGTCGCCCGGTATATGGATAGCGACCGAGCGATACCACATCCCGCACGGTCATGAGCTCCGGCTTCGCCCGATCCGTCAGCATGACCGCGAGCTCCCGCGCGAGCGCCTCCCCGGAGTAGCGCTGCAGATCCCGGCCATCCAGTGTCACGGTCCCCTGCATCGGCAGAAGCGCCCGGGACAGCGTCCTCAGCACGGTCGACTTCCCCGCGCCATTCGGCCCGATCAGCACGAGGATCCCGCCCCGCGGCACTTCGAAGCTGAGCCCGTCCAGCACGACCTTCCCATGATAGCCCGCTATCACATCGCGCACAGCCATGTGATGCGCTCCAGCCATCTCTGCCCCCGTGCTTTCCGTCGCCAAACTGCGCAACACATCGCCCGTACCATCTTCCATCACAGAAGCGTCCTTCCCAGCCGCATCGATGGTCCGCATTTCCTGCACTCGCTGTTCCTTTTTTCGATTCTGTTCGCGCATCATCTCCCCCTCTCCTGCAGCAGCATCCAGATGACGACCGGCGCGCCGATCAGCGAGGTGACGGTCGAGATATTGAGCTCGGTCGGGCTGAGCCATGTGCGCGCCAGGAGGTCGCAGGCCGCCGTGAACGCCGCGCCGCCGAGGAATGCTGCCGGTATCAGCACGCGTGGCTCCGAGGTACGGAGCAGGCGTCGCATGATGTACGGGGCCGCCACGCCAACGAAGCTGATCGGGCCGGCGAAGGCGGTGACGGTCGCCGACAGGATACTCGAGAGCAGGATGAGGATCGTGCGGAAGCGCCGGACATCGACCCCGAGGGAGCGCGCGTAGCCCTCCCCGAGCCGGAACGCGCCGATCTGCTTCGACATCGCAAAAATCAGCGCCATCGTCACGCCCACGACCGCGAGCGACACGCGCACATCCTGCCAGTCCGCGCCCGAAAACGAGCCGAGCGACCAGCCGTGCAGGTTCACGATGTCCGCGTCCTCCGCGAAGGTGATGAGGAAATCGGTGATCGCACTCGCGACGTAGCCGATCATGATGCCGCCGATCAGAATCGACGCCATGTGCTGTACGCGCTTCGAGATCAGGAGGATGAAGCCGGTCGACAGGAGGGCGCCAATGAAGGCGGCCACGACATTGATGGCTGCGCTGGTGGTGCGGAGCCTGGTCAGGGTGAGCAGCATCGACAGCGTGACGGTCAGCTTCGCACCACTCGAGATGCCGAGAATGTAGGGCCCGGCGATCGGATTTTCGAAGAAGGTCTGGAGCAGGAAGCCGCTCAGCGCGAGCGCACCGCCGAGGATCATCGCGAGGCAGACGCGCGGCAGGCGGATGCGCCAGAGGATGGTCTGCGACACGAGATCCGCGCGCAGTGCGACCGTACCGACGGAGACATTGGCATAAAAAATAAGAAGAAGCACGAAAAAGAGGCATGCGAATACGATCACATACCGCCGCGTGCGTCTTCGGTTTTCCCGCTGAAATTCACTCATCCGCGCGTCCCTTTCTGTATACAGCATCGTTTGATGGCTTTCAGTATACTCGATTTTCGTTTACGCAACCTTTTTCAGGAAATGCATGTCATCCTGGTCCTGCAACATCCGGCTGACATCTTCAGCGAAGTCCGCCATACGGTCGCTCAGCTGGTAGAAGTCCTTGTCGGTCGTGTAGACATGGCCCTCCTTTACGGCCTTAAAGTCCACGAAGAGCGCATTCTTTCCGAGAAGCTCCCGGATGGAGCTGAGCGGGCGGTCGAGGGTTGCGGAGTAGATGAGGTAGTCGGCATCCTTACAGCTACTGTAGAAATCCTCAAGGGAAACCGTAACGTTGCTCTTCCGACTGCCACTGAGGCTCGACATGTCCGGCGCAAGGTAACGCGCACCGGCAAGCTCGAGCAGCTCCGGGATGTAGTCATGCGGCTGCCGCACCTGGATCTGCCCGGAGGAGTTCACATAGAAGTAGACGACCGTCGGACGCTGATCCGCTGTCGTATCTGTACCGGCACGCCCACTGCTGGTTTCGGTAGACGACGCCTCGTTTTTCGAGTTCCTGGAAGTTTTTGTTTCTGATTTTTCTGCAGACTTCCCACTCTGAGAAGCTTCACCAGACGACGTCTCCGCATCCTTCTGTATCGCACGGATGCGGTCGCGCTCCGTCTGATACCACTGCTGCGCCTCCTCTTCGTGGCCGAACAGCGCGCCGTACACACGGATCCACTCGAGGCGGCCGAGCACGTGCGGCTCGTAGCTGGAGTAGTCGATGTAGACCGGGATGCCGAGGGCACTCAGCTTTTCGATGACCTCCGGTGAGCGGTAGATCATCGTGGATTCCAGCGCGAGGTCACAGCCCTCCCGGAGCAGCGTTTCATAGTCCGGCTCCGAGTACCTGCCGGCGAAGAGCATCGAGCCTGCCTTCATCGCAGTGCGTGCCTCGTCCACGTACCAACCCTCCTCCCGGAGACCGGAAAAGCGGATCTGGCTGACCGCGCCGAGATCACAGAGCGGGGCCATCACGGCACTCGCCGCGACATACGTCGTCGTGAGCGGCTGCTGCAGCACTGTCAGCTCCAGCGCATCGCCCTTCTTTTCCTTATTCGCGCTGTTCTCCTCCGACGCCCGCGCCGTGAAGTGACCGTTTTTTTGATCGACGCCCTGTTTTGAGCCGGACTTCGCCGCTCTGGTTTTCTCGCCGATGTCTGCTGGCGCGCTTGACTTCGCCGCCTTCTTTTCACTTGAATTCTTCACGGAATCCGCTTGCGCTGAGGCCTTCGGCTCAGCTATTCCCGATGACTTGTCGGCTGCCTGCGGATCTTCCGGCGCGATCAGGTAGCGGTGCAGGCCCCCGGCGGTTTCCAGCAGCTGGTACTTCGCGCCGGATGCATCCTCATAGACGCTCAGACGGAAGTACTCTGCCACATCGTTCTTCTCAGACGAAACGAACCTGAGTCCGTCGATCTCCGGTGCCGCTGACCAGTGGACACTGCTCTCCCCCACCGTACCGGAGGCGCCAGCGGTTTTCGTGCTCGTCTCTGCCAAGGCGGTCGTGCTGTTTCCACTTCCTCCGGCGCTGCCGGAAGTTTCCGCATCTGTCACCTGCGTGGTGGCCGACTGCATTGTCCGATTCACCTCGTCGCTCGGCAGGGGATGCGCCTCGGCCATCGACGCGTCCGCCATCGGAAGCAGCGCGCTGCCGTCGAAGCTCAGCTGGTACTCGATTTCGTACGGCTTCGACATCGCGGTCGTATCGGCGAGCACCGGGATGGCCGTGTTGAGCGCTGACACCGGGATCGTCATCGCGGAGTGTCCGGCAGCGTCGGTGAAGGCGTCGTAGCGGACGCCGTCGAGCTTCATGTAATCATAGCTTGCGCTCGACCAGTGGATGTCTGCCGTCGCCTGCCCTTCCTTTACATAGAAGCCCGTCGGCGAGCTGATCGACGCGCGGCCGGAGCCCCCCGTCATCGACACCCGGATCCAGTAGCTGCCATCCGGGATCTCGGAAAGCTCGGAGAACGACAGCAGGCCGGCCGCGGTCACGCTGGTGCCGGAAAGCTGCGCACCGGACGACGACTTGTCAGTATCAGCAGCAGATGACGATTCCCCCGATACTTCTGCTTTTCCCACGACCTGCGCTGATTTCGTCACAGCCACATCCGCGGCCCCTGGACGGGCACCGCATCCGGAAAGCAATAGCAAGAACACAACCATGACTACAGCGAGCATGCGCCGCGCTGTCCTCCGATCTCTGCTGCTGTTATTCACCTTCTGCTGATTTTGCATGGTCATACCCCCGCGATGTCCTGCGTCAGGTCCTCATGTGGGCGATCGCCGTGCAGCCGGCCTTCGAAGTAGTGCTTTCGGCACAGTGCCACGTAGGATTCATTGCCACCCAGCATAACCTGTGCACCAGTGCGCACGATCTTTCCGTCGCTGAAACGCGTGTTGAAGTGTGCCTTCTTGCCGCACCAGCAGAGCGTCGGGATCTCCTCGAGCCGGTCCGCCAGCTCACAGAGGCGCTGCGAGCCCGGGAACAGCCGGCTCTGGAAATCCGTCATCAGGCCATAGCAGATGACCGTAATCTCCCGCTCGTCGACGATATGCGCGAAGGCCTCGACCTCCTCCGGACGCAGGAACTGCGCCTCGTCGATGATGATGACGGTTTCCTTCACGAAATCGATCGTCTCGAGCCGCTCGAGAAAACTCGACACCAGCTCGCACTCCGCGTGCAGCCCGATGCGTGACTTGATCTCACTCTTCCCATCACGCGTGTCCGTCGCCGGCTTCAGAAGATACGGCACATAGCCCTTCTCCAGATAGTTGTAGCGCACCATCAGTGCATTCGCCGTCTTACTGCTGCCCATCGCACCGTAGCGGAAAATCAGTTTTGCCATAACACTCTCCCTTACAAATATACTGCGTCTACTATAGCGGTCCCAGCCTCCAAATACAAGAAGCGCTCCCCACAAAAAGAACGGCCTCCATCACCGAAGACCGTTCTGATCATAAAGCGTAATCCACACATCACGCGAAGCGTGCGTAGTAACTCGTCGCGTCCGCATATCCGTTCGTCCGGAGCACGATGTTCAGTACGCGCTCCGCACAGCTTCGGATGTCCACCTCGCTGAGCCGTCCCTCCGCATACGCCTGCTCGATATTCTCGAGGTCAGAGGTCGCACCTGGCATGATGAGGTCGTTGCCCGCCGCCACGCAGCCGGCTGCATCTGCTCCACCGAAGTCCAATGTTGTCGCCCAGTCGGTCATAATCACGCCCTGGAAGTGCCACTCCCGCCGCGCGATCTCCGTGCAGAGGTCGGCATTGTTCGCACTGTGCACCCCGTTGATCTCGTTGTAGCTCGTCATGATGCACATCGGCTGGCTCTCCTTGATCGCGATCTCGAAGCCGCGCAGGTAGATCTCACGCAGTGCCCGCTCGGACACGACGGCATCGACACCCATGCGGTTGTTCTCCTGATTATTGCAGGCGAAGTGCTTCACCGTCGTGCCGACACCTGGAAGCGTCTGCACGCCCTTCGTGATCGCCGCCGCCATCTTTCCACTGAGCAGCGGGTCCTCTGAATAGTACTCGAAGTTTCGTCCGTTCAGCGGATTCCGCTGGATATTCATGCCCGGTGCGAGCCACCAGGCGACATGGAACTCCTCCATCTCGATGCCCGTCGCGCGGCCCACCGCCCCGAGCAGCTCCTCATTCCAGGTCTGCGCGAGGTTCGTGCCCACCGGCCATGCCGTCGTGAACTGGTACCAGCGCTCATACTTCTCCGGCTCAGCCGGTTCCGACGCGAAGAAGCCGTTCTCGAAGTTCGCCTCGATGCCGGTGCTGAGCTTCTCGCCCGTCGCCCGCTCCACGAGATACGAGCGGCTCAGGCGCAGGCCCGCCGGCCCATCCGCCATCGAGATCCCCGGCACATGAAGGAGCTCCTCCAGGGAGCGGCTGGTCTCGCCCGCCGTTCCCGGCACCCGCTGCCCCGCGGAGCCGAGCGCCGACGCATGCATGTCGAACTCGCCCATCAGGAGCGGGATCAGGTCCTTCACCTCGAGCGCACTGGCGATTGCATGCGCCATCCGGTCGAGGTCATCCTGTGCATTTCGGAACACCGGCTCCTCGCCCGGCGCCCACACGGTCTCTCCGAGCGCCTGCGTCCAGCCCAGCTTCCCGCAGAGTCCCGCGATCCGCTTCCCCTGCTGCGCCGCCTGCTTCATCGTCGCCCAGGTATCGCTCCAGGCCTGCGTCTTCCGGCGGAGGCTCTCCACCGGCGCCGCGCACTCATGGAAGTCCGCGTCCTTCACCGGACAGATGTGCGGCACGATCTCCAGCACCTTCTCCTCCGCGACCTCGACCACGCCCGCGAGCTGCAGCCGGCTCTCCTCCGAGCTGCTGCCGACGAAGATCGCATAGCGACCGGCCTCGATCACCCACGCGCCATGCGCCGCATCGTAGTCCGTACGGAAGCTCGCGAGCGCGCGCCCGTCCACATGGAGGGTCATCGTCTCCTGCTCGCCCGGTGCGAGGAGCCGCGTCTTCCGGAAGGCCACGAGGCGCTTATATTCCTTCGCCTCGACCTTCGCCTGTGCCGACGCCTTCACGCCTGCGCCGCCTTTTCCAGCATCTCCGGCCAATGTCTCCGCCGTCTCACCAGATGCCGCTGTCTTCACGCCATCCTCACCGGAAATCACTGCCGGCTGCGGGCAGGCCGCATACACCTGCACGACCTCCTTTCCGGCATACGGATTTCCGGTATTCTCGACGGTCACCGGGATGTACAGTCCATCCGCTGCGGCCCGCGGTGCCTCCGCCGTGAGGACGAACGAGGTGTAGCTCAGGCCATGACCGAAGTGATAGCGCGGCGTCACCCCGAAGGAATCGAAGTAACGATAGCCGACATAGATGCCCTCTTCATAGCGTGAACGCGCAAGCAGCGCGTCCCGGTCGATCGTCTCCGCAGCCGCCTTCTTGCCCTGCGAAGCGCCGTCCGTCCCAGCCATTTCACCCCCGTCAGAAACATTGCCCGCCACTGCACGACCGTCGCATGACGATGCAGCGCCGTAAGCATTGTCCTCGTCGAGCTGCGCGCGGACATCACTGAACTCCATCGCACCCGGATAGTCCATGTAGCTCCTCGCCCAGGTCGCGGTCAGCTTCGCCGACGGATTCACGAATCCGAGCAGGATGCGCGCACAGGCGTTGCCACCCTCCTCACCGGCCTGCCCCATAAAAAGGATCGCCTTCACCTCCGGCATCGCCTCGAGCACCGTAAGATCGATCGGCGCACCGGCATTGATCACGATGACGATCTTCTCGACCAGGGTCGCGAGCACGCGGATATCCTCGAGCTCATGATCCGTGAGGTAGTAGTCGCCCTTCGCGAGATAACGGTCGCTGCCCTCGCCGGCCACGCGGGAAATCACGTAGACCGCCGTCTTCGCATCCTGCACATCCGTGTCCTCGATCGGACGCCCCTCCGGCATCTCGAAGGCGTGGCTCGTATAGGTATCGAAGAAAAGCTGCCCGTCGGTGGTGCCGCCGCACTCGTCGAGGATCTGCCTCTTCCACGCCTGCCGCGCGAGGTCATAGCGCTCCTCATAATCCTCGATCCAGTCCTTGCTCGTCACCCGCACACGTGCGAGCGTGAAGCCGTCATAGATCGACACACTGTGCCGCACATTCACATCACCGGAGCCGGTTCCACCCTTGATCGTGAGCCCCGCACCTGCACCGAACAGCGCCACCGGAATCCCGGTCGGAAGCGGCAGCACCCCGTCGTTTTTCAGAAGGACGATGCTCTCCTCGGCCGCCTCCCGCGCGAGGATGCGATGCCGCTGCTCCCGCTCGGAAATCTCCTCGGATGTCGTTCCAGTTCTCGTAAATTCATTTATTTTCATTTCGTTTCCTCCTGATATCTCGCGGCCATCTCCGCGATGTCTGTTCGCAGCTTCTCGCGAAGCTCCGCCGGCTCGAGCACCGTCACGTACTTGCCATACTGGAGCGCCCAGTACTCCATCGCCTCCAGATTACAGCGGAGGCGGACATCCATCATCCCGTCCTCGTACTGCTCGACGATCTGGAAGTCCTTTCCGAACCAGTCATAGAGCATATCCATACTGCGCTGACTCGTCCGAAGCAGCACCGTCACCGACTCGCCGGAGAACATATAGACATGCTCCGCCATGTGCTTCGGCAGGTCGAGGCCATGCTCCATGCCCTTCACCTCCCGCGCCGGCTTCCGCTCCTCGTCGAGGATCTTCATGTTCGTCATCTTATCGATGCGGAAGTGCGAGATCGTGTCATACTTATCATAGTTGCCGACGAGATAGAAGTTTCCGTTCGACATCACGATCTGATAGGGATTATAGATGTACGGCTCCTTCCGCCGCGGATGCATCCGCCGATCCGTCCCGTAGCTGTTGTAAATGAAGGAAAGCTTCTGCTTTCGTTCGATCGCCTCATCGATCAGGTCGAGGTTGATCATCGCCTGCTTGTTCTCCGTATGCTGGAGCGTCGTGATATTGGCGAGATGCGTGAAGCGCGGCTTGAAGTGTCGGCTGCTCTCATCGACCAGCTTGTCGATCAGCTGCTTCGCCTGTGCCTTCGTCAGAAATTTCGAGAAAACCACCGAGTTGATGAGCATCTGCAGCTCCGCATCATCGAAGGTCCGGGACATCAGCCGATAGCCCTTCTCCGTATCGATATCGAAGCCGTACTCGATGAGACAGTCGATGTTGTTTCGGACCGAACGCCGGTCACACACCACCCCGTAGTTCTCCTTCAGAAGCTGCAGCACCCGCTGCTGCGTAAGTGCATGCTCCTCATCCGAATAATCCTTCAGGACCTCAAGTATCAGCAGATTCAGATTTTTCTTACCGCCACCGTCGTACATAGCCCTACCTCCCGAACACAAAATCTCTTTTTATCCTATCATAAAAGCAGCGCCTGCACGACTGCGTTTCGCCATTTTCGCTCATTCGTTGTTACCGAGCAGAAGCCCCCGCACCATACGGCGCGTGGGCTTTTGCTTTATAGGATAGGAAAAAGTGTAGTTAGCGTGTTAATCATCCATGAGAGGGCCGCGCGAAGCGCGGAGAGGCTCGTGGATGCCCCCAGGCGGCGAGGCTGTTTTTTCGCAATAAGCGAAAAAATCAAGCGACGATGCCTGCGCCGAAGGCGCATTATCATGGCATCGTCTCTTTGCACTAATCCATGAGAGGGCCGCGCTTCGCGCGGCCCTCTCATGGATTAATGTTCAGATTAAACAGCGACCTTTACCACTACCTTGCGGACGAACTCTGGTCCTTCTGCAGTGCAGGTACGTGGCTTATGTGCATCCTCCGGTGCAACGACGATCATGTCGCCCGGAAGCAGCAGTACGGTACCGCTGAGTGCCGGCTCCTCATAGAACTTGAGATCATTCTCCGGATGATCCTCCTTCAGTACGAGACCATCGCGCTTGCAGTAGCCGAACTGCTCCTTGCCGGAGATCACATACTGGATGTCGAAAAATTTATCGTGGGTCTCGAAGAAGCCCTCATTTGCAGGGAAGCTGGTGTACTCCTGTACATTTGCAGTCACGCCCTCGCATACCGGATAGCTTCCGACCGCTGTGTGATCGAGGTCGGTCTCTGCCAGCCACTTATAGGCTGCCTGAAACTTCTCATCGAGGTAGTTATACTTGGTTGAAAGATTTAATGGTGAAAAAAACATAGTAAACTCCTTCTCACATTCAGATGTGATTACTTCTTCTCTTCTTCCTGCATGTTGTCGAGTACGCAAGCTGCGGAGATGTCCTTCGTTTCCATCTTACCGGCGGCGAGATCGAGACACTGCTGCCAGATCTGCTCATCGACCACGACGCCCTCACGGAGGTTACGCTCACGGGTCGCAGCGGTACGCTCACCAGGGCAGGTTACGTGACCACCCTCGTGATCCGGCTCCGTCGCATCTGCAGCGGCTACACGATCATCGAACTTCGCCTGGATCTCCTCTTCATCACCGAAGAGATACGGATCATATGCGATGAAGATCTGGCAGCAGCCGGTGCAGCTTCCACGACCCTCACGGTCCATATCCGCACCTGTCTTACCGTTCGCCATCGCAGCGGCTGCGAGGTCGAGGGCGATCGCCATACCGGTACCCTTCCAGTAACCGGTCGGAAGGATACGTCCGCTGGCCTCGATCGCACCCGGATCGCTGGTCAGATTACCATCCTTATCGAAGCCGCCCGGATATGGAAGCTGCTTACCAGCGAGACGATATACGCCGAGCTTACCGTATGCATACTGGCTCATCGCCATATCGAGGACGATCGGGCCGCTCTTCCGCGGAATCGCGATACAGAACGGGTTATTACCGACGCCCGGCTTCTTCGAGCCCCACATCGGCATACAGCTCTCGGTGTTGGTCCAGCTGATACCGATGAAGCCGGCCTGTGCTGCCTGCCATGCATAGGAACCACCACGCATCCAGTGGGTCGTGTTCTTCAGTGCGACGCAGCCGATACCATGTACCTTTGCAAGCTCTACGGCACGATCCATGCAGAAGGTAGCATTCAGTGTACCGATGCCGAGGTGACCATCGTAGTTCTCGACTGCACCCTTCGCACCAACCAGCTCCGGCTTCGCCTTGATATCGACCCAGCCCTTCTGAACATACTCCGCAAAACGAGGTACACGATTGAGGCCGTGGCTCTCGATACCCTCGAGGCTGCTCTCGGTATGGATCTCTGCGCACTGCTCTGCCTGCGCCTCTGTTAAACCGAGGTTCAGAAATGCCTTCTTGACAGTTGCCTTCACCGTTTCTACAGGTACACGAATACTCATAATTAACTCTCCTTTTCTTAATCGTCAAGCTTTTCGCCATAATATATCAGTTGTTTTTCATTGGTGCTAGCATAGCACAGTTTACAGATGCATTTCAAGGCATATTTGACTGATTTTTCTATATTTATCTTTTAAATCACCAAATATTTTATGCGATTTTTGTATACATCATCTTGAAAAGCACCCGTTGCACTGATATATTAGTTATATTGAATCTCATGGAAGGAGTCCTGCACATGAACCTGATCATCCCATCTCCATATAAAAACGAAAACAACCGCGCCTACGCTTCCCGCGTATTGCGTTCGAATATCATGACGCTCCGGCTCAAGCCGGGGGAGTCGCTGAACGAGATCGAGCTCGCGCATGCGCTCAGGATGAGCCGTACACCGGTGCACGAAGCATTGACCACCCTGCAGAGCGAGTGGCTGGTCGACATTTTTCCGCAGCGCGGAACCCGGGTCAGCCGCATCGATCTGACACTCGTCAAGGAGGGCCACTCGACCCGCCTTCTGCTCGAGAGTGCACTGCTCCGGGATGTCGCCGGAAAGATCGACCGCAGTCAGATCCAGGAGCTGATGGAGTGCATGCGGAAGCAGAATGCCCTGATCAGCCACATCGAGGACTCAGTGGACGAGATCATCCAGCTAGACGACGAGTTTCATCGTATGATGTACTACTTCGGCGGCCGCTCTCACACCTGGCTCGCGATGCGCGGCCTCGTCTCCCACTACGATCGCCTCCGCTACCTCGATGTCTCCGAGGGCAGATGCGATTTCACCCGCGTCAACCGCCAGCACCGCGAGTTCTGTGACTATCTCCTGCTCGGCCTCCCGGATGATGTCTGCGCCGAGACGAAAATCAGCGAGCACCTGACCAGCTTCCGCGGCAATCTCATGGATACGATCGAGCGGCATCCGGATTACTTCACCGTCAGTGAAACATAAGACGCTCACTCCACCACTCCAAAGATCAGCTGTATTACGGCAGGAGCCCGGCCCACCACTTTATGGGGTCTGACCCCATAAACTGCGGTTTAGATTCTGTTTAGAAAAATTTAATGGGGTCAGACCCCCTTACGAAATTCTTAAGGTGATGACCGGATGCCCGCGACCCCCCTCCGCTCAGAGGCAGGTGTCGAAAGCCACCTTGATGACGATCTTCCGGATATGCGCCGGTGCGTCGACCTGGATGGCTGGTACGTGCACATCCCATGGGAAGAACATCGCGTAGCTGCCCGGCTGCATCTCGATGATGCCTTCACGGGCATGCGCGTTGTTCTTATAGAAGCAGATGTCACGCGGGGTATCGAGCAGATTCTCGTCGGTCTCACTATCGCCGAGGTCCGGATACCAGCCGATGCGCTCCGGACCGCCGGCTGCGAGGAACTGTACATCGACATACTTGCGATGGCACTCCGGACGCAGCTGCTCGCGTGGAGCGGTGTCCTGGTCGATGACCTGGAGGATCATCTTATCACCGTCAAGCTCGAACTTTCCCGGCTCGTGCGCCGCGAGGTCGTTCTCCTTCAGGAACTGCACGGCACGCTGTAACGCCGCCGGCAGAAAACGCAGATTTTCGTTTTCATGAATATTTCCGGATATCATGATGTTCTCCTTTTGTTAATATTACATAACCGTTCGTGTAGCGGGTCCCCGGCTTATAGTTCACCGGTCTCGGAGTACTGTGCCTCCGTTGACGCTCCTCCGGGTCCCCCATTCTGAATAAACCCATTTCACAAAAAGGCCTCCCGGAAGGGGAAGCCTTTTCGATTATCTTAGATTGTGATGCCTCATCGCACCCGCGATCAACGAGTGAAGCCCGGCATACCCTCGATCGCGTACACACGTGTCGGGCAGGAGTCGAGGCCGATGATGTTCATCGGAGCATAGCTGAT
Source organism: Oribacterium sp. HCP3S3_B9 (assembly GCF_052064255.1). Lineage (NCBI taxonomy): Bacteria > Bacillati > Bacillota > Clostridia > Lachnospirales > Lachnospiraceae > Oribacterium > Oribacterium sp. HCP3S3_B9. Next base: position 61,386 of record NZ_JBQHVY010000005.1, read on the forward strand.
GAAGAACGTATCCGTCTTCAGAAGCTCCAGGTTGCACAGAACCTCGAGGAAGGTAACGTTCTGCGCCATCAGAATATCATGGAACGGCTTTACGTTGCGAACATCGCCCTCGATCGCTACACCATCACCGAAGCCCACGCACTGTACCTTGTGATCTGCGAGCCACTGCGCCATGTCTGCACCTACCTGAAGACGATGGTCGGTCGGGCCGCCGGTCAGCTTCGTGAATGGCGGGATCTTGTGCGGGCTGTCGAGGATGACGGTGTCGCCCTCCTGGACCCAGCCACCGAGTGCCTTCTCGAGATCCTCAGCGGTGATCTGGTGATCCTCCGGAAGATCCAGTGTGCAGTAGATACCACGACCCATGAACTGATCGAGTGGAAGCTCTGCAACGCTCGGCCAGCTGCTGTCATGATGGTACGGACACTCACAGTGCGTACCGAGGTGGCTTCCGATATCTACATTCGTATGGAAATCAGGTACGACACCACCGGTGTTGAAACGCCATAAGTTGCAACGACGACTCTCGGTGCTCGGATCGATGCACTTGCTCAGGTCGACGATATGAAGACCACCCTTCATGTACTCCTTTGGTGGAAGCTGATCTGCAGCGACGGTCTTCGGCTTTCCAGCCTCCCAGTCATAGGTTACGAACTCTTCGGACATAAAATATTCTCCTTACATAAATTTGTCGTTCTGCGCTGGCCGCCCTTCATCGAAACGCAGGTCCCGCGCTGAACAGAAACTTGATTTATCTCACGATGCACCCGAGGTGCATGATGATTCATATGATTTTATCTGCCGGTGTACACCTGCACTTCCGTGCCGCCCTCGATCCCTTCACGAGGGCAATGCTGCCATGAAAGTGCCGCCCTCCGTACATCTTCACGAGGACAATGCCTCCATCCGGCACCCGCCCGCTTATGCTCTCGGACGGTTCTCCATCGCATGGATGAGGCCCACCAGGAAGCGGTGGCTCGGGGTCGGTACGCCGGCCTTGACACCCGCGCGGACGATGCTACCGCTGATGGTATCCACCTCGCTGCGGCGGCCATCCCGAAGATCGGCATAGATGCTGGTGAGACCATTCGGGCTCTTATCGCATACCGCCTTGACCTCCGCGACCTTCTCATCATAATCGAAGTCCATGCCGAGCGCCGCTGCGACATCCACCGCCTCGCGGATCAGCTGACAGCAGAGCTTCCATGCATGCTCATCTGCGGAAATGAAGCCCAGTGGAACCTGCAGGGCACCCGTCAGCGCACTGGCAGAGACATTAGTAAACATCTTGTTCCAGATCATCTTCTGCACGCCGTCGGATACATCCGCATCGAGACCGCACGCCGTGAACGCATCTGCGAACTTCTGAAGCCGCTTGACATCACCGGTCACACAGCCCATGTGGGTCATACCGCTGCCACCATGCTTCGTCACACCGAAGCCGGCGACGCTTGCATTATGCTGTGTCGTACCGATGATGATGTGCTCCTGCGGTACGAACTTCCCGAGCATATCCTCGTGGCCGCTTCCGTTCTGCAGGGTCATAAGATAGGTCTCCGGACCGATGATGCTACGGTTGTTATTCAGCGCGCTCTCGCTGAACATCGCCTTCACGAACACGACGATCAGATCGACCGGCGCCATCCCCTCGGTGGACAGCACCGCATGTGGATGATACACCTGAGACGTACCATCCGGCTCCTGCACCTCGAGGCCATCTGCATTGATCTTCTCTACGACCTGTGCGTTGACGTCGATAACCGTCACCTCGTTGTGCCGGCTCAGGTACGCACTGTACAGACCGCCCATGGCGCCTGCACCTAAAACTGCAATTTTCATATATCCTCTACTCCTTTCGGGTTTTCAAAATACTGTGGATACTACTGCTGACACAGCGTGACAGTCTCCTTTATTATAAGCGAAAATGCATCCAAACTCCACCGCAGATTATGAAGACAGCTCAGCGGTTTCTGCTCACTTTATAGGCCTTCCGAAGATTTGTCAGAAAGCCTGCCACGTAGGCAGCGATGATGATGCCGAGGGCGATCGCGCCCGCCTCGGCCAGCACGAGCTTCAGTGTCGCACCGAACTGTGCTGTATCTCCCTCGATCAGACTGTACATCGCATAGTAAAGACCGCCGCCCGGGAATTCCGGAATCAACATCGGTCCCAGCATCACAACCACTGGAGTCTTGATGATCCGCGCAAGGATCTCACTCCACGCCGCGATCGTCAGCCCAGAGGCCAGCATGCCGAAGGTTTTTCCGTAACCGGCGTACTGACAGACGATATAAGCTGCCCAGCCGATCGCGCTGCCGATCACGATAGAGATCAGCGCTTTTCGATTTCGTACACCAAATAAAATCGCGAAGGCGAGCGAGCTGATCGCCCCCATCAGCGTCTGTATGATATCTGCCTGCATCCCTAACCTCCTGCCAGAAGCACGATGGCAAATCCGAGGGCCACCGATACGGCCTTCAGAATCGCTTCACTCAGATTCAGCACACCACTGACGGTGTCTCCGTTGATCATGTCACGAAGAGAGTTCGTCAGCTGCATCCCTGGAATCACCAGCATGATGTTTCCGATCATGATTTTATCCGGGTGCACACCGATCCCGAGACGAACGAGAAGCAGCACCGCGATCGCCGTGACCGCACTGCAGATGGAGGTCTGGATCAGGCTGTTCATCTGAAGATGTGCACTCATACAGATCATCCCATACAGTACCATGCCGGAAAGAGCGGATGCGATGCCATCTGGAAAAGTTCCGCCGAGAAAAATCGAAAGCGAGAACGAAATGACCATATACATCAGAAGATCGAGCCACCACGGGCTGGTCTTTTCTTCCCGGACACGCCTGAGTTCGTCGCGGAACTCCTCCAGGGATATCTCACCATGGCAGAAGTGGCGGGACAGTGCATTGACCTCCTCGACCTTTCCGAGACCCGTGACACGGGCTTTTATACGACGACTTTCGGTCATCGTCGTCCCGTCCGGAAGAAACGCTGTAGCGGCGATATACGAGGTGATCGTAAACACATCCACGCGCTCAAATCCACATGCCCGTCCGATGCGCTGGACGGTATCCTCCACGCGGCTGACCTCTGCGCCGTGGGTCAAGAGAAGCTCGCCCGCATTCAGCGCACTGCTGAGACAGCTGCTGAGCTCCGCTTTCTGCGCAGTTACCTGCTCTTCCATCATGCTTTCCTCCTTTCGTTTTTCTATAACAAAAATGGCTGCTTCCCGGAGGAAGCAACCATACAGTATGCTATTACTCTATATCGGTCTCACTTTTCAGGTCAACATCAGACGATTACTCTGCCTCTCTCGTCGCAAGAGAAAGTCCCAGAGAATCCATCTTTGCGAGGATCTCATCGATCGACTTGCGGCCCATGTTACGAACCTTGCTGAGGTCCTCCATGGTCTTCGCACGGAGATCACCGACGGTGTTGATGCCGGCTCTCTTTAAGCAGTTGTACGAACGAACGCTGAGCTCGAGCTCGTCGATGCTCATGTTATCGATATCACCTGCATCGGTCTCCGTCTCACTGCCACCCTCGGTATCGATGCTGGTCGACTGTGCAGTATCCATGTTTGCAAACAGCTGAAGGTGAGACTCGAAGATACGTGCGGAAAGGGATACGGCATCCTCCGGTGACATCGCACCGTTGGTCGTTACATCGAGGGTCAGCTTATCCTCCTGACCGCCTTCCAGCGGATCGATGGTCAGGTTGACCTTCGTCACCGGGCAGAAAATAGAGTCTACAGCGATCACACCGATCGGCAGATCACTGCGATCACGTGTATTGGCACCGTCATAGCCACGGCCCTTTACGATCTTGATCTCCATGTAGAGTCTGGTTTCCTTACCGGAAAGGGTAGCGATCACCTGATCCGGGTTGATGATCTCGACCTCGGAGCTTACCTTGATATCCGAACCACGTACGATCCCCTCGCCGGCATAATCGATGTATGCCATGACTGGATCATCGCTGGTTGCGGTGTTTCTGATCGCAAGCTTTTTTAAATTAAGGATGATATCGCCGACATCCTCCTTCACACCAGGGATGGATGAGAACTCATGATAAACGCCGTCGATTTTCACCTCGCTGACTGCAGCACCCGGCATGGATGAAAGAAGAATACGTCTTAAAGAGTTACCGATGACGGTACCCTCACCCTTCGCAAGTGGTGAACATACGAAACGGCCAAACTTCTTATCATCTGAGAGCTGCTCGACTTCGAGAACCGGTTTGATATCTACTGCCATTACCCTACCTCTTTATATAAATCTATGAACGAATTGACAACAGCAGATCCTAGAAGCACCCATGCACATATCAAAGCACATAGTGATGCTATTTTTAGAATCAAGCTATTCCATTATAGCGTTAATTTTTTTCTTGTCCAGCTTTTTCACAGAATTTGTTAAAAAAGCGTGGTTCCGAGTGGAATCACGCTATATCTACCAGTGTGCCGGTGCTGTCGAAGTTCAGACTCAGCTGGCCGCGGAACTGCTGATTCCGCTTTTCGATCTTTCCGACCGTCTTGTTATAGGTCGCGAAGCGATCGAGTGTATCCTTGTTTTCGATGTATAAACGTATATATGTTATACGTTTGCCCTGCAGGCGGCCCTTGACGAGCTCACCCTTATCGGTGATGCAGTCGTAGGAGACGGTGATGTCGGTGTATTCATTGATCTCCTTAATCGCCGGGGCGAGCACACGTTGCTTGAAGTTTCCGAAAGCAGTATAGACATCCGCCATCAGATTCTCCCGGAGGGCATCGACCGAGATGTCAACCCAGCCCTTATAGGCATAAGACTTCGCAAGCTCATACAGGCGCGGGGAGTACTTACTGGTCATCGCGAGGATGTTATACAGCTCATATTCCGTGAAGTTGTTCTGGATTCCGAGAAGGTAGGTCTTGATACGGCTGTCGAGGATCAGGCTGATCGTGCCCTTGCGTTCGTTATACTCCGGTTCGTTAAACCAGCGGAGCTTGATAACACGGTTATCGAGGTTTACCCAGAAGGCCTTCTCATCGATGGAATCGATCATGTTTCGGAAATCACGGTATACGTTCTTCGGATCGATGCCACAGAGACGTGCGAAATCCAGGGCACGAATCTCATATTTTTTAAACTCTTCTTCGCCCGGCTTGATCATCGTGATCACGTAGTTCACAAGCTTCTGTTCGTTGGCGGTGAGATTATACTTCGCCTTCTGGATCAGTGCGTTATCCTTTACGACCAGATAGCTACGCTGATCGTCCATCTTCTCTTTCTGTGTTTTAAAAGCTGCCATACGTCTCCGTCTCCGCGCACGAGCCCCATGATAAGTACCGGCGTTATATGCCTGCGTGTGAAATTCAGCACACAATAGCATAACTACACGATTCTTACCCTTTAGGTCGGTGCAATGATATGTCAATATAGTAAAACGCTGCGGGGTAAAAATCAATGACCGTAATTTTGTTATAATTCAGACCTCGATTTGTCGTCCATAATGACCGTAATTATGTTATATCTCCTGCGGGTGGCGTTTCTGAACCTGCGATTCCCACCCACGCGCGCGCCTTGCTATTTGATTTTCGTTTAATTTTTTATTTTGCTTATTTAATATTTAATATATTTATATATATATACAAGGGGTGAAAGCACAGAATTGCGTCGTTTTTTATCCACAAAGATAACATTTTGATGGTAAGGCATAACGAATTTACGGTGAGCTGTAACAGAAAGACGGCAGCTTCTAACAGATTTACGGTATGCGCCGAAGCGCCTGCGAGGGGGTTTTTCCAGCCGGATCCGGGGGCTGTGTTATCCCTTTTTCGCGCTGAAAGCCGGACTGAAAAGCGAAATTTCTACTGCAGGTCCGCCGTGGTCTGTTTCTTTTCAGACATTTTCCGGTAAAAAATCAGCAGTTTCACGATTTTCACGCGATTCTTTTGGCGTTTTTACCGTATAACAAAATTACGGTACCTGCTTCGCTTATAACGCGATGACGGTCGAAAGATAACAGATTTACGGTCGATACGCACGGTCCAGTTGTAGGCACTTTTCTACCGTAATTATGTTATAAGCGATGAAAAGATAACAAAAAGACGGTATGAATACAATCCATACCGTCTTTTTGTTATCTTTTATGACCGTAAATTTGTTATCTTTTCAGATCTGGCTGGTTCTGTCTCTGCATTCTCCGATATGCATCAGAACGTTCATCAGTACTTCAATGCTTCGAGTTGTGCTACGATGTCGTCTCTGTATTCTCCGATATGCATCAGCGTTTTCATCAGTACTTCAGTGCTTCGAGCTGTGCCCGGATGTCGTCGCATGGCTCGGATGTGAGAATCTCCTGCAGTGCGGCGCGCATCGCGTCTCCCGGCTCGTAGCCGTCCTTACACCAGCTTTCGAGGACGTTCAGAGCCATCTGTCGGTTGGCATTGACCGGGCAGCGGAGAGCGCTGATGACGAGGTCCTCGCCCTCTCCTGTGCTGTCAGCGAGGTTCTGTACGAGGTAGCTCAGCTGATGGTACGGGCGGTAGGCTTCGCCGATGCCCAGCTGGTCACGCGGACCGGAGGCCATCATCGCGAGTGGCAGGTGGCGGCGGTAGATGTCGAGCAGCTTCCGAAGTGTGTCATTGTCTTTCGGGAGGACATCGACGAGATCGGCGTAAGCATTGAACTCCGTGTCCATCGCGTGCAGCATCTCATCGGTGCACTGGATGCCCATGCGGCAGGCGGTACGGAAGCCCTGTCCCTTTGCGAGGAGCTCCTGGACGAAGCTGCGGATGTCGTCGGTATGCAGGATCTCCTCGGCACGCTCGTGGAGCTTACCGCTGCCCTGGAAGATGTTCTGATCGAGGTAATCGCGCACGCTCAGCACGGTGTTCAGCGTCTGCTCGCTCATGCGGCAGCGTCTCGCCTGGTGAAGATAGCCATCGAGGAGCTGTGTGCGGTCCGGCATGGCGGTGATGCCCTGCATGCTCGATTCATCGAGGAGACCGTCCAGGATGGCGCTGGCGAGCACGAAATCGTCGTCGTTAAAGGCCGGGTTCGTGAGGACGGTTGCGAGGTGGATCTTATCGGCCACGGTGCGCGCGGAGTAGGCGGCACCGATCGTGTTGTGCACGCCCTCATGGAAGAGCCAGTCCTTCACGCGGCCGCTCTTCGCCTCCAGATGCTCGACGGCGTGGATGCGGCCCCAGCCGTGCACCTGCTGTCCGAAGCGGAGGATCTCCTCTTCGGCGTCCTGCCAGGTCTCCGCGACATGAATCGCGAAGAGCGTGAATTCGTCGGAGAGCGCCAGTGTGCGGACCGCGTCCTTCACCGCGTCGTTGTCGTCGGTGTCGAGCATCGAGAACAGCACGAGGGCGAGCTTCACACACTCACAGCTTTCCGTCGTCACGAGGAGATTTGCGGCCAATGCAAACAGCCCGTCTGCATTGACCGCGTCCGTATGGTCGCTTGTCCACTGAAGAAGCGGGGCTTCGAGCGGAAGCATACGGTGGCCCGTGGACGGCGCGAAATACGCCTCGATGGCCGCCTGAATGCTCTCGGTGTCGCCCATGGAGGTCGAGCTTATGAGATCCGCGAGCGGCGTACAGTCGGCCTCCTCGGACGGGCCGTGGAACAGCGCGATGCCGTCCAGCGCACCATCGACGAGCTGCATGTCGGAGAGTGCGCTGTGGGAGCTGCTCGCCTCCGCCGGTGTGCGGCCCGGCAGCTTGAAATCCGCCGGCAGCGTGCCGGACGGCGTCAGATGATCACAGATATATTCGTAAATAGACATGATTTCCTTCCTTTAGCAATAGGAGACGATGCTCATGGATTAGTACCCAAAGTGTTCGCGCTGCGTGTCGGCGTCGAAGACCTTATGGTAGGCTTCGCTGCCCTGGTAGAGGATGCGGACGAGCGTCCACTCGACGGCCTTGATGGTGACGCGGTCGCCGACCTTCTTCTTACAGAACGGGTGGCTCGCGAGGTTCACACGGGTCGTGATCTCCTGCTTTCCGTCTGAGATGATGACGTAGTCGCCCGGCTGCGCACCTGTGCGGCCCTGGAGCTTCGTCTGGTAATAAGGCTTCGTGCTCGCTGCGCCACTGCTCTTTCGCGGGCTGCTGAAGCCGTTTGCGGAAGCGGTTCTGCCGTTCTTTCCCTGTCCGCGCTTCGCTGCTGCGCCTGACTTTTTCGGCTGACCGGAGCGTTTTCTGAAATCGTTCATATCGTACCTTTCTTTCTCTATATGCTGGTTCATGTTTTATGAGCCAATGTTTCCATCGCATACGCATATCGCCGCAGCGAATGCTATGCGTTCCCGTGATGGGTCCGCTGTTTCCATCGCATATCGCAGATCCGCAGGCCATCCGGCGGGTGCACGAGTGTATGCATTGGATACCGTAAATCTGTTATCTGTTTCGGGCGTTTGATCGCCTGGTGTGAAAAAACCGGCCTTTCTGCCATTATAACAGAAAGTCCGGTTCGTGAATCAGTTATTCTCCAGGAAGCCTTCCAGCTCGCGCTTGTACTTCGGATTCTGCAGCTTACGAAGTGCCTTGTTCTCGATCTGACGGATACGCTCACGTGTGACATGGTACATGGTACCGATCTCCTCGAGGGTACGCTCACGTCCATCGACGAGACCGTAACGCATCTCCAGGACCTCACGCTCACGCTCTGAAAGGTTACAGAGGATCTTCTCGACCTGTTCCTTCATCATCACGTTCGTCACGTTCTGCTCCGGGGAGATGATCTTCTCGTCGGCGATGAAGGAGCCGAGATCAGAATCCTCATCCTCACCGACCTTACTGTCGAGGGAAGCAGGACCGGCATCGTAGTTGACGACCTCCTGTACACGCTCCTCCGGGATGTTCAGGTACTCGGCGATGTCGGCAGTGGTCGGCTCGTGACCGAGGGTCAGCGCCAGCTGACGGGAGGTCTTCTTGATCTTATTGATGAGCTCAACCATATGTACCGGCACACGGATGGTTCTCGACTGATCGGCGAGGGCACGCGCGATCGCCTGACGGATCCACCAGGTCGCATAGGTGGAAAGCTTGAAGCCACGCTCCGGCTCGAACTTCTCGACACCACGCATGAGACCCATGTTGCCCTCCTGGATGAGATCCAGGAAGCTCATGCCACGTCCGGTGAAGCGCTTCGCGATGGAAACAACCAGACGGAGGTTGCACTCGATGAGGCGCTGACGCGCATACAGGTCGCCGTTCTTGCAGCGATTCGCGAGGTCGAGCTCCTCCTCCGGTGTCAGCAGCGGGTAGCTTCCGATTTCCTTCAGATAGATACGAACCGGATCATCAGCGGATACATTCTCGAGGTTTGCGAGTGCTTCCATATCGAGGGTTCGTGCTTCGCGATCCTCATCGGAAAGCTCCTCTTCCTCGAGGTCCTCATCGCTCACATCTTCATCCTCGTCGACGGCCACCTGCGTCAGCTCATCGGAAAGCTCCAGCCCGTTCTCCATGTCTGCTTCGTTTTCGAGCTCGTCGCTGTATGCATCCTCCAGCAGCTGCTCCGTCTCCTGCTTAATCACCGTACTGGAGCCATCGCGTCCATTGATTTTGATGATGAGATTCTTGTTACCTTTTGTGTTCTGTGTATTAATTTTAGCCATTGAATAACCTGAAACGATAAAGACGACCTGAGTCGTGTGAATTATATTGCTACAGATCATCTGCAGCGCAGATGAACATGCTGATATTTTTAGACAGCCTTGCTATTTTATGAGGAAAGAGAAATCTTTACAAGACAGTTTGGAAGAAAGAGCATAAAAATTATTTTATATATATGATAATATTTTTTATGTCCAAATTTTCGTAGAAAATTTGGACATAAAAAATCCCGGGAAGCAACCGGGATTAATTATAAAGGATTTAGTTTTAAAAAAGGATTGTGCCTGATGTCTTTCTCAAGCATCTTTATCATAACGGAATCTGTTCCGAAGTGCTTGAAGAAAAGCGAAATGTCTCATTATGAAATTCTTAAGATGATTCTTAACTTTTTTACGCGTAGCGCTCCATACGGATCTCGACATGCACCATCGGTGCGGATTTTCCGACGGCCTGACGGAAGACCTCCTCGTCCTCCGGCTCTCCGGCGACGGAGCCGTAGTGTGTCGGGATGACCAGCTGCGGGCGCAGGATGACGGCCAGTGTCGCCGCTTCATGTGCGTTCATGGTATAGGTACCGCCGATCGGAAGCAGCGCGACATCGCAGCGTACCGCCTCGGCTTCCGGCGTGATGTCGGTATCGCCGGCGATATAGATGCGACGTGTACCATCATCGAGCAGATAGCCGATCCACTGCTGTGCCGCCGGGTGGAAGCGCTTCTCCGGATTATAGGCCGGGATAGCGGTGATCTTTATGCCACGGAAATCCAGGCTCTCGTTCCATGCGAGAAAATGCTCCTGCGCATCGTCGATACCGGAATTCCCGGTCTCCCCGCGCATCGAGGCCGGGTAGATCGCTTCACTGCCACTCTTCCGTACCTTCGCGATGTCCTCGACCGAATAGTGGTCATAGTGCGCATGCGTTACGAGGATGAGATCGGCATCGGCTGTGGTTTCCACGAGGTGAAACGGGTCACAGTAGATCACGACATCCTCATGATGCTCGTCCTTCAGCACGAGCCGGATCGCGGCATGGGTTAACACACGAATGTCTTCACGTAACTGCTTCATACATACTCCTTCCCGGATGGTAATAGCACCATCCATCCTGGAACGCCCCTTTATATTCTGTTTTTCTATCCCCTTTGTCTGCTTCTGTGAAGCGCCATAAACAGAAGCAGACTCGATACGTGCCCGGCACGCATTGATTTACTTCTATTTTATGCGTTTTCGCGCAGTGTCGCAAGTAAAAGCAGGCTCGAAACGTGCACCGCGCGGATGCCGGCGAGCTGCAGCTTATCGAGGACGCCTGCGCTGTCATCGATGAACAGATGCGGTGTCTCGAGTCCCTGATGGTTCTTTTCCAGCGCTTCCCGCACAGCCTCCGCCTTCACATCGCTCCGTGTAAACAGGATATGGTCCTCCGGGAACAGGCCAGGATAGCAGCGCTTGAGAAACGCGAGCTTCTGCTGGTCCTGCGCCTCGGTGCCGGACTGACTCACCACATAGTTCAGCGTCGGCGTCGTATACTGCTCGATGTACTCTTTTATAAAGACCGGCGCAGCTGCGTACTGATAGAGGTCATGGGTTTCCATGAAGGCATCGAACGCCTCGTCGCGTACCGCGTTGATACCATCTGCTCCATAGGCATACACCGACAGCACCCCGTCGATATCGAAAAAACGAACCAGATCCCGCTGCTTCAGAAGCGCGGTGTCAAGGCCCAGCTGATAATCTGGATTAAACATGCGTACTCTCTCCATTCTGATAAGAGCAAGCCCGGAATCAGCGATTTTCCGGGCTTGCAAAACATACCGTTATTTTGTTATATGTCCGCAGCGACCCATCTGGATCCGCCGCATCCTCGCACCCAGGGCGCGGATAAACGAGCTGCTCGACGAACGCCGGACAGATCAGTCCTTCGGCTCTCGTGCAGCGTCGATCTCCTCCTCCGTCATATGGTCGAGCATCGCATAATCCATATTAAAGGTCAGAAAATCGTCGTAGTCATACATATCCTCGAAGCTGGCGAGCCGGACATCCGGGTCCATCTCATCCTTCTCCTCGTCGGTGAGGTACTCGTTTTTCAGTACATTTATAACATATTGACGGGCTTCCTGCGGCATCGGACGCGCCGGACTCAGTCCCTTATCCTCGCAGTTATGGATGTAGCTGTGGATCGCCGCGTGGAGCGCATACTCCTCGTAGATGTTCGGGATGAACGGATCCTTCGACTTCACACCCTTCAGCAGATTCAGAAACGCCGTTGCGCCATCCTCTCGATCATAGTGATCCGGGAAGTAGAAGTGGATGTTCTCCTGGTATTCCTCATCGTCCGGCCGCACCTTGAGATAGCTTTGGCCCGCCGCCCACTCGATATCGTTGATCAGAAGGGACATCACCCGATCGTTGATGAAGTCACGGATGTAGGCATCCGCCTGCGGATCCCTCGTAAATGCTGTATTGATCTGGAGCATGGATTTTCCTCCTGTAGATAGAATTACTCTAGTATAGCATATCTTGATTTCGAAGCACAGCTTAGGAAGGGGACCGGAGGGGCGGCAAACGGAGTACTGTGCTTCGTTTGCCGCCTCTCCGGATCCCCTGCCTTGACTTATAACAAATTTACGGCACTCACTCTTCCACCTTCTCCATCTTCACGCGGAGACTCAGCCGGCGCTCCGTCGGGAGGTCGTCGAAGCGGATCGTGTAGGCCGACTGGTCGAGGTCCACCTCCTGGATCGTACCGAGTCCGAAGGCGCGGTGTCGTATGCGGTCGCCAATGTGAAAGACCGCGGCATCGTCACTGCGCCGGAAGTGGCTGTCGACCAGCTGGATATAGCTCTCCGCCTCCTTCAGAAGCCCTGCCTTCGGTGCCTCGGTGAAGTGCAGGAGGTCCCGGTCGATGTCCAGGATGAAGCGCGACGGATAGCGCGGCGAACCATCGAAATTCCGGCCGGCAGCTTCGGAGAGATAGAGTCCCTTTTCGGCACGTGTGATCGCGACGAACGCGAGGCGCCGCTCCTCTTCCATGCCTTCGAGGGTGTTCACCTTCTTCGACGGGAAGATACCCTCACTCATGCTGCAGAGAAAGACGTATGGAAACTCCAGGCCCTTCGCGGTATGGACCGTCATGAGCTTCACGCGGTCGTGGCTGTCCGCGATATCCATATTGCTGAGCATCGCAACGCTCTTCAGGTACGCTTCGAGATCCGTCTCCTCGCCGGCGCTCGTCTCGAAGGAGAACACCGCCTGCTTGAGCTCCGCGAGATTATCGAGACGGTTCTGCGCGCCCTCCGTGCGCAGCAGCTTCTCGTAGCCGGACTCATGCAGGATGCTCGTCAGCACCTCGGAGATCGTCCGCTCTGCATAGATCGTCGCATATTTCTCGATGAGTGCGACGAATTCCCGCGCCTTCGTGCCCCGGAAGATCTCATGCTCCAGGTTCTTCACGAGGGCGTCATACAGTGTGCCTCCGTGGTGCTCCGTGTACTCCTCGAGGAACTTCATACGGCGCACACCGAGATTCCGCTTCGGGACATTCGCGATGCGTCGGAAGCTGAGATCATCCTTATAGACGATCATGCGCAGATAGCACAGTGCGTCCTTGATCTCCATGCGCCCGAAAAACTGCACACCGGAGTAGATCGTGTACGGAATCTTCGATCGAAGAAGCACCTCCTCGATCGTCCGCGTGACATAGTGCGCCCGGTACATGACCGTCATTTCGTTATAAGCGACGCCCATCTGATGCAGGGTTTCGATGTTTTTCACCATCCACTCGGCTTCCTTCGTGCTGTCCTCTGCGAGATGACAGACGACCGGTACGCCATCGGGAAGCATCGGGAGCAGCTCCTTCTCGATCCGCTTCCTGTTCTTCCGGATCAGAGCATTGGCCACCCGGAGGATCTGCGGCGTCGAACGGTAATTCTCCATCATCATGATCGTCTGCGTGCCCGGATGATGCTGATCAAAGTCCAGCAGGTACTTCACGTTCGCACCGCGCCAGGTGTAGATGGTCTGGTCCGGATCGCCCACGATGAAGAGGTTATGGTGGTAGGCGCACAGCACCTCCATGAGCCGGTACTGCAGCGGATCGATGTCCTGGAACTCGTCGATCTGGATGTACATGAGCCGCTTCTGCCACTTCTCCGCGATGTCCGGATGCTCCTGGAAGATGTAGAGACTCAGGATGATGAGATCGTTGTAGTCGACCGCAAAGGTTTTCCGCTCCTGGTAGAGATAGCCGTAAAAGAGGATGTCATTCACCTCGGTTGCCTGGAGATACTTCTCATGCAGCTCATCGATCGGGAGCGCGATCATGTCGAGGAAGTAGCCCGGCTCCGTGAGACACTTCCGCATCTCAAACATATCCCGTGCGCTCGCGAAGGTCGTATCCCGGAGCGTGAGCCCCCGCTCCTCATAGATGATCTTCAGCATCTCATCGATGTCGCTGTTATCGAGCACCATGAAGCTCTTCGGATAGCCGATCGCATGGCTGTCCTCCTGCAGGATGTTCACACAGAAACCATGGAAGGTGCTGATATAGCCCGTATCATTATCGCCCGTCAGCTGATGGATCCGCTGCCGCATCTCGTTGGTCGCCTTGTTCGTGAAGGTCACACAGAGGATGTTTCCCGGCAGCACCCCGAGCTCCGTCACGAGATACGCGAAACGATGCGTCAGCGCCCGCGTCTTCCCGGATCCCGCCCCCGCGATCACACGCACGAAGCCCTCCGTCGACGTCACCGCCTCCAGCTGCGCTTTATTTAGTCCTTCCAGAATCTCTTCCATTTCTCGCTCCGTTTTCGCATAATAGTTCAGTTAATAAAAATATAATAGCACAGACGTTTGTTGAATACAATATATGATTCGACGTGTATATGCCGGAGGGGGAATTATACTGTGATTTCGATGTCTCCCCTCCGGTGATTATACATGAACCAGCGGCGACAGCTCCCCATCCGCCAGGATGATCAGCTTCTCCGTCGCGCGCGACTCCGCGGTATACAGCCGGTGCCGGTACAGCGCCCGGTCCGGATAATCCCGCACCGACACATCCGGCAGGATGACGGTATCGAATTCGAGCCCCTTCGCGAGCTTCAGCTCCATCATCACCACACCACTCTTCGGCAGTGCCTCATAGGAGCGGATGATGTGCGGCGTGTCGTCCCCGAGTGTCCGACGCATCATATTGATGCCGGTCCAGTCGCAGCATACGATCGCCGTGAGCCCCTCCGTGCGGTCGTTCTCCCGGATCACACGACGCAGCTCCTCCACGTAGGTCTCGTGGTCGGCGCAGGCCAGCACCGTCGGCTCCACACCCTCCCGCTGCACGGAATTCGTCTGGATCCGAATCTCCTGCGGCAGCAGGCTCGTGAAGAGCTTCGTGATCTCCGGTGAGGAACGATAGCTCGTCATCAGCGAGAGCTCCGTCACCTCCTTACCCTGCTCCGTAAACATCCGGCGGATATCCGCGAAGCTCGCCGTACCACTGTGGATCGACTGGAACTCATCGCCGAGGAACATGAAGTGCGCGTTACGGAAGTAGCGTGCGAGCAGCATGAGCTGCGCCTCTGTGTAATCCTGCACCTCATCGACGATCACGTAACGAGTGTTGCGATCCGAGGTGCCGGTCAGCGTCATCTTGAGGTAGCTGAACTCCGCCGGCGTCAGATCGTCCTTTCCGAGAATCGACTGACCGATGGCCTCCATATCGAGCCAGTCGAGGTTTCGGATCTTCTCATAGACACCACCCATCTGGCTCTCATCCGGCTCCTCGTCATAGAGATCGTCGAGGCCCTGATCGTGCTTCTTCTTTTCCTGCTTCTGTGCGTTGCTGCGTGCGAGCTCCTCGAGCTCCTCCACCGCAGTCTGGATCAGCCAGGTCGTGGATGAGGTTCCCTTATGGCGGCGAAGCACACCGAGAATCTGCTGCTTATCGAGCACACGTGCACGCTTCAGATTGATATTGTGGAGATGCTTCGCCTCGATAGAGAAGCCCACCAGGCCCTCATCGATCTGGTGCAGCGCATCCGCTTCCGTGATATCCGCCTCGCCGAGGCTCTTCACCCCGAGATCATCGAGGAAGTCGGACCAGGTCATGGTCACTGGATTCGCCTCACCCATCTCCGGCAGCACGTGGTCGATGTACTGCTGGAAGACCGGATTCAGCGTGATGAGCGCCACCTGGTTCTGCCGCAGGGTATGCCGGCGGCGGTAGAACAGATACGCGATACGCTGCAGCAGCACGGAGGTCTTACCGGAACCCGCGATGCCCTGCACGAGCAGCACCGGCACGTCCGGATAGCGGATGATGAGGTTCTGCTCCTTCTGAATCGTCTCCGTGATGGACTGCATCTTATCGCTCCGCTTCTTCGTAAGCGAGTGGATCAGCAGTGGATCCTCCAGCGCGATTTTCGTGTCGAAGTAGGCCTTCAGCACATCGCGCTCCAGATCGAACTGCCGGCGAAGCTTCAGGTCCACCGGGATCTTACGTCCATCGACCATATAGGAGGTCTCGCCCAGCGCCTGGTTGTAGTACACCTCCGCGATCGGGCTTCGCCAGTCGATGATCTCCGGCTCATGATGCTCGTTTGACACCGAGGACGAGCCGATATAGAAGCTCTCCTCTTCCGTCTCCTCCGGGAACTGCACGGTGATGCGCGCGAAGTACGGACGCGGCAGCAGGCGGTTCACGCGCTGCAGCCCCATCGATACCGTCCGGCTCGAGATATTGAGCTCCTCGACGGCACGGCTCATGGTCTCAAACTCGATCAGTGTCTCCTGTGACTCCTCGATGCCGACGAAGTCGTACTGGAGGTCATCCGCGACCGTGTTCTTCTCCTCCTGTGCCTGTCGCTGGAGATCGACGAGCTCGGCCTCCATCTGCTCCTTCATCCGCGCGAGCTTTCCGTACTGCTCCGTCAGATGCGCCTGTTCTTCTCTGAAAATTCTATCTTCGTTCATTCCTTACCTATTACTTAAATCCATGTTTTTCAGGCCAATGCTTCCTGCGTTACATCGTCACATCGCCTGAGATACCACTGCCGGAGAAATCGCTCTCTCCGGCAGTCTGTATCGTATACGTTTATGCATCCGAGCGCGCGAACGCGTTCTTCATGTGCATGCTGGCCTCATATCGCAGTTTATCAGGCGGCTTATGCATCCGAACGCGCAAACGCGTTCTTCATATGCATGCTGGCCTCATACAGTACCTTGTCCAGCACGTCGTCCGTCTCTCTCCGAAGCATCTCGGCGATGGCCTCATTGGCCTCCTCGAGCGTTGTGTCCTTCGTGTCCATGAAGCGCTGGTCATACTCCCGGATCAGGCGGTGACCGGCGATGGCTACCTTATTCTGGTAGCGTTCGATGTGGGAGGAGGTGTAGCTGTAGGCAGCGTCCGACAGGGCCGCGATCATCCGGCTCGCCCAGTAGAAGCTGTCGGTGGACACCTGTGCGGTGGTGCTGTTCATATACGCCGGGGTTCCGTCAACATTGGCATAAAATGGTACAAATGCGTTAAATGCGTTGGAGCCGTAGCAGATCCACTCGATCGCCTGAAGCTCGGCCGGTACGTATGGGCGGAGCTGGAGACAGGCCATGAAGCTCGTGCGGTTGATGCCGATGGTCCGGTAGGTGCCGCAGAGCGACTTGTCCCCGTGCTTCCGATACGGATCATATGGGGTGCCCTGATAGTGGTTTGAAAGCGCCCACTTCACCTCTTCCACCGTGATCTTATGCTCCGGCACGAGGGACCATGGGAGGTCGTCGCTCACCGGGGTGAAGTCTGCGTCCGGGCCATCCCAGCGGTACGTGCGCGGGTTGAAGTAACGGAACAGCGCCCAGGCACGTGGGGTGTTGTAGGTGTGGTCAGAATCGTCGTGGCTGCCGAAGGCGAGTCGTGGATTGAAGGCGTCGCCCTGATTCAGATTCAGATGATTCTTCTCCACGAACGCACGGAGATCCGCGGAGCACATGAACTCCTTCTGCGCACCGAGGGCATCCTCGAAATCGAAGTGATCGATGCCGAGCTGGTTCGGCATGATGACATACTGGTCATCCGGTACGCGACGTGCCATCCAGTGGTGTCCGCCGATGGTCTCGAGCCA
The DNA here is from genome assembly GCF_052064255.1 of Oribacterium sp. HCP3S3_B9. NCBI lineage: Bacteria > Bacillati > Bacillota > Clostridia > Lachnospirales > Lachnospiraceae > Oribacterium > Oribacterium sp. HCP3S3_B9. The sequence goes on from NZ_JBQHVY010000005.1 coordinate 79,127, forward strand.
CCAGATCTCATTCACATCCTGGAAGCCGATGCCGTTCATCTCATAGGTGCCGTACTGCGCGAGCAGGCTGCCGAGACGCTCGACGCCCTCGCGAGCAGAGTGGATATACGGAAGGACCAGGAGGACGATATCCTCCTCGCCGATCCCGCCGGCCTTCTCCGGTGTATGCTCATCGCCCGGCTCGAAGGTGACGAGCGGATCAGCACCGAGTACACGTGCATTCGAGGTGATGGTCTCAGTGGCGGTCATCGCGACGTTCTCACTGTTCACGCCGGCAGCCGCCCAGATGCCCTCCCCCTTCACGGCGTTCGGCATCGCGGTATAGCGGAGCGGATTCTCCGGCAGCGGAATCTCCACATGGCTCAGCACCGAGCGGTATACCCGCGGCTGCTGGGACGGCTCCATCACAACCCACTTCTTCGCTGTGAACTTTCCCGCACCGGAATCATCGTTCCGGGCGATCATCGTCGAGCCATCATAGCTCGCGTTTTTACCTACTAAAATCGTCGTACAAGCCATCGTACGTTCCTCCCTCACATATATTAAGATGCCTGTGTTGCACTGCATCAAAAAAAGTACTAACTATTTTAACATAGTTCGTACTTTCCTCAAATAGTCAGTTTTCAGCTTTCGGTATCAGACGGTGACAGCACCCGGGAAGTAGCCGGCGACGATGTCCTTCCGGAGTCCTTCTCCGATGACGATGATGACGTCCTCGGTCGGCGCGGTAAGCGGCCTGAAATGACGTTCGTCCTTTGTGACGTTCAGCTCGAAGCCACTGGAGAAGCCCTTGATGCGGAGGACGTGGCCGGCAGCGGGATCTGCGAGGAGCTTCAGCACACGCGCCTGCAGGTCCTCCGGCGTCGTTTCATAATGCATATAGAAGAGCGACTGGTACGCATCCTCCTCGGCGACGGCCTTCTTCAGGAAGCTGACGTGCCGGTAGCCGGCGGCTTCGAGCATCTGGAAATCGCTATCCTCGAGCTGATCCCATGGCTTCGCGAGGACATCGGCGGGATATGCGAAGCGACGCGCGCACTGCACCTCTTCCATCACCTGATTCAGGATCGCGAGCGTCTGTGCGATTACATCGTTCTGCGCACGCTCTGGGTGCTGGTCAATGTTGTCGACCGGTGCGGTCATCGCGCGCTGTCGGCGGTCATTTCTGCGACCAGTGTCGATACCCGCAGTGCGGTTCGCCTCTGGCCGCGCTTTGTCGTGTTTCGGTGTCGACAATGTGACGGGCAGCTTACTGAGGATGATTTTTCCAGCACCTGCGGCCTCCGAGGCGAGCAGATAGCGGGACGCAGGTGAGAGGCCCGGATCGAGCCGGGCGTCGACGATGGTGAGCACCGAGCCCACCTCGTACCAGCGGTCGAGCGGCTCCTCATAGAGCGAGTCGAAGAACTCATCGATATCATAGATCCCGCTCGGTTCCACGAGGACGCGGGTATAGCCGAGCATCGCCATGCTGATAAGCTTCGTGCGGAAACGTCGCTGATGCGCTACGGCCCCATCGCCGCCGACCACCATCTCGAGCTCGCAGTTTGGCCCGAGGAGGTCCTGCAGCAGGACGCGGTCGATATTGATTGCCCCGTAGTCATTCTCGAGGATGCAGACACGCTCGCCCTTCGCGACGAGCCAGCGCGCGTACTTTTCGATAAAGGTCGTTTTACCGGAACCTAAGAAACCGGTGATGAGATCGATCGTAATCATAGAAGCCCTCCTGATGAAATATCGGATTACTCGCCGCTCATCGCGTTTCGGATCGTTTTGATCGCGTGCTGCTCCCGCTGCCGGATCGCCTCCGGGCTCACATGGTAGAGCTCGGCGATCTCCCGCAGGGTGTGGCGCTTCCCGTTAAAGAGACCGTAGCGGAGCACGAGGGTGTTTCGGTCCTCCTCGCTGAGCTGATCCAGTGAATCATAAAGCTCCTGAATCTGCTGCTCATCGAGCACCTGGTCCTCGACATTGTCCGGCGATACGGCGATATCGCCGAGCTCCGTCGCTTCGCCATCATCGTTTCCGACCTTCGTGTTCAGTGAGGTCTGGCGCAGCACCTCCTGATCGAGCTGCAGACAGCGCTCCACCTCCTCGCGGCTCAGCCCGGAATCGCGCACGATGGCGTCGATCATGGCATCCCCCTCGAGGTGCTCGAGATCGTAGCGCTTCTTGATGGCCTGCACCTTCATGATCCGCTCGAACTGATGATTCGAGACCCGGATGTTGAAGCCGGTGTTGTAGATCTCCTTCAGGATGCTGTCGCGGATCCAGTAGGTCGCGTAGGTCGAGAACTTCGCGCCCTTCGCCGGGTCGTAGCTGCGTGCGGCCGTCATCAGGCCAATGCTTCCGGAATTTACGAGATCATCGAGCCCGAGGGTGTGGTTGAAGAGCTTTTCGTACTTCTGTGCGGCGTGAATCACGAGTCCGCGGTTGCGCTCGAAGAGTTCCGTCTCCTCTGCCTGGGCGGACTGACCTGCCGCGGCCTTCGCCTGAATCTCGGATACGAGGCGTAGATTCTGCTGCTCCTGTTCGTCCATGGGCGGAGAGCCTGCCGGCTGTTCGGTCATATCGTTTACCTGTACGTCAGAAACAGGCAGCGACTTCGGTGCTTCTGCTGTACCGGCGGCTGTATTCTTTTTATTTTCTTCAGATAATTCAGTCAATGGCGTCCTTTCTTTCTATGGCATGATGAAGATCTGCTCTTCTGCATTGCCCTGAGTGAAGGTTTCGAAGCCTTCGTTTGACATCGGCTGGAAATAGCTCGTGATCATACGGCAGATCCCGTTATGTGTCACGAGGAGGATGGTTTCGCCATCGTGCTCGCGACGCAGCTTCTCGAGATACGGGTAGATGCGGGCAGCGATGTCGAGGAAGGATTCCCCCTCCGGATAGCGAGCGAAGTAGCGATGCTTTTCGACCCGGTACGCCTCAGAATCCCGCAGCAGTCCCTCACAGGTACCGAAGTTCATCTCGATGAGCTCGGCAGCCTCCACCGGTGCCGGTGTACCCGTGCCCTTCTGTGCGGCGACGATCTGTGCCGCCGTCTCCTTCGCCCGGCTGAGCGGTGAGCAGTAGACATGATCGAAGTGCACGTCGGCAAGCTTCGTACCGAGTGCCTGTGCCTGCGCGATGCCGCGTTCGTTCAGCGGGATGTCGGTCCGGCCCAGTACCCTGTTTTCCTGATTCCACAGCGTTTCGCCATGGCGTACGAGATAGAGTTTCAGCATCCTGCCCTCCTCTTCTGCAGCACATCGTCAGATCGACCCGTGTCTGCGATCACATATCTTTTAGAATCAAAGATCGGAGCCGGCTTCGCTTCCGGGGCATGCTGCCCCTCGCCCGGCTCCGATCGTTCACTTATCTTAGGCCTTTGCGCCCGTGCCCTGTGCCGGTGTCTTTCCCGGGTTCGGGTTCTTCTGGCGCTCGATCACCATCGCCTGTCCCTGCGGGTTGATGATGAAGCCGTCATAATTTCCCATGAAGCGGGAAATCGTCTGGAAGTCTGCACGTGTCGGACGGAAGCCGCTGTTGGCAAACTTCTTCGAAAACTCGAAAATGTCGGTGTAGACCGGCATGAAATTCTTTCCATTCAGTGTCACCATCGGAAGCTGCACGCGATGGTTCTTCTTCGCAGCTTCTGCGGACTCCGTAGCGGCATCGGTCGTCTTCGCCATACCATCATGGGTCGGGGTCGCCGGCTGCTCTGCCGCAGCGCCATCTGCGTTCGGGTCGCCTGCATTGGCCGCATCCTCGTCGAGGTTACGGAAGGGCAGGAGGTAGGTGCCCTTCGGCACGAGCTTCATGACGGAGTTGAACTTCGCCTGCAGCAGCTCCTTCCGCTTCCCGTACTGTACCGGCCAGCGGAGCTCGCCGACGTAATCGGTGAGGGCGAAGGAAATCGCCGGGTTGTATGGCGGAATCTTCTCCGGATCCTCGTTGATGTAGAACGGCGCGGAGATCTCCGAACGGCGCAGGAAGCCCTTGTACCAGCCGTTGTCGATGACGATGTTCTCGGCTCCGAGGAAGAAAAGATAATCGAAAATCTTCATCTGGATCTTACCGTCGTGCTGCGCCGGCTCTGCGGCCATACCCGGCACCTCGATGATTTTCACGGAGCGGAGCTGCTCTGCATAGAGCTTCGCGGCGATCTCTGCATGCTCTTTGTCGAGGTACATGAGGACGAAGCTGCCGTCGAGCAGCGGATAGCCGGTGCGTGCGTCATAGAGCACATAGATCTTCTCCTGCGCGCGGACCATGTCGAGGAAGTGATTACGGATCACCTGACGATTCTGATCGTAGTTGTCAAGCGGATGCTGCTTGTGGGCGATGAGAAGGGCCGCCTCGAGGAAAAGCGTCTCCTGGAGATTCAGCTCCTTCAGCATATCCGGCTTCAGTGTCGGCTCATACACGAGCGCGCCCACCTCGTCCTTCCGCTCCGGCGTCAGCGGATCCGAAAGAATCGTCGGCTGCGGCTGCGCAGTGGTCGCTGCGGAAGCTGCGGTCGTTCCGGCATTTTCGGTGTTGGCAGCCTCGGCAGTATGCTCAGCATTTCCTGCATTTACGGTGCTCGCCGTTGCCGCCGCATTTTCACTGCCCGCGGCTGTGTTCGCACCTGATCCAGCTGAACCCGCCGCCGGCGTCTCGCCCGGCTTCTTCACGAACATGTTGATCGGCGTGATCACCGGCCAGTGCATCTCCGGATGCTCCTCCCGCTGACGCGCCACCGCCTCGTCATGCTGCTCCTGCTTCTGCTCCTCTATCTTCTGCTCGGCCTCGGCCTTCCGCTTACTTCCAAAAAAATCAAATAATGCCATGTCTCTTCTCCTAACCACGATGGTCCGAATGCATGATGTCATCGTTTACAGATATCATAAAATATCGCACAACTATTAATTATACCAAAAAAAGAAGAGGTATGCACCTGTTTCGTACATACCTCTTCCGGAACCTCACAGCAGCCCGAGCTGCTCCATCGCATAGAAGATCCCATCCTCCTCGACCCGCTTCGTGTTGAACGGATGATAGGCCTCGAGCACCTGATCATGCTGTCCCATCGCGACCGGGTGGCCGACTGCCCGGAACATCTCCTCGTCGTTCGAGCTGTCGCCGAAGCCGTACGCATCCGCCCGCGTCAGATGGAGATAATCGAGGATACGATCGACCGCCGCGCCCTTTCCGTGCCCGATCGGTACATTCTCATAGAAGCCATGTCCACGGTCGATGATGATAAACTCATCTCCGAACGCCTCCCGGAAGCCCTCCATATCCGAAGGATGTCCGGACTCGGCGCCGTCATCCGTCTCGATGCAGAACTTCGAGATCTCGTACGCGCCGTCGTACGGCGTCGGATCGATGCCGCCTTCCATTCCGATGAAGCCCGCGAGGTTCTCATAGAGCGCCTGATATCTCGGATGTTCCCGGAGCAGCTTCTCTGACGGCTGACAGTGCCAGCCATGCTGCCCCTCGAGGTGTACGAGGACACCGTAGCGGTCGGATGCGTCCTTGATGCGCTGCTTCATCGCAGGCGAAAGCTTCTTATAATAAATGGACTCTCCTTCATAGATCAGCTCCGTGCCACAGCCACAGAGGAAACCGTCGACCTCGACCATCTCCATGATACGCTTCAGCATTCCGGCGGTACGTCCCGAATTGATAAATACTTTATTGCCTTTTTCACGTGTGCGACGGAGCGCTTCCAGTGTGCTCGCCGGGATCTCGTGCTTTACTTCATCGATCAGTGTGCCATCCACATCAAAAAACAGTGCTTTCATATATACCTATTATTTCCTTCCGTGAAGAATCGGACTGATATAAGGATATACAACAAATGTGATCACTACGTCAAGAAGTCCTTTCACGATCGTAAACGGAAGGTTGAAGCAGAGGAGGCACTGAAGGATGCTCTTCATCGATGGGATGAGTGCCTGGTAGGCTGCGAGGATGACCTCCTCTGGCATGAAGTTGTAGTAAACCGGATACACAACGAAGTAGTTGGACGGAACAGATACGAGGCCCATCACGACAGCACCGGCGAGGGAACCGAGGATGGCACCCTGCTTCGTCTTCTTATGCTGGTAGATGCCACCGGCCACCGCGGTCATCACGGCACCGAGGATGAAGTTGGAGATCTCACCGACACCGAAGCTCTGGGAAGCCATCGAGTGCAGGAGGTTCTTGATGAGCTCGATCAGGATACCAGCGACCGGACCATACGCGAAGGCACCGATCAGGGCCGGCAGATCCGAGAAGTCAAACTTGATAAAGGTCGGCATGAACATCGGGACCGGGATCTCGATGAGCTGAAGCACGAAGGCAATCGCGGACAGGATACCGACCGCGGCGATGTAACGGGTGTTTTTTACGTCTTTCATGATGTTTCTCCTCCACATTTCGTGTACTGTGTTTCTTCCGGCACGCCGGGACTGCGTCAGGCAGGCCCAAGTCCCATGCAGAAAGCCACGCGTGATTCTTCAAGTGAGTAAGGAGGCGACGTAAAATCGCTGTGCCCGCCGGGATCAACCCGCTGCCAGCATAAAAAAGTCCCTGAGCATACACTCAGGGACAGAGATATCGTCATCACTATACTCTTCTTCCATCCAGACTATACTGTTGGTACCGGAGTTTCACCGATTCAGCCTGCCCGGGTGAGCAGGGTCGCGGACTTTACCGCCAGTGAGGAATCGCACCTCGCCCTGAAGAACTATTTTTGATTACGTCTACATTCTAGCGAATCCCTCCGTGATGCGCAAGCCCTTTTTCTCCAGGGGCCAATGTCTACATCCTGCGCCGCCCGCCTGCTGCTGACACAGGCGCTTATTTAAAAAGCACAACTTTTTTTACTTACTAAAGCTAATTTCGTAAGTAAATAGATTTACTAAAAATTTACTCTATGCTATAGTAGTCCACGCCAATGATAAAAAAATATCAAAAGGAGTCGGATGCGCGCATCTATGCCGCTCCACTACGTATAGGCTCCGGTGTCAAGTGGAAGCATTGGCAGAAACAGAGAGAGGAAAAAGACATGAAAAAAATGAATCTGGTGCTTGGATTCGCAGCAGCTGCCAGCCTTCTGGTGACAGCGTGTGGTTCCAGCAAGACCGAGACGACGGCAGCTGCGACAGAGGCAACGACCACCGCTGCTGCGACAGAGGCAGCAGGCGAGATTCCTGCAGACGCTGTGACCGCGACCGGTACAGCGAAGGGAAACAACGGTGACGTAACGGTAGAGGTTACCATGACGAAGGATAAGCTCTACAAGATCGAGGTTACCGAGCAGCAGGAGACCGAGGGTATCGGTGATAAGGCCATCGCGGAGATCCCGGGCAAGATGATTGAGAACAACAGCGTAAAGGTAGACGCCGTTTCCGGTGCGACCAATACATCCAACGCCATCATCGAGGCTGTAAAGGCAGCGATCAAGAGCGCGGGCTTCGATCCGGCTGATTTCGAGAACGAGATCGCCACTGCTGCGAAGGCAGAGGATCAGACACTCGACGCAGATGTCGTTATCGTCGGTGCCGGCGGTGCCGGTATGACGGCAGCGATCGAGGCAGCAGACGCTGGTAAGACCGTTGTGCTCGTAGAGTCCCAGGCGATGGTCGGCGGTAACTCCGTACGTGCAACCGGTGGTCTCAATGCTGCGAAGACCAAGTGGCAGGATGAGAACGAGTTCGGTGAGGATGCCGGTGTAGAGGCGAAGCTTGCAACTGCGAAGGAGAAGTACGCAGATAACGCGGACATCACCGCACTTGCAGAGACCGTCGAGAAGCAGTACGCAGATTATCAGGCAAACCCGACCGGTTACTTCGATTCTGTAGAGCTCTTCGAGCTGGACACCATGATCGGTGGCAAGGGCCTGAACAACTTCGATCTCGTAAAGACCCTCTGCAGTGAGTCTGCAGATGCGATCGACTGGCTCGACACCATCGGCGCAGAGATGCACAACGTTGGTTCTTTCGGTGGTGCTTCCGTAAAGCGTATCCACCGTCCGGTAGATGAGAACGGCAAGACCCTCGCTGTCGGTGCTTACCTCATCCCGATCCTCGAGAAGAACATCGAAGATCGTGAGAACATCACTCTTCTTCTCGACACAACGGCTGACAAGATCCTCATGGATGGCGATCAGGCAGTTGGTATCCACGCAACCGGTAAGACCGGCAACAGCGTAACTGTAAATGCTGCTTCTGTTGTTCTTACATCTGGTGGTTTCGGTGCAAACCTTGCGATGGTTGAGCAGTACAAGCCGGAGCTCAAGGGCTTTATGACCACCAACGCACCTGGAATCCAGGGTCAGGGTATCGAGATGGCAACCGAGGTCGGTGCTGCTACCGTCGATATGGATCAGATCCAGATTCACCCGACCGTTCAGTATGACACCGCTGCACTCATCACCGAGGGTCTCCGTGGTGACGGTGCGATCCTCGTAAACGCCGAGGGTCAGCGTTTCATCGATGAGGTTGGTACACGTGATGTCGTATCTGCTGCAGAGATCGCACAGACCGACTCCTACTCATGGCTCGTTGTAGACCAGAAGATGGTAGACGCTTCTGCCGTTATCCAGGGCTACATCAAGAAGGGCTACACCGTTACCGGTGAGGATTACAAGGCACTCGCAGAGGCGATGGGCGTAGACGCTGCTGCTTTCGAGGAGACCATGACGAAGTGGAACGGCTATGTCGCTGACAAGAAGGATCCGGACTTCAACCGTACCTCCTTCGCAGAGCCACTTGACACTGCTCCATATTATGCAATCAAGGTTACCGCTGGTGTTCACCACACCATGGGTGGTGTAAAGATCAACACCTCCACCGAGGTTCTGAATGAGCAGGATGCTGTGATCCCAGGTCTCTATGCTGCCGGTGAGGTTACCGGAGGCGTACACGGTGCAAACCGTCTCGGCGGAAACGCTGTTGCAGACTTCACCGTATTCGGCCGTATCGCAGGTCAGAACGCCGCTGCCCATGCTGGCACCGCTGAGACTCCAGCCGAGACCAAGGCTGCTGCATAAGGCAGAAAACAGAACGCATAAGCCGCTCGGCTTTGCAGATATCGCTATAGGCGAAAAGAAAAAACTGTCGCGCGAGCAGATGGAAACATCTGCTTGCACGGCAGTTTTTCTTTTTAAAAAGGCACTCTCCACTCGGAGGGTGCCTTTTAAAATACAAAAAAGAAGCAACGCAAAACCCCAGTACCAAGTCATCTTCACTAGTACTGGGGCCTCACTGATCATTCGGGCTTCTGTATCCCATCGGGCTACCCTCCCTTTAATTTTTAATGCAGATCTCGAATCATTGAAGCATCGCCTATGACTTTCTACCATCTGCACTACACTGAGTTAAGAATCGAATTGATGAAGCATCGCCATCGCATCTCTTCTTTTGTTGTCTTTATTCTACGAAATAAAAAACACTTTGTCAATAATAATCTGAAAAGAAATTATTTTTATTCTGACTGCTAAGGAAACTGTTCAACGGGGTGAATTCTCAACCTGCTGATTTTTAAAGGATGTCCATAGCGGACGCCTCTTTTTGTTTGCCTGCCCACCCCAGGCATATATCTTTTATCTACTTACATATTGGCCCACCCCATGCAGGCAAACCAAAAAATCGGCGCCTGTGTTAATCCAAGCGGGTGATGCTGTATCAAAACCGCGAAAAACGGGTATGATGCTAACGGTAAGCGGGGCTCTGTGTTCAAATGGTCATGTTCCTATCCAATATGGCTTTATTTTGAAAATACTGGATATGTTTTTTGCCTGGAATAATCGAAGATGGCTGGAAAATATCCACTCTTAGGAGATTTTGAAAATACTGGATATAAAAGGCCTTATTTCATAAGATGAATCCGGGCTCGAGTATCCAGTATTTTAGAAATAAAGGTTTATTGGATATCGGCTTATGGAAATTCTTCTCTGAAGCCTGAAATACATATACACTATTTAAAAAATTCAGGGATATTGGATAGGGCGCTTATATGCGTATGTATGATTTTACAGAAAACTATCCAATATGTGCCCGATTATGAAATCGTGGATATTTTAGCATCGTACGCAAAAATGATAAATGGTGTTAATATTATCCACTATTTCATAATCCACCAGTTATTGGATAGCATCATCGATTTTCATCTATTTCACCCGATCTGCCAGTGAAAATTTCCGGGCCGCGCGCAATAATCACCTGAAAATCGATCCGTATTCCCGCGCGGCAGCATCAGATGCAGAAAAACAAACGCACATCCAGCAATTCAAATGGACAAGCATCCTAAAGCAGGCATGATGATGACTTTTGAAGCTTATCATGCCTGCGCTTGTAAATACTTTTTGCAGCATCGGACATGTAGCAGTTTGAGGCCTCCTCATGAGCTGGGGCGGGACCGAAACGTATAAACATCCGTTGAACTCTATGGGGTGGGCGAATGAGGAGCAGCCTCAAACTTCCCAAGTGAGCCGAGGAGTGTTTGAACTGTTACCGGATATGAAATCCGCTCTCTTCTACGCATGGAATCTCGCTCATCTCGAGATCTGTTATGTCGATCCAGCGCTGCTGCCGGATGCGGGCCAGCAGTTCCTGAATCGCGCTTTCAGAGCCCTGCACTTCCATCTCTACGCGGCCGTCCCACATATTCTCTACCCAGCCGGTGAGTCCCAGTGACTGCGCGATGTAGTAGGAGCGAAAACGGAAACCGACACCCTGGACATCTCCGGAAAAATAGATGTGTTTTCTCACGATGGATTCACTCATATACGACCTCTTATTCCTCGAATCTGCCCTTCATGCGCAGTTCCTTCTGCCACAGCGCGAGCTGTCCTCGCGCGAAGAGGCTGTCGATCTCGAGCTCCTCATCCAGTACTAGGAGATCTGCGTCGGCGCCTGCGGCGATGCATCCCTTTCGGCCATCCTGCGCGAGGATCGTCGCCGGTGTGGTCGTCAGGAGCTTCAGCGCCTGCTCGAGCGGCATCCCCATGCGCACCAGCGCCTGGATGGTTTTATGCAGGTACTTCGGCGACGCATAGGTCAGTCCCACACACTCTCCTTCTTCATTAAAACGCGGCTGGCTTCCGTAGGCGTCACTTGACAGGCTGACATGATCCGGGTTCACACCCTCGCGATGCAGTAAATCAAAGAGCTTCATGGCATCCTCTTCCACTGCCACATCATCCGAGCCGGCGGTGCAGTCGATGTAGCCACCCCGCTTCACGAGCGCCACGCCGGCGTCGATGAGCTCAGAGGATCGCAGCATATGCGTCGGGAGCAGGTTCTTCGCCGGTACATCCGAGTGATCCAGTACGTAGAAAATCGGATCCAGCGTCGCTTTTCCGCTGCCCATATGCATCGTCACGAGCCCCGGTGTGCCGCTTAACAGACCGGCGCGGCGTGCAGCCGTCGCCAGTGCGATCAGCTCCTCTCCGCCCGGATTCGAGCTTCGGTGATCGGATACCGCGACCTTCACACCGATCATCGGCGGGATCAGGACGATGTCCCGCTCGACACTGCCGGTGATCGTCGTCGGCGGGTAGCCGTAGGACGAGGTCAATGTATACACCGTCATGCCTTCCTCGCTCAGTGCACGGGCCTTCGCCACCAGGTTCTCGAGGCTTCGCGTGATGCCGTCCGTACCCAGCAGTCCGACGACGGTGGTGATACCGTTCTTAAAAAAGGTGCTGAGGGAAGACTCCGGTACGCGGGATGCCGGTCCCTGCTCTCCGCCACCACCGGTGATATGGACATGCAGATCGATGTAGGCCGGCACGAGGGTTTTTCCCGAGAGATCATAGACCTCGACATCCGGAAGTTCATCATAGCCTGTGATTTCTTCCGCGATCCGAAGAATCTTCTCCCCCTCGATCAGCACATCCCTTTTACCGAGAGGCGCTGGTGTGTAAACGCTGGCATTCTTTAATAATTTCATAGGGTCATCCTTTCTATGGCGACGTAAAACATGATTTTTGCGATGTATTCCGCCTCGTCGCCGGCGGTGATGGAGCCGGTATTCGCGACGGTGACCGCATATTTCAGCTGTAAAAGAGTCATAACTTACCTCTTATTTCGTCCTGCCTTTCTTCAGTATACCATCAAACTTCAGCATGAAGCAGCTGGTGGTGACGAGGGCGGCGATGAGATCACTCACCGGCTCTGCGAGGAATACGGAGAAGACCTGATTCGACAGGAAATGCGGCAGGATCAGGATGAGCGGGATCAGCAGGACGATCTTTCGGAGGCAGGCGAGCAGCAGGCTGATCTTCGCCTGGCCGAGGGCCATGAAGCTCTGCTGGCATCCGATCTGCGCACCGAAGGCGAAGATACCGGCCATATAGATGCGGAGTGCCCAGGATGTATAGCTGCGAAGCTCCATATTGCTGGTGAAGATGCCGGCGAAGAACTGTGGCTTCAGCATGACGATCGCCCAGAATAGGGTCGCATAGCTGAAGCAGGCCGTAAACTGTGCGGCGAATGCTTTCTTCACGCGGTCTGCATTGCCCGCACCGAAGTTGAAGCTGATGATCGGCTGACCGCCCTGGCAGATGCCCTGCATCGGCAGTGTCGCCAGCTGGCTGACGCTGGTGATGATCGTCATCGCGCCGACCGCAACATCCCCGCCGTAGCGCGCGAGGCTGGAGGTGAAGCTGATCGAGAGCAGGCTCTCGGTCGACAGCATCACGAATGTGGAGATGCCGAGACTCAGGCACGGCAGGATGATCTTCGGGTCGAGCTTCATATTCGCCCTGCGAAGGTGCAGAAGGGTCTGCTTTCCGGTCAGGAAGCGGAGGATCCAGACCGCGCCGACCGACTGACTGAGCACCGTGGCGAGCGCTGCGCCCTGCACACCCATCCCCAGTACGAAGATGAAAATCGGATCCAGGATGATGTTGATGACGGCGCCGATGACGGTCGTCAGCATACTGATTTTTGCGAAGCCCTGGGTCGTGATGAAGGGGTTCATGCCGAGCACGGTCATCACGAAGACGGTGCCGAGGATGTAAATGCGCGCGTAAGCCAGTGCATATGGTAGCGTGACCGCACTGGCACCGAAGAGGCGAAGCAGGGTCGGCGCGAGCGCATAAAATACGATGGTCAGCACGAGGGCGAAGCGCATCAGGATGGCGAAGCAGTTGCCGACGATTTTCTCTGCCGTTTCATGGTCCTTCGCACCCATCGAAATCGCGGCGCGCGGTGCACCACCGGCACCCGCCAGCATGGCGAAGGCGTTGATCAGCATGAGGATCGGTGCGAAGAGGCCGACGCCGGTCAGTGCATGGGCACCGACGTCTGCCATGTGACCGATGTAGATACGGTCGACGATGTTATAGAGGAGGTTGACGATCTGGGCGACGACCGCCGGAATCGCGAGCTGGGCAAGCAGCTTCGGGATGCTGCCGCTGCCCATGTCCTGTGTTTTGGTCTGCATCATATAAATCTGAAATCCTTTCTGGCGCGTAAGATGCTTGGGAAGCGCAGTTGTGGCTATGCAGCGCTTCCGCGTTGTAAAGATATCTCCATTTTTATTATCTCCATTTTTATTATACGTGAGCATATCTCTCCTATTATAGCCAAAGATGAAAAATATACCACGTTGTTTTTGCGTAAAACTGCATTCGATATAGCTTGCGATTCGTGATTCGCATGTCAATATTCTATAAAACGTGAACCGAAATTCTCAAAAACATGCACGAATATGCTATAATCTACACAATTGTATCCTTGGGTGAAGGATGGAGTATCAATTTTTGAAAGGACATAGAATATGAGTAGATTGACCATTTTTACGAAGAATGAAGCCGAGAAAACGGTGGAGTCTCTCTACAAGGATCTCGAGCGTCGCGTTCAGGCGGCCCAGCCGGGACTCTGCCCTGTAGATCTCGCGTCTTCATTTCTGCACCTCTGCCATGCCCAGTCCTGCGGTAAGTGTACACCATGCCGTGTCGGCCTCGGCCAGCTGGAAGCACTGATCGGACAGGTGCTGGATGGTACGGCGGACATGTTTACACTGAAGGTGCTGGAGGACACGGCAGAGAGTATCTATATGTCGGCGGACTGCGCGATCGGTTCCGAGGCGGCACGTATGGTGCTCGAGGGACTGCTCGGCTTCCGCGATGACTATGTGGAGCATATCAAGCATGGCCGCTGCAAGAGCATGCACAGCCAGCCGGTGCCATGTGTATGGCAGTGCCCGGCACATGTGGACATCCCAGGCTACATTGCCCTCATCCATGAGAAGCGTTATGAGGATGCGGTGCAGCTGATCCGTAAGGATAACCCGATGCCGGCGACCTGCGGCCTCATCTGTGAGCATCCGTGTGAGGTTCGCTGCCGTCGTACTCTCGTAGACGATCCGATCAACATCCGTGGACTGAAGCGCTTCGCGGTCGAGCATGAGGATACCATCCCTGCGCCGAAGCGAATGCCGGCGACCGGCAAGCGGGTGGCTGTCATTGGCGGTGGTCCGAGCGGTCTCAGCTGTGCCTACTATCTCAGCATCATGGGCCATGAGGTTACCGTGTTTGAGCAGCGGAAGCAGCTCGGCGGTATGCTGCGCTATGGTATTCCGGCCTATCGTTTCCCGCGTGAGATCCTGGATCGCGAGATCGAGGGTCTGAAGCTCGCAGGGTTCGAAACGAAGACGGATATCTCGATCGGCCGCGACATTTCCGTGGCAGAGCTTCGCAGTCAGTATGACGCGATGTATGTAGCCATCGGTGCACATACCGACCGGAAGATCGGTATCGAGGGCGAGGATGCCGAGGGCGTCATCTCCGCGGTGGAGATGCTCCGTGCGATCGGTGATGACCACTACCCTGATTTCACCGGCATGGATATCGTCGTCGTCGGTGGTGGTAATGTCGCGATGGACGTCGCACGTTCTGCGATCCGCTGCCATGCGAAGTCGGTCAAGGTCGCGTACCGTCGTCGGAAGCAGGATATGACGGCCCTCGCAGAGGAGGTCGAGGGTGCGATCGCCGACGGTGTGGAGATCGTCGAGCTGAACGCACCGGTACGCATCGAGAAGGATGCTGAGAATCGCTGCACCGGCCTCATCGTGAAGCCGCAGATCCCGGGTGCGGTCAAGGGTGGTCGTCCATCTCCGAAGAACAGCACGAAGGACGAGGTGCTGCTTCCGGCCGACCGTGTACTCGTGGCGATCGGTCAGGGTATCGAGTCCGGCAAGTTCGGCGAGTTCGGTATCCCGGTTCAGCAGGGCCGTATCTCCGCCTTCGATACCTCAGATATCGCGGACAATGAAGGCATCTTCGCAGGTGGTGACTGCGTGACTGGTCCGGCGACCGTCATCCGTGCGATCGCAGCCGGAAAGGTAGCGGCCGCCAATATCGACGAATACCTCGGATTCAACCATGAGATCACGACGGACGTCGTGCTGCCGCCGATTCGTTTCGACGATCATAAGGCACTCGGCCGTGTGAACATGGTAGAGCGTCCGGCGGATGAGCGCAGATGTGATTTTAAGCTGATGGAGTGTCCGATGACGGAGGAGGAAGCACTGCAGGAGTCCTCGAGATGTCTGCACTGTGATCACTTCGGCTATGGCATCTTAAAGGGAGGCAGAGATACGAAATGGTAAATTGTACGATTGATGGCAGAGCTGTCCAGGTCCCGGAGCGGACCACCATACTGAATGCTGCCGCCGCTGCGGGCATTCACATCCCGACACTGTGCTACTTAAAGGATATCAACGAAATTGCGGCATGCAGAGTCTGCGTCGTCGAGGTCGAGGGCTATGAGCGTCTGATGACCGCCTGCAACAACACCGTGACCGAGGGCATGGTCGTCTATACGAACTCCCGGAAGGCACGTCTCGCGCGACGCGCGAATGTGGAGCTGATCCTCAGCCAGCATGACACGAACTGTGCGATCTGTGTGCGCTCCGGAAACTGTGAGCTGCAGAAGGTGGCGAATGATCTAAATATCCTGAGCATCCCGTTTGAGAAGCAGCTGCCGAAGAAACATCGCAGCTCGCTGAACTTCCCGCTGATCCGGAATTACGACAAGTGCATCAAGTGCATGCGCTGCGTACAGATCTGTGATAAGGTGCAGGACAGCCATATCTGGGATGTCATCAATACCGGTTCCCAGAGTACCGTCGATGTGAAGGATGCCTATGATCTCGAGACCAGTAAGTGCGCGCTCTGCGGCCAGTGCATCACCCACTGCCCTACTGCGGCACTGCGTGAGCGGGATGACACCCACGACATCCTCGACGCGCTCGAGAATCCGGATAAGATCGTGGTCGCACAGATCGCACCGTCGATTCGTACGGCCTGGGGCGAGGGCTTCGGTCTCACCCCGGAGCAGGCGACCGTGAAGCGTCTCGCCGCTGCGCTGAAGATCACCGGCTTCGACTATGTATTTGACACCAACTGGTCCGCCGACCTCACCATCATGGAGGAGGCGACGGAGTTCCTCGAGAAGCTGACGCATAAGGAAGAAAACAGGTTCCCGATGTTCACGAGCTGCTGCCCTGGCTGGATCCGCTTCTGCAAGGCACACTACCCGGATTTCGTTGACCAGCTCTCCACCTCGAAGTCACCGCAGCAGATGTTCGGTGCGATCATCAAGAGCTACTTCGCGGAGAAGCTCGGCGTAGATCCGTCTCGCATCTACTGTGTATCCATCATGCCATGTCTTGCGAAGAAGGCCGAGTGTGGCTATGAGACGATGCGGAACGACCAGGGGGATCCGGATGTCGATGTCGTACTGACGACCCGTGAGGTGAACCGTCTCCTGCGTATGGAGAACATCGCGCCGGGTGAGATCGACGAGATCGAGCTGGATAATCCGTTCTCTGCGGGTTCCGGTGCAGCCAATATCTTCGGCTCCACCGGTGGTGTCATGGAGGCTGCGCTTCGTACCGCTTACCACAGTGTAACTGGCGAGAATCCGGATCCGGATGCGTTCCATGATGTCCGTGGTCAGGAAGGCTGGAAGGAAGCGACCTTCGCCATCAAGGGTATCCCGGTACGTGTCGCGGTCGTAAACGGCCTCGGCAATGCGGCAAAGCTCCTCGATGCACTTCGGAAGAAGACCGTCGAGTATGATTTCGTCGAAGTCATGGCCTGCCCTGGCGGCTGCGTCGGTGGCGGCGGACAGCCGATCCACGACAGCGTCGAGATGGCGCCGGAGCGTGCGAAGACGCTGTATGCACAGGATGCAGCCGGTGCTCTTCGCTTCAGCCACGAGAATCCAGATGTGATCCGCTGCTATGAGGAGTATCTCGAGAAGCCGCTCAGTGAGCGTGCTGAGCACCTGCTCCACACCGATCACCACGGCTGGAAGATGCCTGGCGAAAGATAAATACGTTTTTTATGAAGAGAAGCCGGCGCGAACGCGCCGGCTTTCATTATGCTCGTATAACTGCGTTGCTTTCGTCATGCCCAGTTCTGCCAGACGTCCGGCTGGTATCCCACGGTAAGAGGGGCCGAGGATCATAATGCTGCATCAAAACAGCCTAAAATGGAAATGATGCTAACGGTAAAAGCGTATCTCATATGCTTCTTCGATACGCTGAAGAGACTTGCAAGACTACTCCTGTGGGAGTATGCTCATTTCAGGACGTTATGGAGAAAATCAATTCGGAGGAGTGATGATGACGGACTATATCCTGGAAGTATGTGTCGACAGTGTAGAATCTGCGCTGTCTGCGAAGGCCGGCGGTGCGACGCGGCTCGAGTTGTGCGCAAGCCTCATCATCGGTGGCACCACGCCGGGCTACACTCTGTTTCGGCAGGTGCAGCAGGAAACCGGGCTTCCGATCCGGGTCCTGATTCGTCCGCGATTCGGTGACTTCCTGTACACGGCATATGAATATCAGCAGATGTGCGCGGATATCCGCTTTTTTGCCAATGCTGGCGCCGATGGTGTCGTCATCGGAAGCCTGCAGGCGGATGGCGGCCTGAACGAAGCGCAGATGCGCGGCATGATCGATGCGACGGACGGTCGCTGTGGCATCACCCTGCACCGGGCCTTCGATGTATGCGCGGATCCGATCGCCTGCTACGAAAAAGCAACCGACCTCGGTATCGATACGATCCTCAGCTCCGGGCAGGAAGGCGACGCACAGACGGGAATCGCGCTGCTGCGGAAGCTCGTACTGATGTCGGAAGAGAATCCGACGATCCTGGTCGGTGGCGGCGTAAAGGCCGACAACATTGCCGAAATCGCGGGTATGACCGGTGCCCACGCTTTTCATATGTCGGGCAAGAAAATCCTTTCGAGTGGCATGCGCTACCGGAATGAACATGTCCATATGGGCCTCGAGGGTATCAGTGAATTCGAGCTCTACCGGACAGACGAAGCGGAAATCCGGCGCGCAGTGGAGATACTCAGATGTCTATAAATAACTCTACGGTGTCGACCAGGAAAGCGGATTAAAACACAAGTAGAAAAACGAATGCATAGAAGAAAGGGAATTCGATGAATATACAGATTTTCGGCACGAAGAAAAGTGCCGACACCAGAAAAGCAGAGCGCTTTTTTAAGGAGCGCGGGATCAAATTCCAGTCCGTCGATATGAAAGAGAAGGGTCTCAGTAAAGGCGAACTGAATTCGGTCCTTCAGGCGGTCGGTGGCTTAGAAGAGCTTCTCGATGAGAAGACGAAGGACCAGAAAGCGTATCTGCTGATCAAATATCTCGCGCCGGAAGATAAGTTCGAAAAGGTACTCGAAAATCCGATGGTGCTGAGGCAACCGATCGTACGGAATGGCCGCCAGGCCACCGTGGGGTATCAGCCGGATGTCTGGAAGAACTGGGAATAAGGCCAAAGAGAAGCCGCGGAAGTAGGATTCTCTTTGCAGAACGGACCATATTTCGCTATAATGTATACAAATCTTAAGGAGGATTACTATTATGACAACTGTACACACTACCGACGCTCCGGCTGCGATCGGACCATATTCCCAGGCGAAAATCGTAGGTAACTTCGTATTTGCTTCCGGTCAGATTCCGGTGAATCCGGCGACCGGCGCTGTAGAGAGCGAGGATATCGAGGGACAGGCTGCACAGAGCTGCAAGAATGTAGCTGCCATCATGGAAGCTGCAGGCACCAGCATCGAGAAGGTCTTCAAGACCACCTGCTTCCTCGCAGACATGAACGACTTCGCGGCCTTCAATGCGGTTTACGAGCGGTACTTCAGCTCGAAGCCGGCACGCAGCTGTGTCGCCGTCAAGACCCTGCCGAAGGGCGTGCTTTGTGAGATTGAGGCGATCGCAGAGCTGTAATGAAAAAACCGGCTGGATACACCGTGTATCCAGTCGTTTTTTATTAAACAAAAACCGGGCGGGCACTTTACGTGTCCACCCGGCTTAAGTGATTGTGTATATATGAACTGCGATTTCTGCCTCGCAGGGTCTGGGCATTCTATAGATGTTCGTGCAGCCACTCACTGAAGCACCCTGCATTCATCGGGCAACTGCTTTTCGGGTATCATCCCTCGATCTCGATATAGCTCTCTTCCGGCAGTGCCTTCTTCGCTTCTGCCTTCGGAAGACTGATCTTCAGCACACCATTTGCAAAGGATGCCTTCACATCGTCCTCCGTAAGTCCATCACCTACATAGAAGGACCGCTGCATCGCACCCTCGTAACGCTCCTGGCGAATCAGTCTGCCGTGCTTCTTCTCGTCCTTGTCGAGACCCTTCTCCGCGGAGATGGTCAGATAGCCATCGGACAGTTGAAGCTTTACTTCATCCTTCTTGAAGCCCGGAAGATCGACCTCCAGCTCATAGCTGTTATCGGTTTCCTTCACATCGGTCTTCATCAGGTTCCGTGCACGCTTACCAAACAGTGGATTGTGCTTACCGAAGAAGTTCTTATTCCAGTCATTACCCCACTCGTTCATCATCTCATTCATCACATCATCACCATCACTAAATACACTAGGCATAAACATATTCATATCCTCCTGTTTATTTACTTCTGGTTCTTCCTGTCCGTTCATCGAACGGATGCGAACCGCTCTGTTTTCCAGCTCTCAGAGAGAACTGTAGAGCAGCTCTGGATGTAGTTCAGAACTTACGGATGGAGGCCAATGTCTCCATCGGGACACCGCCCGCGAAGGACCACACGACCATCCACCTGCGCCATCGGGACACCGCCCGCGAGGGAATCAGCCCTCGATAGCGATGTACTTCTCTTCCGGCACTTCCTTCTTCGGCTCCACCTTCGGAACGGTCAGTGCCAGAACACCATTTTCAAACTTCGCAGCGATGTCGCTCTGCTTTACATTCTCACCGACGTAGAAGCTTCTCTGCATCGAGCCGGTGTAACGCTCCTGGCGAACGACCTTGCCGCTCTTATCCTTCTCATCCTTGTTCTCATTATGCGAAGCAGAGATGTTCAGATAACCATCCTTCAGCTGAAGCTTCAGATCTTCTTTCTTGAAGCCCGGAAGATCGATCTTCATCTCGTAGTTGTTCTCATGCTCCTCGATATCCGTCTTCATGAGATTCGCTGTCGACTTGCTGTAGGCAGGCTCATAACCAAGCCAGCTTGTATCATTAAAGAAATCATCCATTAAGTTCTCACCGAAAATACTAGGCATATACATCATAATCACTTACCTCCTGTATAACCGGACTCCGGGATTCTGTCCCATCGCCGAATGCTTTATGTTTCAGAGTTTCGAAACCACCGGCTCGGAATGCGCTTCCTTTCGGATTGCTTTTCCTTTGCTTTCTGTTCCTTTTCTCCTTACAACTAACATAATACTCGTTTTGTTAGCACTTTCAAGAGGAGAGTGCTAATTATTTTGTGAACTTTTTGTGTCGATCTGGAACTCATCATTTTACCATTCGTATCCGGCACTGTTTTACTCTATCCGGCATTTTAACGGCGGCTTTCCGGTCATCCTTATTTGTGTTTACTGATTCCGGGGGGAATGCCTCATCCTGTAATCTTTCTTCGAAGGTCATTCAGATCTGCCTCGTCCGGGTGTGAAAGTGCTCGATCGAAGTTCGCGATCAGCGCATCCAGATTCGGCTTTGCATCTGGCATTTCCTTCATCTTCACATAGCGGTCCCGTACAGACTGAGGCATTTTACCCTGGCACATGTACTCTCCGACGACGGTGTTACTTCCATCGATGGCGGCATGTACATTGGTAAGAATCTTCTGATAGTACGCTTCGCTCCCACCGAAGCCCGCGGTTCCAAATAGAAAAATTTTTTTATTTCGAAGCTTTCTGAGAAGCTCTAAGCACGCCTTATCCGCCGTTCCCTTATCCGTCCAGAAGCCCACATAGACCAATTCTGCGTTCGTTTCTGCAGATTTCGCTTCGCCGAAATAATCACACAGCGCTGCCGGCAGTGTCTCATGGATCGTATCCGCAAGTTTTCTTGTATTACCTGTTAAACTACTAAAAATAATAGCCTATCTTTCTTCACTCATCGTCCTCTCCTCTCTCATCGCTGAGTACAGCTTATGCTTTTCTTTATGTATCTGAAATCTGATTGTTTCCATTCACGCCTCCCAGAACAGTTCATCCAGTGTCCGGTTCAGTGCCTTGCAGATCGCGATGCAGAGTCGGATCGTCGGATTATAATCGCCCTTTTCGATGGCGTTAATGGTCTGTCGCGACACACCGACGAGATCTGCCAGCTGCTGCTGGGACAGGTCCAGCGCCGCCCGTGCCGATTTCATCTTCAGGTTCTTCATTCCGCCGAACCTCCCCGTTTATCCATCCACGCTTTCAGTAGCAGATTCACGATGATCAGCGCAAAGAACACGAAAATCAGCAGACAGAGGCCGCCATCCCAGGTGAGGACGCCATGCACGATCACGTCGCCGAGCTTCACATGCCCCTGGAAACCGAGGTACTGCATCACCATCACCGCCACCATGAGTACGATCGCGGTGTTTGAGCCAGATGCCTGCCGGATGCCCCAGTATGCATCCTTCCAGATGTCATAGAGGATTACCACCAGACATCCCACCATAAGGCAGGCCATCATGAGAAGTGAAAACTCGATCGGCAGTGCACCGACGCACTCCTCCCACAGCACCACAGCCGCAAGCGAGAAGGCCAATGTCAAAAAGCCGTAACGAAATGCTCTTCCTCGAATCAGCTCCTGCCGCTCATCATAGCCACTGTAATCCTTATCCTTCTTAAACATGATGATCTTGAATATCTGAACCACGATAAATGCAGCCGTGAATGAAAAAATCTCTGACATATCCGTCGTCCTCCTTCTGACATAATGTAAATTATATCTTACATTCACAGCATATAATAGAACATGTCATTATGTCAAGAATATTTTACATTTCAGGGCATCAGTTATCAGTTATCAGTTATCCATATTTTGGTTACTATTCAAACGTAGTTAAATCAAGGCGTGGCTCGGTGGATAGTAACATATTTTGTCTATTTAATGATGCTTTCAAACGGATCCAGACAGTGGCAGGTCATGAAATTAAAAAAACCCGGAAACGACGCATCTACGTCATTTCCGGGTTATGAAGGGGTACACATATCTCACCCTATAAAGAAAGCTGGCAACCGGAATCGGACCGGTTATCTACACACTCCATTTTTTTCCTGTATTCTCGAGGTGTCAGTTTATATCTATCTTTAAACACTCGATTAAATGTTCTTTGACTTTCAAAACCACAATTCAAGCAAATATTTGTAATTGAATCCTGTGAATTTTCCAATTCAGTAACTGCATTATTCAAGCGAACTCCGTTCACATATTTACTAAAATTGCAGTGAAATGTCTTTGCAAACATTCTTGATAAAACATACTTACTTACACCTAAATCATTTGCCATCTTTTCGAGTGTTATTTGCGAACCATAGTTTTTAGCTACATATGCTACCGAACTATAAATTAAGTCATCACTTCCAATTGCATTCTTGTCAATCATTGGCATCTCGGTAAAGACATGTGCCAGTATCATATGTACATATGCTTTCATCAGTAATGGGCTTTGGTCGTTTTTGTTCATCAGAAATCTTATAGCATTGACAACATCCGGATGAACATGCTGACTTTTTATTACTGGATACTTAGGGCTATACATCTGAACTTCTTTGTAATAAGAAGGTACTATGGATGGATCCAAATACAGATATATAACCCTATTTTTTCCTTGATTAAAGACTTGATAATGGTGTATCACATTCGGAAATACGATTGCAAAATCCCCTTTTTCCATATGATACAGTTCCTGACCAACACCAAGTTCAATACATCCTTCCGTTACATAGACAATTTCAATTGCCTCGTGTAGATGCGGTGGCATATGAACAGGCGTTTTCCACTCTACCGATACCATTTGTTGTTTGTTTTCATACACCAATAACACTCGTAATAGCTCCTTCCGCCTATGTGGTCATCTTTGGTTTCTTACGTTTTATAAAATCAGTGCTGAAATCAGAATAACTATGCCCTTCCTTATCAGCAGATATAGAACGAATAATCGATATCTTTTTCTGCACTGATATGGTAAGCATCTTCGACATCGGTTCCCCAACTGTCTATACCACCAACACCGCGAACTGCGCCATATATGCACAATACAGTTCTTCTCGCTGGAGGTAATTCTTCATGATGCAAAGCATTCTCAATTTCACTTGCCGTATATGGCAGGCAGGAAAAGTCAAATGGTGTATCGGCCATTTCTATCCGCAGCTTATGATTAGGGGCCTCCATTCTACTATTATCCATACTTGTATGACGAGTGATTTCAAGCCATTCCGTATCCATTCTCATGCCGCATTCCTGAGGTACGATATATGGCGTCAAGCTAAGATCCGTAACTTCAAATTCGCCATGCTGTGCACCTGCTTTTCGATCTGGATATGTCTCTCCTGATAAGCCTTTATAGATATACTTATCTGCAAGTGTTGGCATAATAAATCTCATACCAAATACCGGAAATTCAGGAAGCCCTGTTTTGCCATTGTAGTGCACATCTACTTTGATTTTTCCAGATTTATTCACAGTGTAAGATACGATAACCTCCGTAGAAGGAATAGAAATAGTCTTATAAAGATACTTTACAGTAATCTCATTTGCTGATACATCTCCGCCATAGCTGTTATTATCCGGTGCCTTGCAATTCTGAACAGCTCCATCCATGATCACCTTGACATCCTGAAAATCGATGAACATATCTGCAGCAAGCCAGTTACCACTTTTAATATGGAATTTGCTTCCTCGGTCATTATCTGTCAAGGCTCTCCAGAACGTAGGTTTCGGGCAACGATAAAGCCATTCATATCCATCTTTTACGATAGATTCAAGGCCACCCTGTGCATAAGAAAAAATATAATCAAACCCTACACCATGTACACCCAGGGTAAAGTCGCCATAGACTACTCTTAATTTTTCATTATCTGTATAAGCCATAGTAATACCTCACTTCCTGCATTGCCGGTTTTTCTTTACGGTCTGCGAATAGAATGCCATTTGCTGAAAACTCATAATCCGCAGGTCTGTCTTCAAAATCGCCACCATACCGAAGAACTTCCTGGCCTGTTACTGGGTCCTTTACCAGAATTGCCTGATCTATAAAGTCCCAAATAAATCCGCCCTGATAGAGGTCAAACTCATCAATCAGTTTCATGTAATCGCCAAGTCCACCCATTGAATTACCCATATCGTGCATGAATTCGCACAGAATGTAAGGCTTCTTTGGTTTATCGCTTAAATATGCCGCAACGTCCTGTGGCTTCGGATACATTCTACTTTCAATATCTGAAATTGTATCTTCATATGCCCTATTGTAGTAGGCGCTTTCATAGTGAACTAAACGGCCATCCTTCTTGTTCTTAAAGTACACGTTCATGGCCTCGATATCATCGCCTGCATAGGACTCATTTCCGAGAGACCAGAACAAAATAGAAGTATGATTTTTAAAGGTTTCAAAGTTGGTTCTTGCACGGTCCATAACAGCCTCTTTCCACTGCGGAATAGAACCCGGAACATTACAAGATGGCTCGACAGCCCCAAGCTTTTGGAAAGTACCATGGCTTTCAAGATTGCACTCTGCCATCACATAGATTCCAGCTTCATCACAAAGGTAATACCATGGGATTTGATCTGGATAATGACAGGTACGCACTGCATTGATATTATTTTTCAGCATGCAGGCTATATCGGAATGCATCTCTTCTAATCCGATACATCTTCCGGTCTTTGGACTCCACTCATGGCGATTAACGCCCGTGATAACAAGACGCTTTCCATTCAGATAAATGACTTTATCAATGATCTCTACTCTTCTAAAGCCAATATCATACGGGATAATCTCTAATAAATTTCCATTTTCTGCATTTTTCAATTCAACTGTTGCATGATATAGATATGGATGATGATTATCCCAGGATTTAATCACTCCTGTTTCCGTGTAAATATCACCTGTGAGATTTCCGTTTGAACCGTGTAATTTAGTGCTGTTCTCTACAACTACATTACCTTCTCTATCCCTTAAAACAAACAGTGCATTTACAGCGACCTGCATAGTGGCAGATACCTTCATACGTACCGTAACACTACCACACTTATTGTCATAATTCAGTTCAGGCTGAAACCATACATCCTCCATATGAACATCCGGCACCGCTTTCAATGTGACATTTCTAAAGATGCCAAAGAAGCGGAAGAAATCCTGATCTTCCAGAAATGCTGCTGTACTCATTTTATGAACCTGCACAGCAAGGACATTATCTTTTTCGCGAATATAAGGCGTAAGATCAAACTCTGACGGTGTAAAACTATCCTCAGCATAACCAACAAACTGACCATTGAGCCATAAGTACATTGCTTCCTCTACGCCTTCGAAGCAAATACGTATTCTTTTTCCCATCATGGTCGGTTTTAAATCGAAATGCTTAAGATAGGATCCTACAGGATTATAATTTGCTTCTGAGAACATGCCGGCTTCTGCCCCTCTGCTCTCTAAACTGTAAGCGCCTCTATGGTACTCTTTTCCCTCCCAAGGGTACATGGTATTGATATAGCGAATCTTATCATATCCTGCCAATTCAATATGACCAGGTACCATGATTTTATCAAAACCAGAATCATCAAACCCTTCTTTGTAAAAATCGCAAGGTCTGCTTGCTGCGTTTTTACTAAACGCAAACGCCCACTGACCATTCAGCGACTGCGATAAAGGATTATCCTTTTCTTTCATATCCGCATAGTCCACATAGTACGAATGATCGCTATGTGCATCCAATTGATTCACACGGAATATTTCCGGATTATCCAACCATTTTATATTAGCGTTCATAGTGCTCCTTTCTTTTTCACAAGACTCTTATGCTTATTCATTTCTGAATACACTATCATCATCTATGCGAAGCGTGGAAAAACCACTTCTTCCATGCCCTCATAGTGCATATCAACATTCCTCCAATTGAGCTCTTAACTTCTGATTTGCTGCTTCAACATTCATTTTAGACATGATGAATGTAATACATAATGACAGGATCATCGGAATCCATAAATACATCACATAAAGCATATTCAGGCAGGATTCCGGCTGTACTGCAGACTCCTTGACAAAGCCGCTGGCGTCAAGCAGCCATCCGCAAAGAGCAACTCCGATACCGCCTCCAATCTTGGTTCCAAAAGACGTACATGAGTACATAGTTCCATCAATATGCTTGTGTTTTGTAAGATATGTATACTCAGAACAGCTCGCTATAACTGCGCCCATATCCCCCTGCCAAGGTGCCATTCCTAAAGCAGCGATTGCTGTAAAGGCAAGCATCATCGGTACACTACCCATAATACCGGCAAAAATAACGCCAATACGGCCTGCTGTTCCTAAGATATAACCAGCAAGGTTCATATGATATAAACCCTTCATCTTTTCAACAAGCATTGGCGTGATGCACATCGCAAGAATAACCGGGATGTTAATTGCCCATGAAAATACAGAATATAAGTCTTCATTCTTAAGAATATAAATCATATAGTAAATACCCATATTCAGCATAGCAGTGTAAATCTGCTGGCAAATATAAGTCATACAAATCATGAGATAATATTTATTTGAAAAGAGGAGCTCTGCAGCTTCAATCAAACCGTATTTTTCTTCTGAATGCTCTTTTCCTGCATTTAATTCTTCTTCAGGCAGCTCCTTAATAGAAAAAACAGAAATGGTATTAACGACTAATCCTATAACGGCATATATGATGGCAACTGTTCTCCATGCAGCAGCACCGCCGCCGAGGTGCCGAACCAACTGAACGGTGACAGACTGAATGATTAAACTTGTTGAAAACGCAAAAATAAAGCGAAATGATCCCATTTCGACACGTTCCTTACTATTTTTGGTGCAGAACGTAACAAGAGAAGCCTACGCAATATTGTTAGCGGTAAAAAACACTGCGTTTAAAAGTGTATATGAAAGGAAAAACCATGCATACTGTGCAGTCGTTCCGATACTATTCGGAATTGCGAAGTTAGCTACGAGAGTCACAGCACAGCCAATATATGCGTAAAGCATCCACGGTCTTGCTTTCCCAAGCTTACTCTTTGTTTTGTCAATCATGGTTCCAAAAAACATATCGCTTATGCCGTCAAATAATTTTGACACCATGATTAAAGTACCTACAATACCTGGATTTAACCCCACTGTATTGGTAAGGTATAACATTACAAAGGACGAAAGGAATGCATAAACCATATTTCCTGCCAGATCACCCGAACCATAGCCAACCTTGTTATACCACTTCAAATACTTTTTTTCATCCATCAGAAATTTGGCCCCCTTCATCTATTTTTATATTCTATAAATGCCAATTTACCAAAAGATAGAATATAGAAACCGTTTCCAAAAAGCCATATCATAAATCATTTGAAACATGCACAAAACAGTATGTTCAGCAAAGGTGTATTTGCTGATTCTTCTTTTTTGTCGTATTTGCTATAATATTTGCAATAGACATTTGCTGACGGATTATGGAGAGAAAATGTATATAAACAGTGCATATTTAAACAACTCGGTTATCGACAGAAAAGACAGTTCGAAACCACTTATCGTCACCATGTGTGGAACATACAGATTATACACGAAACAAAAGTTACCCACTTGGCGTCCACGTGGAAGACTGGATTTTCAGTTACTTTACATCGCGTCGGGGAAGGCACATTTTCATTTTGGCGATGGCGACGAAGATACCATCGTTCAGGCAGGGCATATGGTTCTATATCGTCCCAAAGAACCGCAAAAATACGAATATTATGGGGTAGATCAAACAGAAGTGTATTGGGTACACTTTACCGGAAGCAACGTAACCAATCTTCTACGCTCTTATGGATTGACAAAAGATAAAAAAGTCTTTCATTGTGGTTCCGGATCTGAATATCAACATTTATTTCAAGCCATGATCAAGGAATTACAAATGTGTCAGGACGGATATCCAGAAATGCTCGAGTTGTATTTAAGGCAAATTTTCATACGACTGCAGCGGCACTTCAAATGCTCGACAATTATTGATCATTCACAAGCTTCAGAAGAAATCGCAAAGGCGATTTCTTACTTTAGCGAGCATTATAATGAAGCAATCAGTATTGATGATTATGCTACACAAAATCACGTAAGTACAAGTTGGTTTATACGGATGTTTAAACTATATGCTGGTATTACTCCGAAACAGTTTATTTTACAAAAGCGAATTTGTAATGCTGAAATTCTTCTTCAAAACCGACACTATAACATTAATGAAATTTCTCAGATTGTAGGTTATGAAAATCCGCTGTATTTCAGTCGTATTTTCCAAAAGATAAAAGGCGTATCTCCTTCAGAGTATAGGAAAAACAAATAGATCAACACGTGCTTCTTCGATTTTGAACTTGCAATTATTGTCTATAAATTCTTCTATTCTGGCA
The DNA here is from genome assembly GCF_052064255.1 of Oribacterium sp. HCP3S3_B9. Classification (NCBI taxonomy): domain Bacteria; kingdom Bacillati; phylum Bacillota; class Clostridia; order Lachnospirales; family Lachnospiraceae; genus Oribacterium; species Oribacterium sp. HCP3S3_B9. The sequence goes on from NZ_JBQHVY010000005.1 coordinate 107,989, forward strand.
CGTAAATCCATCGATACTTCTGTATGATGAATATGAAATCAGAAAGGAGATAACTTCTATGAAAAAATTAATTAGAAATTATATTGACCTACTGCTTACATTTTACGCAGACCACTTTACTCACTATTCTTATAACTATTGATTCTTCGAGCTACCATAAATATCCATAATAGTTTTTTTGTAAGCGCTCAGTGCTAGCTGAGCGCGCTAACTTACTACCGTGAGATCTTTGGGTTTCCATCCTTGTCTTCGATAGTTGCCTTCGTGTCTATTGCGCAGAGTTTCTTCATCTTATCTGACCATGGC
>NZ_JBQHVY010000006.1:0-107736 GCF_052064255.1 Oribacterium sp. HCP3S3_B9
CAATAAACCTTCTTTTTTTAAATACTGGTTATGCGAGCCCGGATTCCTCTTAGGAAACAAGGCTTTTCGTATCCAATATTTTTGAAATCGCCTGAGAGTGGATATTTTGCATCCACCTGTCATGCTTACAGTCAAAAAACATATCCAGTATTTTTATCATCAAACCATATTGGATAGTAACGTTGGCCAGAGGCGGCGAAGGGGCGGCAACGGAGTACTGTTCCTACGTTGCTGCCCCTCCGGCTCCTGCCTGAATTCAGTTGACGAGTGAACAGTAACGCGGGCCCAAAACATGTCTCGCCTTTCTCGCAACATGTAGTGACATATATGGATTTTATATATATAATATATATAAATAGAAAATGAATGGAGGTGCAGTATGCGTGAAGAATATGACATCAAGAACTTAAATCCGCGTAAGAATCCATACGCAAAAGAGGCCAAAAAACCGATTTCCATCAATCTTGACAGCAGTATCATCGTGTACTTCAAAAATGAAGCTGCACAGGTGGGTGTGCCGTATCAGACGCTCATCAATATGTATTTAAAGGACTGCATGCTCCACGAGCGCCACTTAGAGTGGAAGTGAGCATTTATAAGAAACTACTTTTTCACATCAAAAAGACCGCTCCGGCAGCTGTGGCTGTGGAAGCGGTCTTTTTTGATTGGATGTTTTTTCACTGGAAACAAATTGGTTTTCCTCACTCCTCGATAACTTCGATGCGGAGATAGTCGAAGCTGATCGGTTCCATGAAGCAGTCTTCGCGGAAGACGGTGACGGACTTCCGCTGGAACTCCCGGATGTTCGTGGAGAGCCAGATCGGTACGGCGAGGTCCATGTACTCACAGATTTCCTTCAGCGCGGTGAGCACGCGATCGGTACGGGACATGATGTAATCCTCCTGGCGGGAAACACAGTCCCGAACGATACGTCCGTCCTTATAAATTGTGCCACTCATACGAAACATAGGATTCTCCTTTGTAATGTCAACTGACTCGACCGCTCTGGTGCCCTTGCCTGAACTGCTGTAAAGCGATGTCGAGAAACGATCTCGGTATTGTCACACTCTGGTGCCCCTGCCTGAACTGCTGTAAAAAATCGGGGATGTGAACCGTTCTGAAGCGCCTTTTCGTTTATCACGAAGTAGATAAATGCTATAATAGTTTCAGAACGGAAGAAATTTATTTTTGCGGTTCTGCGTTCATGGTTTATTCAAATATGGATACTATGATGAAGTAAATCTGTAGTTTATTACCTTAATGGAAATAAACAGAAAAGTAAAGACCGTGTGAATCATGAATTCATCGCTTTCAGGAGGACGGAAGATCATGGGACTGGAAATAGAGAATCCACAGCAGTTTTTAGGGGAGGCGAAAATCGCCGTCGCTGCTTATCAGAAGGTGAGTGAGAGTCTGAAGTCGCAGCGCGAGCAGGAGAAGCAGCTGTCTGCCGCACTCGATAAGGCGCGGAAGGAGATGCAGGAGAAGATTCAGAAGACGCTGAAGGCGCGTGGTGACGAGATCACGGCGACCTACGATAAGCAGTTGAGTCAGGTCGATGCGCGTCTCAAGAAGGCGCAGGACGAGCGAGAGCATGCCCGCAAGGAGGGCATGAAGGGCCGCATCAAGCGGGAAACCGAGCCGCTGGTCACCGAGAACAAGGAGCTGAAGCGTCAGCTGGCCGCGATCTTCAAGAGGGATCATGTGCCGTCGATCTGCAACTCGAGTGTGTTCTACACCCTGTTCCGCCCATCCGGCTTCGTCGAACTCTTCCTCTGCCTGCTGACCTTCGTTGTGTTCTTCGCGGCACTCCCGTTCGGCATCTACTACTTCATCCCGGCGCATAAGATCTGGCAGCTGGTACTGATTTACGTCGTAGACATTCTCCTGATCGGCGGGATCTATGTGTCGTTGATGAATGCCACCATCGGGAAGCACTCCGCGGTGATCCGTGACGGTCGGAAGATCAAGAATCAGATCCGCAGCAATCGCAGGAAAATCAAGTCGCTGACGAAGTCCATCCGGACGGATGCGGATGACACAGACTATAATCTGCAGTCGTACGACGATGAGATCGCGAAGGCGCAGCAGGAGCGCAATGATGTCATCAGCCGCAAGCAGGGCGCCCAGAACACCTTCGAAACCGTGACGACGAACATCATCACGGATGAGATCGAGACCGCGGCCCGCCCGCAGCTCGAGGAGCTTCAGAAAAACTTCAAGGCAGCCACCGAGCTCCGCCAGCACTTCGAGAACCAGGAGAAGGAGCAGGCGCTGAACCTCTCCCGGACCTACGAGCAGTATCTCGGAAAGGCCCACATGAACGCCCAGGACATCGACCGCATCGCCGAGATGCTGCAGCAGGGCAGCGCGACCTCGATCATCGACGCCGTCGCACAGCTCGAGCACCCGGCGCAGTGATTTCCGACCTGAAGGATGACCAGCATGGTGACGACTTCATCATGAAATTAAAAGAGGATGCATCGCCTTGCCTGACGGTTTCATCACGAAATTTAAAGACCGCTCCCACAGCCACAGCTGCCGGAACGGTCTTTTTGATATAACAGTATTCCCTTATGGATGCGCACTTCCACTCTACGCGTTCGTGTGCATGTTGTCCTTTACCTGCACATGGAGGAATGTCTGGCACAGCACCTCATGATGTTTCGCGCATCAGATTCTCGCCACGAGTGCTTCGGTGAGCTTCACGCAGTGCTCGATGGCCTGCTTTTCGAAGGTCGGGTAGTCCACATGAGCGGAGTCGTCGGCCTTGTCAGAGATGGCGCGGATGATGACGAACGGCACCTTATTCTGCCATGCGATCTGGGCGATGGCCGCGCCCTCCATCTCGCAGCAGCGACCCTGGAAATGCTTGATGATCCAGTTCTTCGTGTCGCTGTCGGAGACGAACTTGTCACCGCTGCAGACGCGGCCGATGAAGGTGCGGATCTCCGGGTTCACGCGGCGGTTCTCCTCCTCCGCGGCAGCGATCAGACGATCGTCCGCGTGGAAGGCCATGGTGCCGACGCGCGGGATCTCGCCGAGCTGGTAGCCGAAGTTCGTCGCGTCCATGTCGTACTGCACCGCATCCTCGGAGAGGACAATGTCTCCGATATTGATGTGGGCGTCGAGGGATCCGGCGATGCCGGTGTTGATGACGCAGTCCACAGCGAAGCGGTCGATCAGCACCGCTGTGCAGGCGCCAGCATTGACCTTGCCAATGCCGGAGCGCACCACGGTGACGTCCTTCCCGTTCAGCTGGCCGGTCACGAAGCTGAGTCCGTTGTGTACTTCGGTCACCGCGTCGGTGATGTCCGCCTTCAGCTTCTCGACCTCTTCATCCATTGCTCCAATAATTCCAATCATTTCTAAACCTCTTAATTATTATTTACGACTTCCCGCAGCACGGCGATGACCTGGTCGACGCCGTTTCCCTGCTGGGACTGCTCCATGGCCGCGATGTACTGGGCACGCTTCGCATAGACGGTCTCGATGGCCGTCGAGAGGAGCGTCGAGTCCTTCTCCATCGCATGCTGATCGAGGACGTAGCTGAAGCCCTGCTTCTCGAAGGACTCCGCGTTCAGGATCTGATCGCCGCGGCTCTGATCGAGCGGCAGCGGGATCAGGATATTCGGCTTCTTCAGTGCCAGCAGCTCGCAGATGACATTGGCACCGGCGCGGGAAATCACGACGTCCGCGAGGGCGTAGAGATTCCGGAGTCCGTCGGACAGGAACTCGTACTGCTTATAGCCCGGCGTGTCGGCGAGCGACTCATCGAGGTTGCCTTTCCCGCAGATGTGGATCACGTCGTACTTCTCGAGGAGCTGCGGCAGCATCGCGCGGAGCGCTGTGTTGATCGCCACGGAGCCCAGGGAACCGCCGATCTCCATGAGCACCGGCTTGTCGCCGCTGAATCCGGTCATCGCGAGGCCCTCCTCGCGGGTGCCCTGGAGCAGCTTCTCACGAATCGGCGAACCGGTCAGCACGGCCTTGCCCGCCGGGAGCGACTTCGTCGTCTCCGGGAAGTTGCAGCAGATGCGGCTCGCGGCACGAAGGCAGAGCTTATTTGCGAGTCCCGGCGTCATGTCGGACTCATGCGTCACCACCGGAATATGCAGGGCATGCGCCGCCCAGACCACCGGCACGGCCACGAAGCCGCCCTTACTGAACACGATGTCCGGCTGGATCCGCCGAAGCGCCCGCTTCGCCTCCCCGTAGCCCTTCAGCACACGGATCGGGTCCGAAAAATTCCGGAGATCGAAGTAACGACGAAGCTTCCCCGTGGAGATCCCCGTGTACGGCACCTCCTCGCGCTCCATCATCTTCTTCTCGATGCCGTCGTAGGAACCGATGTAGTGCACCTCATAGCCGTCCGCCCGAAGACGCGGCATCAGTGCGATATTTGCAGTGACATGGCCAGCGGTACCCCCACCGGTCAGCACGATCTTTTTCGTCATCATCGAATAAACTTCTCCCATCTATGCTGCGGCCCCCAGCAGCGGCCCAGGCAGCGTGAAGCGCCTGCGTCATCGCAGCGGCCCAGGCAGCGTGAAGCGCCCGCGTCCGCCCAGGGGCACAGCGACATGCTATCAACGCTCGTTGTTCAGCGCCGCCTGCAGCTTCTCGCAGGTATCCGCTAGCTCCGCCGCGTCGGTCGTGCCCGGCTTCCAGAGCACCATCTCGTCCTCTGTGCCGTAGCGCGGGATCACGTGCGTGTGGAAGTGATGTACGGTCTGACCGGCCGCCTCGCCGTTGTTCTGCACGACGTTAAAGCCCTTCGCACCGAGCGCCTCCATCTCCGCGATGCCGATGCGACGCGCGAGCGGCATCACCTGCGCCGCCACCTCGTCCGGCAGCTGCGTGAGGTCCTCATAATGCTCCTTCGGGATGATCAGGACGTGGCCCACCGTCGCCGGGCTCGCGTCGAAAATCACGCGGAAGGTGTCATCCTCGTAGAGGGTGGTCGTCGGAATATCTCCACAAGCTAACTTACAGAAAATACAATTCTCGTCTTTCATATGCTATACTCCTTTCGGATGCGGCTTCCTGTACCCTGTCCGAGGCCAATGCCTCCGGGCGCCTGGTACATCTCGCCGCGGTCAGTCTGTGCGCGCTCATGACCGCGGGCGTGGCCGGCTTCTCAGTGTCGGCCCGCGCGGCAGCTCATAGAACCGCAGATTACTGAACATTATAGTATTTTGATCAGAATTTCACAACATAGAAAGGAACGAAGATGAATTTACCGAAGGATCCCATCATGCTGCTGAGCTACCTCAACACCCAGCTCCGCGACAACTACGACTCACTCGAGGCCCTCTGCGACGCCCTCGACGCCGACCAGGCCACCCTCGAAGCGACGCTCGCCGGCATCGACTACCACTACAATCGCGAACTGAATCAGTTCAAGTAAATACGAAGCTCGCACGCCGATGCGCGAATGTATACTAAGCTTGCCAGTGGACAGGTTTCCGTGTACATCGGCATCGCGCCGGTGCTTCATGAAAGAAACAGGAGAAACTACTATGAGATGTGTCATCCAGGTCGTCAACCACGCCTCCGTCACGGTCGACGGTGAACAGATCGGCCGCATCGACCGCGGCTTCCTCATCCTCCTCGGCGTCGCCGAAACGGATACCGAGGCGCTCGCGGACCGCATGGTCAAGAAAATCTGCGGACTCCGGATCTTCCCGGACGAAAACGGCAAGACCAACTGCTCCCTCGCCGATGTCGGCGGTGAGCTGCTCGTCGTGAGCCAGTTCACCCTCTACGCGAACTGCAGGAAGGGCAACCGCCCGAGCTTCATCGAGGCCGGTGCCCCGGAGAAGGCCAATGCTCTCTACGAGTATTTCATGGCCGAGTGCCGGAAGTACGTGCCGACCGTCGAGCACGGCCGCTTCGGCGCCGACATGAAGGTCGAGCTGCTGAACGACGGACCATTCACCCTGATGCTGGACTCCCAGCAGCTGTTCGGGGAATAAATTTTATAAAGAGGGGACAGGCCACACGGCCTGTCCCCTCTCTCTTTCTACTCTACTGAATTAACGGCGATTTCTCTTCGTGAATCGAATGCCGAACCATCCGAGCAGTACCAGTACGGCTGCCAGGAATCCAAAACCAAAGATCGACATCATGGACTCATCGCCCGTTCTCGTCTTTCCTCTGTTCGCTCCCTTTACATTACCGCCATCCTGGCCATTCTGGCCCTTCTTGTTCTTGTTACGGTTCGCACCTCTTACTCGACCATACTCGTCGGTCTCAACCTCCTCGGACGGACCACCATGTCCGCCGCCTGGATTCGTCGTCTCTACCGGTGTGGTTTCTGGTACCGTCGTCTCCGCAGGTGTCGTCTCAGCCGGTGTAGTCTCCGGAAGCGGATGCGGATGATCTCCACCACCGCCACCGCCGGAGGACTTGATCCGCTCATCACAGATCTTGATGACACCGTCCTCAAGCTTGACATCATCGGAGCTGCCTGCCAGCGTGATTTCACCCTTCTCACCTACGGTGAAGTTCATATCGCTGATCGTGTAATAACCGCTCGGCGCTGTCTCCTCGTGAATCGTGTAGGTCTCACCTGCCTTCAGCTTCGAGCCGAAGTCATGCGTCTCACCCGACTTCGAAATCCACTCCGCAATTACTGCGCCCGTGGAATCCTTAATCTGAATCTTCGCACCATCCAGCTCACGCGTACCCGTACGCTCGAACTTGTTGACCTTAAAATCGATCGACTTATTCGTCAGCTGTACCACGATCTTACCATCTTCTGTAGAAGACTTCGAATCCGTCAGAACATAACCCGGAATCGCTTCCTCGGTTACGGTGTAGGTAATCTTTTTGCCTGACTCATACACCGGAAGATTGTCAAACGTTGCTTTCCATTCCCCGGCTTCATCAAGAACCTTCTGACGGTTTGCATCTTCGATCGTCTCACTGCCAGCAAGCTGTTTCATCAGCTTTACTGTGATTGTCTTCGGTCGCTTGCCATCCTGATCGTTATTATCCGACCATACCTTCTGTACAGTGATGCTTGTCGTTTCCGGAGTATGGGTGTTTGTAATCTTATAGTCATTATTTTTGTCGCCAGGCGCAGACGACTTATATCCAGCCGGTACACTTCTCTCGACTACTGTATATGCAATCTCCTTTCCGGCCTTATCTAATTTCTCCAAACCGCTCCAACCGTATTTCCAGTCGCTCAATGCAGTTACTGTTACTGTCTTACCTTCAACCTTTTTGTTATTCGCGTACAGATCTACCGTGATTTCATTCGGTCTCAGTCCATCCTGGTTATTCGCATCATTCCACACCTTTTCGCCACTGATTTCTATGGTCTCCTGAGCAGGTGTGCTCGGTTTCTTATTACTTACCTCAAATGTATAGGCTCCAGGAACAACCTTTACCTCTAGCTTTTTATCTTTATTTTTGTTTTCAATCAGTGTCTTTACTTCTTGCGCCTTTTTATCCGCATTTTCATCCTCGCCTTCGTAGAAAACGAAATAACATCCATGCTTGTCGTCGTACTTTTCGTTGATAGCATATCCCTCTGGTGCCTTCGTTTCCACGAATTTGTAGGCGTAATATGGTGCAGCTGTGCTGGCGTTATTTACTGGTGTAAGATTCTTAAATGTAAGCTTGCCACTGTTCTTATCTGTAGTTGCAGTTGCAACTGAATCCGTTCCGTCCTTGGTAAGCGTGCCATCCTCACTAACTTTTAATCGATACAGCTTAAATTCTGCACCAGATAGTGATGTATGGGTATTATCTTCATCATATTTATGAATATGAATCGATGACGTAGAACCAGTAATATTTGCAGCATGCTTCTTGATAATATGCTTCTTCTCTACGTTGATAACCTGTTTTCCTGTTCCACTCAGTTCTGCATAATTTGTAAATACATGTCCAGACCAGTCAGGATACAAATTATCTGACTTCAACTTATACGTAAAGGTAATTCTCCGACTATCCGGCACGACAACCGTAAGCGTTCTCGTTCCAGAATCCAGACCCAGATTTTTGCAGCTCCCTTCAGGGATGAAATTATAGCCATTACTGATAAACTGCGTTCCTTCCGGAAGAATATCCGTCAAGGTAAGGTCTTTTCCGCCATTTAAAGTCAGCGCATCTGGATTGATTACGATCTGGTACTCGATAATATCCGCCGTTAAAGTTTCTGGTGAAGTATCAGTCTTCGTAAAGTACTTGTACTTATGCTCGACCGTCGCCGTAGCATCTCCCTTTATCTTATCACCACCCTGATCAACGACTCTTGCCACATTCTCATAAGAAAATACCTGATGTGGGTTTTCCTTTTCTTGCTTCTGAGCCTCACCCGTCAGCTTCGTCTTATACGAAATCGTATATCTGACACCACTGATACCTGCTGGTGTTTCGATGTTATAAATTGTTCCTCCATTATTCACTTTGGTTCCATCCAGTTGTGAAGTTATATCCACATGGATTTTACCAGTTTTATTTGATACTTTTATTTCCGGCCATACCCAGGAACGATCGTAACGTTTTCCATTTGAACTCCATCCGTCTGTTGTGATTTTCAAACCACCAACAAGCTCCATGCCTTCTGGAATCTCATCCTCAAAGATTAGATTCTTTTCTTCACGAAGATCTGCCTTCTCTGGGTTCACAGTAACCGTCCAGTTAAATTCTCCTGTTGCTTTATCTTCTGTAACATATTTTGACATGCTCCAGTCTGCGAAGGTTTTTTCTGCCCAACTATCCTGACCAGGTTTGCCATCTACAGTTACGCCTGCTTTATTATAGAAACTTGCTTTCTCTGTGTTAGTATAATCGTGGTCATCTGAACAAACTGTTCGAACACCCTCTATAACGATGCTCGACGTGAGATTTTCAAATTTAATACTCTTCCCATCTTCGATAATACTGTGACTTCCTTCATAAGGGGTTCCATCTGTCTTTTTAATCGCAACATGGCTTAAATCAAAGGTCATAATATATGGTCTATACCATTGATTTTCACCACATCCAGCCATCAGTTCTGTCACAATGACATTATGAAGCTCCGTACAGCCTTTCGGAAGCTCTACCTTGATATTCCAAAGAACAGCCTTTGCGTCCGTATTAAAGCCAGCCCAGGATTTCGTAATCCTAGCCATCTGCTGAACACCGAAGTTATGTTTTTGGTTTTCAGACGATGCTTCTCCACGATCTCCATTATGTTCATCCGTCACCCTATTTTTTATATCCTGTGTGCCCGTTAACTGATCTGATTTTGCCGGCTTCGTCTTGTAGGTTATGGTATAGGTGCCGATACAATCCTGATCATTCGGGAAGATATACTCAAACAGCTTTGTATCTTTCTGACTATAATTCTTATCATCAGGCGTAATTGTCTTTATTCCATTTATGTCTGGAGAAATCGTAATATCACCATCCAATACCTGGTTATCCGACATCGTATCGGTAATCTTATGGCCTCGCATGTTGACGCCCTCACCACCGACTGTAATCGTATAATGATATTCTCCGTTTTTATTTTCGACCGACTTTCTTACCTGAAGCTTTTTATGAGGCGTGATACTGGTCGTACCGCCATCCGTGGTCTGGCCGCCGTCCCAGCTCCACTGCGCACGATTTCGCAGATTCTGTCCGATATCCTCCTTATTCACGATCGTTGAGTACTGGAGAATATATTCACTATCAGCTGTGGTATTCGTAATATTTAAAGCTTTACATACATCTAGTGTTATACTTTTTCTATCTGTGCTAAAGGTAAGTGCATCACCCAAATTGTTATATACTGGATACCAGTTCTCAGAAAGTTTAAAAGAGTCCTCTTTATAATTCTGTGGGCCGATAAGCTCATCTCTCAGCTCGAGATTTTTCACTGCAGCATTCGCTTTAAACTTAAGCGTGTAGTTAAGTATGATACTGCCATCTTCATTTATTTTTTCAAATGTAACATCGCCAGAGCCACTATCACAAGTTTTAGATGCCTCTGCTTTCTTCGGGAAAACAACGGTAACGCCTGTCGCAGAGCCTGGGAATGTAAAGGTATATTCCTTCTCCGTTCCGATCATTTTCTTATTCAGCTGAGCTTCGAAGCTAAAATTTCCATTTACGCCTTGTGTTTTATCTTTTAAGAACTCCTGCTTAACTGTAAACGTAATTTTATTATTTTCGACCTTATAACTACCGGTGATTTCATTTCCTTCATAGAGATCGCCCGAAATTCCATTGATAATATTCAGCGGCTGGCTCGCAACAAACTCAGAAAGATCGTACTCCCAAACATTACGTATTACGCTTTCGCCACTTTCATTTTCTGTTTTCACTGTATCCAGAAGTCTGTTGTCATCTACATCAAAGTGCATATTCAGCGTAAATGGAGTATCTCTCGATATATTACCATTTGTCGTTATTTTAATACTGCTTGTAATATCTTTTAATTCAATAGGGGTTGAAGATGTCGTTCTTGCTTGTGCTCTTCTCATCGCAAACATAGAGAAGCTGTCGACTTCAACCTCGACTGTCTTCTCTGTCTTTACGTCGCTGTCCAGTTCCTGCACGTTGATGTCAGAAGCCTTTACATTCTGAACGTCAATGGTTTTTTCACCCTCGGCTTTTACACCTTCCGCGAGCGGGAGGTGGTAGGTCTTCACTTCAGCGGCGTCCTCTACGCCGAACCAGTCCTGTAAGTGATTTTCGAGGTATTCGATCGTGATCTTTACGGAGCCTTCTGTCGGCTCGTACTCGATCTCTTTGCCATTCTCATCCTTCATAATAAAGGAGATATCGCGGAGAACGGTGTTGTCCTTCGTGTGCTCAATCTCCGGCTCTGCTTCATCCATGGCCTCGAGATACGCCGCATACATCTCATCGTCGTCGATCTCGGTTACGCGGAGGCGGGCATCATCCGGCACCGCATTCGCATCCTCGAGGGTAGCCGTCACCTTAACGCCCTTACCGAAGGCGATGTAGATGGTCTTCCGGTTTTCCTTTTCCTCGAGCTTCTTCTCGTCCTCTTCCTTCGGGATCTCGGACTCGGTCGCAAGCTTCGTCTCCTCCTCGAGGAGCTCGCCCGGCTTCGTCTCTTCGATTTCGACCGCCGCACCCGTGCTTTCGTCAATGTCTACACTGCCGGCTCCGACCACGGAGCTTCCGCCAGCGTTCGAGCCATGGACAGCATCTGCCTTACTCTCTTCTGCACCGGTACCATGGCCGGCATCCGACTTACTCTCTTCGGTCACTATGCCGTTGGCCGCGTCAGACTTTGACTCTTCTGTTGCTGCGCCGTTGCCAGCATCTGCCTTCGACTCTTCTGTCACTGTACCATTGGCAGCGTCGGACTTTGACTCTTCCATCGCTGCGCCATCGGTCGCCTCGGACTTGTTTGTGGTGGTCTGCTCGCCTGCTGCGGCATCCGCCACATGACTCTCGTCGCCTGCATCAGCCGAAGCGGCGGTGGAAGAGGCGCTGTCGGAAGCGGCATTTCCAGAAGCATCCGTGGTGCTGTCGGTGTCATCGGCATCGATCACTGGTTTCCCGGCATCACCCTGTTCAGATGATACCCCCCCCCAAACTTCCGAATTTTCGGCAGCTGCGGATGCGTCCGCAGCTGTGGCCTCAGCCTCGTAGCTGGCGTCCGCCTGCTCTACGGCGATGCCATCCGTCGCGGAATACGCCGGCAGCACGTTCGATGTCACCATCATGCCCGCCAGCATAAGCGCTGTGAAACGTTTTTTCAGATGAATCCTCATTTTCTTCTCCCCCAAGATGAAATCTTAACTATACTGAAAAATCTGATGCAGAACTTTAATTCTTACGATTTTCTTACAGAGATTCTGACTCAAACTTAATATATGCCCCTCGCGCGGCCAGTTCAATATATAAACCGGTTTTCGTACACGTTTTCGTAACTTTCGTGGTTTCGTTGCATTTTCGCTAAAATTTTCGTCATTTTTCTATATACTTTAGTAAATTAATGACAGTATTTATAAAGCCATCGGTTATAGAGAAAAACGGGCAGTGGGGGAACATGACGGCAGAATTTCTCCTGTCGCAGTAAGATCTTTTAAAATTCACAAAACAAACACAGCTTCCTATTATAAATAGTGCATCATTGCGAATCGGACGAAGCATGAACGGAATTTTAATAAAGCCTTAAGAGGAAAGAAATGGAACTGCGCGCCTCTGCGTGGTATCTTATAGTTCGCTTGATTTTATCGTCGGCTGTCTGGCTGCGGAAGCGCAGTGAGGAGCATGAGGATAAGCTTGTGTCAGGCTTCGCAACAGAGATATGGATTTACAGAATAACCAAAGGAGAACTACATGAAGAAGAAATTAACATACACATTACTGATGGCGATGATGGCACTGTCTCTTTCTGCCTGTGGCGGTAAGAAGGATGGAAAGCAGGAGACGGTCGAGGGTACGATCGCGACTGATGACATGAGCGACTTCTATGCGACTATTCAGAAGGCGGACGGTAATCAGCTGACCGTCGAGCTCGATGATGGCAGCAGCATCACGGTCGACCTCTCAGAGGCACACACGAATCCGGCATGGAGCTGGATGCCGGGTGACGAGGTCGACATCTACTACGCCGGCGAGGGTGACCCGACGGATGGCATGAAGGTCGCAGAGGTTCAGATGGATGTACCGTACGAGAACACCAACTCCGACTTCTCCGAGAACACCCAGGTGTACGGCGAGATCACGGCACTGACCGACGACTCTATCACCGTACGTGAGGAGGAAGGCAGAAACGAAGAGGACGGCCCGCAGGACGGCACCGAGTACACCTTCAAGCGCGCGAGCTATGGTTTCGATATCGGTGAGCCGGCGGTCGGCACATACGCACAGATCCTCTATATCGGCGAGCTCGGCGCAGATGACGCCACCTGCTTCCGCGTCCTGACCGACGACATGATGGACGACCCTGCTTCTGACGTTTACGCCGTACAGGGCACCCTCACGAAGCTTGAGGACGACGTCGTTTACCTCCAGTGTGACGACGCCACCGAGTTCAAGTTCAGCGTCAGCGGCGACGACCAGCTTCTCTCCGACGCCACCGCAGCCGTTGGCAAGAAGGTCAAGATAAGCTTCGTGGACTCCCTCCGCATGCGTGTCGCAACCGCCGACACCATCACCGTCGTGGAGTAAGCTGAAAACAGAAAATAATCCATATGAAAGATCGAGCCCCACCTCTGAAGAGGTAGGGCTCAATTTTTTTCAAACGTTATTATAGCTTTACATGATAGTTTTCTTTCATGTGAAAAAAACCGATGATGTAGACGGTATCGAGGATGATTCGATATATGAGTATATAATCGTGTTTTTCTAATGAAAGTTTTCGGTATTCCTTGGAACGAAGATAAGGATCCTCACAAAAAGCAAATGATTCTGCGTACATTTCCAATGTGGTAAAAGCAGATTCAAGATCATCCAGTATTGCGGATGCGCCCTGTTTGCTGTGAAGAGAGTGACGAACATACTGAATGCAATTATCAATCTGAGCGTCGGCATGAGCCGATAATTCAAGCTTATAATTCATATTTTACCCTAAGATCCGCTAGTGCTTCTTTCGCCGGGCGCGTTTTCCCTTCTGCGACCTGTCTCTCTGAAATCTCAAGTTCTTTATAAATCTGGTCTCTCCTTATCGTCGCCTCATACGTTTCCATGCTCATGACGACCATATCGCCATATCCATTTTTAGTGATATAGATCGGTTCAGAGGATGCATGGCATAGTTCAGAAATCTTCGTAGTATCTTTGAGTTCTTTGATTGGAATAATCTGTGGCATATCGCACCGCCTTTCTTATGGGATTATTATGCCATAATTAGAGCATAATATTCAACATTTTAAAGCAGATTATGCCAGCCATGCAAGTGACTTCAAAATAATGAAAGGGGTCAGCTCGATGATTTTGTACATTGTGATGTCTAAGCAAGCAATATATAATCACAATCAGGTATAGAATCGTAAAGAAAGGAGACACAGTTTATGACTGAGAGACAGAAGGATATCGCAGATATGCAATGTTGGGTGTTCCGAATGGCGCAGTCAAAGTGGGAAATGACGGCGAAGGATTGTGCTGAACTCTTTAAAAAATATGATCTTCTTGGGTTTATTTCCGAATGCTATGATCTCCTTAACGTAAGCAGTTATAATAACGCACTGGAAGACATCGAAGACATACTGAGAGCGAATGGAGTGAATGTATGCAAGAAAGCGACAGACGGGTGCCGCACATGCTGGATGCCAAGCCCGGAGAGGAGCCCCGGAAGCCATACAGAGCGACCGTGAAGAATCAAAATCCCATCCCTTAGAAGCACTTAGAGTAATTTTTCCTTAGCACCCTCTGCAACGCTGAGTTTTCATAGAGAAAACTCAGTGATTGCAGAGGGCTTAGTGCTTCTTAGGGATGGGATTTTAGATTCTTCCGGTCGCGGAGTACTGTGCTTCCGGGGCCCCTCTCTGGGCGTTATCAGTCGTGATTCCTTCTATGACTATGCGGGTAGTGGTAGAACTCCATGTCCTTCACGCCGTCCGGGAGGTACTGCTGCTCGACCCAGTTGCCTGGGAAGTCGTGCGGGTACTTGTAGCCGACGCCGCGATTCAGCTTGCTGCTGGCCTTGTAGTGGGCGTCCTGCAGGTAGGATGGGATCGGGAGGTTGCCGGAGTGCTGCACCTCCTGCATGGCCTCGAAGATCGCGGCGGAGCAAGCGTTCGACTTCGGTGCGGAGGCGACGTAGGTCGCGGCCTGGGCCAGGATGATCTGGGATTCCGGCATGCCGACACGTTCCACCGCCAGGAACGCGTTGGTCGCAACCACTGCCGCCATGGGGTCTGCATTGCCCACGTCCTCAGAGGCGCAGATCACGATGCGGCGGGCGATGAACTTGATGTCTTCGCCGGCGGAGAGCATGCGGGCCAGGTAATAGACGGCGGCGTCCGGGTCGGAGCCGCGCATGGACTTGATGAAGGCGCTCACGGTGTCGTAGTGGTTGTCACCGTCCTTGTCGTAGCGCACCGCGCGCTTCTGAATGCACTCGGAGGCGACGTCAAGAGTGATGTGAATGCGGCCGTCCGGGTCGCGGTCGGTAGTGAGGACCGCAAGCTCGATAGCATTCAGCGCCGCGCGAGCGTCGCCGTTTGCAGCATCAGCGAGGAACTCACGTGCGTCGTCGTCGATCCAGGCATGAAAGGAGCCGACGCCCTTCCGCGTGTCCGTGAGGGCGCGGTCGATGAGGGTCGCGATGTTCTCGCGGGAGAGTGGCTTCAGCTCGAAGATGCGGGAGCGGGAGATCAGCGCGCCGTTGACCTCGAAGTACGGGTTCTCGGTGGTCGCGCCGATGAGGATGACGGTGCCGTCCTCGACGAACGGGAGGAGGTAATCCTGCTGCGCCTTGTTGAAGCGGTGGATCTCGTCGATGAAGAGGATGGTCTTCCGACCATAGCCGCCGTGGTTCTGCTTCGCGCGGGCGATGACCTCCTCGAGGTCCTTCTTGCCGGCGATGGTGGCGTTCACCTGCTCGAAGTCAGCCTTCGTGGTGTGCGCGATGACCTGCGCGAGGGTCGTCTTGCCGGTGCCCGGCGGGCCGTAAAAGATGAGGGAGCCGAGCTTGTCGGCGCGGATCGCGCGGTAGAGCAGGGTGCCCGGGGCGATGATCTGCTCCTGGCCGACGATGTCGTCGAGGGTTTCCGGGCGCATGCGGGAGGCCAGCGGCGCGTCGGACTCCTTCTGCTTCTCCGCCATATACTCAAATAAATCCATGGTTACGCTTCTTCCGGCCAGGACTGTGGCTTTGTGCGGTCCGGGATCACCTCGATCCAGTAGCCGTCCGGGTCCTCGACGAAGTAGATGCCCATCGGGGCGTTCTCGAAGCAGACGCAGCCCATCTTCGTGTGGAGGTCGTGCGCTTCCTTGATGTTCGGAGTGCGGAGCGCGAGGTGGAACTCCTGCTCGCCGAGGTCATAGGCCTCGGTGCGGTCCTTGAGGTAGGTGAGCTCCAGACGGAAGCTCGTGGTGTTGTCGCCGAGGAAGGCGAGGGTGAAGTTCGGGCGGTCGTTGACCTCGACCGGCTCGAGACCGAAGGCTTCCTTATAGAACTTGAGGGAGCGGTCCAGGTCCTTGACGTTAAAGTTGAAGTGGTTGAATGCGAAAGTGTTATTCATCGTTTTCCTCTATGGTGTGTATGCATGTCGCCCGCGGGTTTCGGTGGCCGCGCGGGCGGAGTGAACGGAACTGCAGAGCCGCGGCACACGGGTGCGCGGGCGGGTGCAGGATGTAAGCATTGGCCGCGATCAGCCCTGGCTGCCCAGGATGAAGTCGAACTTCGTGATGACGCCGTCGTCGTCGAAGGTCGGATTCAGGATGCCGATGTGCGGCAGGAAGTGGTAGGCGTCGGTGACCAGCGCGTCCGGAAGCTTCTTATCGATGTAATGCATCCATGCGCGGTTGCTGATCTTCACGGTGACGTCGGTGCTGTCGCCCTCCGGTGTGTCGGAGCTGTGCGAATAGTATGCCTTCGCTGCGAAGGTCGAGTAGTCGCCCGTCTTCTGCCGGTCGGCGGTCTGGATAACCACCATCGCCTTCGGGTGCTGCTGGAACAGGGTCACGAGGTCGGAGGCCCTGCGGCCGCTTGCGTCCACGGCGATGCCGTCCGGTGTCGTGGTGTCCTTCAGCATCTTTCCGTCGGCACCGACGTAGTAGGTATCCTCGATCCAGACGTCGGTGAGCATGTGACCGGTCTCGTCGAAGAAGTACCAGTCGTCGTCCGACTGCTGCCAGCCGGTCTGCATCACGCCCTCTGCGTCGAAGAAGTAGGTGGCGCGGTCGATTTCCGTGAGCCCGGTCGCGCGGTAGCCCGCCTCGTCGAAGTAATACTTCTGGTCGTCGATGGTCTGCCAGCCGGTCACGAAGCGGCCATCCTCGTCGAGGTACTGCACGCCGTCGGCGGTTTCATGCCAGTCGTTCAGCGAGTACTTGTCCGGGTCGAGCCGGATTTCGTAGCTCTGCGTGAAGCTGCTGCCTGCCTCGCCGTCCTTCGCAATCGCGTGGGCGGTCACGGTGTAGCGGCCGCTGTAGCTGAGCTCGGCCGGGGTGGCATACTCGATCGTCTCCGGCGTCGTGCTGTCACCGTCCCGCTGGATCGTGTAGCGGATCGGATCGCCGGCGTCGGTGCTCAGCTTCACGCTGACCGGATCGCTGAAGTCGCCGCCCTCCGGGTCGAAGTGAACCGTCGGGTCCAGCGCCTCGAGCTCGTCCTTCAGCGCTCTGCTGTCCGGGTAGTCTGCGAGGTTGCTCTTCAGGAGCGCCACGGCCTCGGTGTGGTGTCCGGCGTCTGCGTAGGCGTCGGCGGCGTGGAGGCAGATCTCCTCACTCTGCACACCGTAGCCGAACAGCTGCTGGTAGGCCGCTGCGGCCGTCGTATAGTCGGCGGCTGCGTATGCCTTCTCCGCCTGTCTGCGGATCCGGCTTTCCTTCGTGGCTGGCATCTGGTACCATCCCGCCAATGCTACGGCCACGACTGCGATCACTGCGATCGCGACTTTCACAAACCGCTTCGCGCTGTGCGCGTGTGCCGCGGAAGCGGTGTCGGTGGTGACGTCGCTCACGCCCAGCATCTGGTCGACACGATCGTAATCATTGAGCGGAGTGATGGTTGCCGTGCGCTCGCCGTCAGCGGAGTCGGCATCCTCGGCGGTGGCGGACTCGGAGTCTTCGTCAGAGTCGTCAGCGGCGGGGTCGGAATCCGCGTCATCAGAGTCGTCAGTGTCAAGATCGTCGGAAGCGTCAGCATCGCTGTCGGGGGACTCGTCAGAATCTGCCTCATCGGAATCGAGGGACTCGTCGGAATCTGCGTCATCGGAATCAGCTTCTGTGTCATCGGCATCATCATCGAGATCAGCTTCTGTGTCATCGGCATCATCATCGATATCGTCATCGTCTGAATCATCTTCGGACTCTTCCTCGGACTCTTCCTCTGGATCATCCGGCAGATGATCCGCGATCGGGACCACCTCTGCGGTCTCAGAATCTTCGTCTGTTTCTTCGGTTGATTCCTCCTCGGAAGTTTCTTCGGTTTCCTCTACTGCTTCTGTTTCTTCAGATTCTGCTACTTCGTCCGTTGTTTCCTCAGTGGAAGCTTCCTCTGCTTCTACCAGCTCAACCTCATCGGAAGATTCGGTTGCTTCGGAAGTCTCTGCTTCTTCCTCGTCATCGTCGAACATGTGGGTGCCGAGGGTTTTATGGGCGGCGAGGTTGAGGAGCTCCTGCTTCATCGCTTCTTCGAGTTCGGCGCGTTCTGCGTCCTTCTTCGCCTGGGCTTCGGCTTCTTCCTGTGCCTTACGCTCGGCCTCCGCTCTCGCCTCTTCCTCTTCACGGGCCTGACGCTCCGCTTCTTCACGGGCGAGGCGCTCGGCTTCCGCTTTCGCTTCTGCCTCTTCACGGGCGATTCGCTCTGCTTCTTCGCGCGCCTTCCGCTCTGCTTCGGCTCTCGCCGCAGCTTCTTCGCGGGCGATGCGCTCCGCTTCTTCGCGTGCCTTCCGCTCTGCTTCGGCTCTCGCCTCGGCTTCCTCGCGGGCCTTGCGCTCTTCTTCCTCACGGCGGCGACGCTCCTCCGCTTCGAAGCGGAGGGCCTTCTTGTAAAACTCATCCAGGATCGCTTCGTCTTCCGCTGCCGGGTCGTAATCCTCGTCTTCCGAAGAAGCTTCTACAGCAGACGCTTTCGATGGAGCATCGCGTTTCCTTCCGAAGGAATCGCCGAAGTCTATATCGAAATCTGCGTCGATATCCTCACGCGCAGGCGTGTTTGCGGCATCTTCAGCATCTTCTTCCGAAGCATGCTCACCGTCCTGCGTTACGCGAGGATCTGCCGCAGCGTCATCTGCGTTGAGGTCGCCTGTATCCGCCGACGATGCACCGGCGGCAGCAAGTGTTGAGGCTGCGCCATCTACGTTGAGATCACCTGCATTGGCCGACGATGCACCGGCGGCAGCGAGTGTCGAGGCTGCGCCATCTGCGTTGAGGTCGCCTGCATCCGCCGACGGGGTCTCCGTCATCTGATCGAGCTTCGCCGAAAGATCGTCGCCGATGGTTGCCTTCTGACGGTCCCAGGCCGCGCGCACGGTTTCCGCGTTATAGACCGGAAGCGTCTCCGCCGAGCTCTCGAGCTGGGCCTCGTAGTGGATCCGGACTAAGCCGTCGGCAAACAGCGCTCCGCAGTAAGGGCAGAACGACGCGCCATCCTGTATTTCTTTTCCACAGTTTGTACAAATCATAAATATGCCTTGTTCAGTGCGCTTCGCGGGATGCGAAGCAAATATATTTAGACAGTCCTTATTTTATTATACCAAATAATCGTAGAGATAGTTATTAAAATTATAGTGCAGGGAGGACGGCTGGGGCATAAAAACGTACAAAATTTGCCAGACAGTGTCTGGTAATTCTTATCGTACTGATTCACATAAAAAAGCCGGAAGGCAAGTAACTTACCTTCCGACTCTGTATAAGATCTGACTTAATGTCGCTTTTATTACTTAAGAGTAACCTTAGCGCCCTCAGCCTCAAGCTTAGCCTTGAGATCCTCAGCCTCTGCCTTCGGAGCAGCCTCCTTGAGAACCTTAGGTGCAGCCTCAACGGCCTCCTTAGCTTCCTTAAGGCCAAGACCAGTAGCCTCACGTACAACCTTGATAACCTTGATCTTGTTAGGACCAACATCAGTAAGCTCTACGTCGAACTCAGTCTTCTCCTCAGCTGGAGCTGCAGCAGCGCCAGCAGCAACAACAACACCTGCAGCAGCAGATACGCCAAACTCTTCCTCAACAGCCTTTACAAGGTCATTAAGCTCTACAACGGAAAGCTCCTTGATAGCTGCGATAAACTCTTCTGTAGTTAACTTAGCCATTTTAATTTCCTCCATTTGAAATTTTGTGCTCATGCACAGTTCAAAATAATTCTTTTATGTTTTGCAGTCGATACTGCGGTACTCACCACCTGTGAGTTCAGGTTCCTCCGCACGCTTACGCGGCTTTGGATGTCCATCTGCTGATTAAGCAGCTGGCTCTGCGTTCTTCTCTGCCACCTGATTGATGACACGTGCGAAGTTCGCGATCGGGCTCTGCAGGGATCCGCAAAGTCTTCCGAGAAGCTCTTCTCTGGAAGGGATAGCTGCGAGTACCTTGACCTCGTTCTGATCGTAAAGCTTGCCCTCTGCTACAGCTGCCTTAAGCTCAAGCTTCGTAGCCTTCTCAGCAAACTTAGCGATGATTCTAGCTGCTGCTGCAGGATCATCCTTAGATACTGCAATAGCGGTAGGACCCTCAAGTACGCCGTCGAGCTGAGCGAAATCTGTACCCTCTGCTGCTCTCTTGATCAGGGTGTTCTTAAATACCTTGTAAGTAACACCAGCCTCTCTTAACTGCTTACGGAGCTCAGTATCCTGCTCAACCGTAAGTCCGAGATAATCAACGGCAGTAACAGCGACAGCGCCATCAAGGAGTGCCTTGATTTCGTCAACGATCGGCTGCTTTAATTCAACCTTTGCCATTTTCGGTTCTTCCTCCTTATAAGATTTTTTCGTATAAACCTTTACAAAAGGAAAACCCCATGCCAAAAGACACGGGGTTGAACAAACTAAAATCGTTTGTATCTTTCCTCGGCAGGCGTTCTGACTTACGGTGCGGACGCACCACCTGCTGTCTTCGGGTTAATACGCAGTGTATATTAACATCGGCTCACGCCGCTGTCAATACCCTATTTTGTCAAGATTAAGCACCGAACTGAACGGTATCCATCTTAACGCCAGGACCCATGGTAGAAGTCAGTGTAGCGGACTTCAGGTAGGTTCCCTTTAATGTAGCTGGTCTAGCCTTTACAATTGCGCTCATGATCGCATCAAGGTTCTCCTTGAGCTGCTCAGTTGTGAAGGAAGCCTTACCGATTGCTACGTGGAAGATGTTTGCCTTGTCAAGACGATACTCGACCTTACCAGCCTTAGTATCAGCGATTGCCTTGGTAACATCCATGGTAACAGTACCGGTCTTCGGGTTCGGCATTAAGCCCTTCGGTCCAAGTACACGACCGAGACGACCAACAACACCCATCATATCCGGAGTAGCGATGATTACATCGTAATCAAACCAGCCATCCTGGATCTTCGGAATAAGCTCCTCAGCTCCTACGAAATCTGCACCAGCTGCCTGAGCCTCATCGGCCTTAGCGCCCTTTGCAAATACGAGGATTCTTACCTTCTTACCTGTGCCGGCTGGAAGGACGACAGAACCACGAACCTGCTGGTCTGCGTGACGTGAGTCACAACCAGTTCTGATATGGAGCTCGATGGTCTCGTCGAATTTTGCTGTTGCATTCTTCTTTACAAGCTCAAGTGCGTCAACCTCGGTGAACTTTACCGTTCTGTCAAAGCCCTGAGCGGCTGCTGTATATCTCTTACCTGTCTTCATAATCAGTTGACCTCCCTATTACTTCTCTACTTCAACGCCCATGGATCTGCAGGTACCTGCGATCATAGACATAGCAGCCTCAAGTGATGCAGCGTTAAGATCTTTCATCTTAGTCTCTGCGATCTTCTGGAGATCAGCCTTGCTGATGGTAGCAACCTTGTTCTTGTTTGGCTCACCGGAAGCCTTCTGCAGCTTGCATGCCTTCTTGATCAGAACTGCTGCTGGAGGAGTCTTCGTGATGAAGCTGAAGCTTCTATCTGCATAAACAGTGATCACTACAGGGATGATAACATCACCCTCGTTTGCTGTTCTTGCATTGAATTCCTTAGTGAATGCAACGATATTAACACCATGCTGGCCGAGAGCCGGACCTACTGGTGGAGCTGGAGTTGCTTTACCAGCTGGAATCTGTAACTTGATGTATCCTTCTACTTTCTTTGCCATATGAGGCACCTCCTTGTGGTAATTGCGGGGTAATCAGCAGATCTGATTAACCCTCCCATACTTCGTTATCTGAGTTTCTGAATCTCTCCGTAGGATAACTCTACCGGAGTTTCTCTGCCAAACATCTCAACCGAGATGGTAACAGTCTTCTTCTGATCATTGATCTCACTGATGACACCCACCGTATCCTTCCATGCACCGGAAGTAACATTTACGGTATCGCCGATCGCGAAATCTACAAGGACCTCCTGGGCTCTGTAGCCAAGTGCCTTGATCTCCTCTTCGGAAAGAGGTGTCGGCTCTGATCCTGGGCCGACGAATCCGGTTACGCCACGTGTATTACGCACTACGTACCAGGTTTCCTGATTCATTATCATGTTTACGAGAACATAGCCAGGGAACATCTTCTTATCAGACTTCTTCTCGACGCCGTTCTTCATCTCGATGACCGGCTGCATCGGTACGCTGACTTCGAAGATCAGATCCTGAAGACCACGGTTTTCGATCGTCTTTTCCAGATCCATCTTAACCTTGTTCTCATAGCCTGAGTAGGTATGTGCTACATACCAGCGAGCTGCAGGATTAATTTCTGACATAGTTTCCCCTTATCTGATGATAAAACCAAGTCCCGTCTTCATAATAAGATCAAGAACAGCAATAAGCGCTCCGACCAGGAGACTGACAACGATGGTTGCGGTGGTCTCCTTGATGATGTCCTGTCTCGTCGGGAAAATAATTTTGTTATATTCCGTCTTAAGACCCTTGAAGAAGTCCTGTAAACCGGAATTCTTCTTCTCGCTCATTACTTCGTCTCCTTATGAAGCGTGTGCTTCTTACAGAATCTGCAGTACTTACGAACTTCCATTCTCTCAGGATGATTCTTCTTCTCCTTCGTCGTGAAATAGTTTCTCTGCTTACACTCTGTACATGCTAATATAATCTTTGTACGCACGGCTCTTCACCTCCAATGATTCTTAACTTCGCATGACTACGAAATTAGTGCATAAAAAATAGGGCCTAGCCCTTGATTACGGGGCAACTATACCATGAAGCACCCTATGCGTCAAGCGTTTGCCGCCGGGCGTCTATTATTTATTTTTTCAAGAGTTTGATAGAAGTTCTATTGCATAGATTTAGAGAGCCGTATATACTTGAATCACAGGTATCTTACTATGTTATGTCCACCATCCTTCGGCCAATGTTTCCGGCGCGGCATCATCGCCCGCCTGAGCACCGAAGGCAATACTACGTCAGGAGGCCACCATGGATCTACGTCGTATCGAAAATATCATCCGTATCGCGGAGGAAAAGAATATCACCCGCGCAGCTGACAAGCTCTTCATCTCCCAGCCTGCGCTGAATCTGCAGCTGCTGAATCTCGAGAAGGAGCTCGGCACCAAACTCTTCTATCGTCGTGGTAACGAGTGGGCCATCACCGAGGCCGGCCGGATCTATGTCGATACCGCCCGGAAGATGATCGCCATGAAGAAGGACTGCTACTCCCGCATCTCCGATATCGCGAAGCTGCACAACGAGGAGATCGCGGTCGGTGCCGCCGGCGTCGAGGCTGACTACATGATGACCTCTTTATATAAGAAGTTTCACCGTCAGCACCCGACCGTCAAGCTGCAGCTCAACCTCATGAAGGGGCTGAAGGCACAGGAGCTCGTCAAAAACGGTACGATCGACCTCGGTATCATCCTGATGGGCGACAAGCAGAACTACCGCCTGCACTACGAGTTCCTCGCCGATGTCGAAATCATGCTCGCCGTCGCGAGCTCGAACCCACTGGCTTCGGAAACCATCACCGACGAGAGTGGCGATGAGGTCATCGACATCCGTCGCTTCCGTGATGTCCCGTTCTGCCTCGGCGCGAAGGACTCCACCGAGCGTATGGTCTCCGAGCAGGTCTTCGAGGAGGCCGGCTTCGAGCCAGACACCTACATGGATGCCGAGGGCATCAACTACCAGCTCGCCCTGGTCGCCGCCGACGAGTGTGCCGCGCTGATCAGCGCCTCACATCACACCACCATCCCGAAGGGCGTGAAGCTCATCCACCTCAGTACGCACCCGATGATGCACGCCGTCGCCGTCTACCGGAAGGACCGCTACACCTCGGAGCCGATGCTCGATCTGATCGAGCTGGCCCGCGACTACTGGACCCGCGTGAAGTGATCAGCGCTCGGAGCGGATCGCGAGCGCGAAGCAGTAGACCTCTTCCACTCCGGCCGCGAGCAGCGTCCGTGTACAGGATTCCATGGTGGCGCCGGTCGTGAAGATATCGTCGACCAGCAGCACCCGCCGGAGATCCTGCGGGATCGGCCCCGCGTAAAAGGCCGACATTAGATTTTTCAAACGTTCCGCCGCATTGAGCTCCTTCGATGCGGCGGTTTTTTTACGCCGGTAGAGTGCCGCTTCGTAAACCGGGAGGCCGAGCTCTGCGCCCATGACCTCGGCGAGCACGGTCGCCTGGTTGTAGCCACGCTTCCGCTTTCGGCTCGGGTGGACGGGCACCGGTACGATGGCGTCGATCTGCATGCGGCGAAGCTCCTCGCCTCGACGGCGTACGGCCTCCCGCCCGTAATAGTCGAGGAACTCGCGGGCACCGGTATACTTGATGCGGCTGATGGAGCGCGCCGCGACGTCGTCATAGCCGACGAGGGCGATGCTTCTCTTAAATAAGAAGCGATGGCGCTTACAGCTCTCGCAGAGCTCCTCGTCGTCGGCGAGGATTTCACGGCCGCAGATCTGGCAGGTCGGCTCTGTCAGGAAGTGAAGCTTGCGTTCACAGTCCGGACAGATCAGCGCGCCGCGCGGCGAGACGATCTCCTCACAGACCGGACAGCGGCGCGGAAAAAGAACCGACAGGAGCCACTGCTTCGCCGCGGACGTCCTGGTCGATCGAGCTGCCGATGTCGTCATCGGCGGATAGGCTGCTGCGGGTGTCGGAGGGATGTCCGCAGCGTGACTGCGTGCAGCCGGAGACATTGACCTCGGACCCGGGATAGCCGATTCAGAGTGAATTTTCGTCATGAGAGACCTCCTGGAGCCGCTCACCGAGGGAGGAATAGCGCTTCGCCTCGGACGCGTTGTGAAGCATCTGGTCGAAGATCGGCGGGTTGCCGACGAGGCAGACGCAGGACTTCGCGCGGGTGACGGCGGTGTAGAGCAGATTCCGGTTCATGAGCATGGATGGGCCCTGGTACATCGGGACGATGACCGCCGGGTACTCGGAGCCCTGGGACTTGTGGATCGTGATCGCGTAGGCGAGCTCGAGGCTCTCGCAGTCCTTGAAGGCGTACTCGACGAAGCGGTCGTCGAAGCGAACCGTCAGGTTCTGGGCGAAGCTGTTGATCTCAGTGATGATGCCGATGTCGCCGTTGAAGACGCCCTCGCCCTTCTCGGTCGGGATGCCGTAGCGGCCACGGATCTCCCAGATGAGGTTGTAGTCGTTTCGGATCTGCATGACCTTGTCGCCGACACGGAATAGGGTGCCTCCGATTTCCTTTTCCGTCTTGCGGCTGCTCTTCGGGTTCATCTGCTCCTGAAGGAGCTGGTTCAGACGCTCGACGCCGAGCGCGCCCTTCCGCTGCGGGGTCATGATCTGGATGTCGAAGGGATCCACGCCGAGGTAGCCTGGGAGCTTGTTCAGCACGAGGGCGGCGATGGCCGCGAAGATCTGATCCGGCGTCTGGCTCTTGATGAAAAGGAAGTCCTTCGAGCGCTTACTGAGGTCGACCGGCTCGCCTTCGTTGATCTTATGGGCGTTCACGACGATGTCCGACGCGGCGGCCTGGCGGAAGATGTGGCGGAGCTGGATGGTTCGGATCACGCCGGAGGCGATGATGTCGCGGAGGACATTACCGGCACCGACCGATGGCAGCTGGTTCGCGTCACCGACCATGATGAGGCGGGTGCCGCGGTGGATGGCCTTCAGAAGGGCGTTCATGAGGAAGATGTCGACCATGGACATCTCATCGATGATGACGACGTCGCACTCGAGTGGGTTGTTTTCATTGCGCTCGAAGTGACCACGCACCTGGTCGCCGTCCTCTCCGTCCTCGTCCGGGCGGCCCTGGTACTCGAGGAGGCGGTGGATCGTGGAGGCCGGCCAGCCGGTGGCCTCCGACATACGCTTCGCAGCACGACCGGTCGGGGCACCGAGCAGGATGGTCTTTCCTTCGTCCGCGAACATGCGGATGATGGTGTTGATGGTCGTCGTTTTTCCGGTGCCCGGGCCGCCGGTGATGACGAGGAGGCCGGAGTGGCCGGCGGTGAGCACGGCGTCGCGCTGGAGCGGGTCGAGCTCGATGCCGTGCTTTTCTGTGATCTCATCGATGGTCAGCGCACGCTTCGCGTCGAGCTCCGCGTTTTCGACCGTGACGTTCAGATCCTTCAGCAGCGTCGCGACCTGGAGCTCTGTGTAGTAGATCGTGGCGCGGTAGACGTGGGTCGCCGGGTCTGCATGCAGCGCCGGATTCGCGTCGTAGACAGGGGCATCGGCATCGCCCGCATTGGCCGCGCTGTCCAGAAAATCGGAGATGCTGCGCGGACGGCTCGACTTCACCATGACGCGGCCCTTCATCTGGAGCTCGAGGAGGTACTGGTTCAGGTCCTGGATCGTGATGTTCAGAAGCGACTCAACGGAGGACCAGAGCTCCGGGAGCGGCAGGTAGCAGTGACCGTTGCCCTCTGCCATGCCGAGCGCGTACTGGATGCCGGACTCGATACGAAAGGCGGAGTCCTCCGCGATGCCGGCGTTCCGCGCGATCTCGTCGCAGGTCCGGAAGCCGAGGCCCTCGATATCCTCTGCGAGACGGTACGGGTTATCGCGGACGATGTCGTACATCTCGTTGCCGTAGCGGTTATAGATCTTGCCGGCGAGGTTGATGGAGATGCCGTACTTCTGAAGGAACATGACAGCGTCCTGCATGTCACGCTTCGCGTTCACGGAGGCCGCAATATCCATCGCCTTCCGCGCGGAGATGCCCTTGATCTCAGCGAGACGCTCCGGCTCCTCCTCGATGATGCGCATGGTATCGTCACCGAACTTCTTCACGATCCGGGAGGCCATCGCGGCACCGATACCCTTGATCGCGCCGGAGCCGAGGTAGCGCTCGACGGCTTCCTGAGTCTTCGGCGCGACGACCTGGTACTGGTCGATGACGAACTGGGTACCATAAATCTGGTGGGTGGCCTCGTGGCCATCCGCCTTGATATTCTCGCCTGCCTCGATGCCCGGTAGCGTACCGACGAGGGTGTAGGTCTTCCCCTCCATCACGCCCGTCATCACGGTGTAGCCCGTCGCCGGACTCTGGAAAATGATATGATCGATATAGCCCTCAAAATATTCCACGGTGTGTTCTCCCGAAAATGTAAACGTGTCGTGCCTGCTGAAGCCCTCACCGCCCGCCACCGCAGTTCCGTCGACTGCATTGGCCATACGAACGGTCGTCGGCTGAAGTCAATAAAAGGGCAGCCTGAATAAGGCTACCCCTGATGAATAAGATGTCAGTCCTCGTCGGTGTCACCGCTCGCGAAGTCGATGAACTTACCGGTGCCGATGGCGACCGCGGTGAGCGGGTCCTCGGCGAGTACGCAGTTGATGCCGGTCTTCTCCTGCAGAAGCTTATCGAGGCCATACAGGAGAGAGCCTCCACCAGTCATGACGATGCCGCGCTCATAGATGTCGGCAGCGAGCTCTGGTGGCGTGCGCTCGAGTACGTTATGCACAGCATTGACGATCATCATCGCCGGCTCCAGCAGCGCGTCCATGATCTCGTCCGAGCTCACGATGACGGTCTTCGGGAGAGCGGTCACGAGGTTGCGTCCGCGGACCTCCATGGTAACGTTCTCCGGGCGCTTGCTGGCGCAGCCGATGTTGACCTTGATATCCTCGGCGGTACGCTCACCGATGAGGAGATTATGCTTCTTCCGCATGTAACGGAGGATGGCCTCATCGAAGTCGTCGCCGGCCACCTTGATGGACTCGGAAACGACCGGACCGTCCAGTGCGATCACGGCGATATCCGCGGTACCACCACCGATGTCGATGATCATGTTGCCCTGCGGCTTACTGATGTCGATGCCGGCACCGATGGCCGCCGCTACCGGCTCCTCGATGATCGTGACCTCACGGGCACCTGCGTGGTAAGCGGCATCCTCGACGGCCTTCTTCTCGACCTCGGTCGCACCACTTGGAATGCAGACAGAGATACGCGGCTTCCGGAGGGTACGCTTGCCGACGGCCTTCTGAATGAAGTACTTCAGCATCTTCTCCGTCAGGGTGTAGTCCGAGATGACGCCCTGGCGCAGCGGACGAACCGCCGAGATGTTCTCCGGGGTGCGGCCCAGCATGAGACGCGCGTCCTCACCGTACGCCAGCACGGTGTTCGTATCGCGGTTAACGGCCACCACGGACGGCTCCTTCAGAACGACGCCGCGGCCTTTTATATATACAAGGATGCTGGAGGTACCCAGATCAATGCCGATATCATTTGAAATCAGTGAAAACATGAAAAACTCCTACTATATAACGATGTATAAAACGAAGCCCTGTCAGGATACGCAGCTCTCTGCGCTGCGCCACGCACGGTCGGTACCGTTTCCGATACCCGTCCGAAGAAATCCCGTCGAAGCTGCTCTCGTGAGCCACCCGGCTTATGGGCGCGCAGGGCGAATTTAGTAATTCAACATAGAATCTTCTATAGTATAATCGATGGCCCTCTGTTTTTAAAGTCAGAATTGTGGAGTTCGGGCACGAAAGAATCTCGTAAATGATCCTTTCGCTTCTGTTTAGACTTTGTTTAGATTCTTTAGAGTTCTTTTAGTCTGGCGACATACTTCAGTCACAAGTGCCCTGTATCATATATCATAGTTACAGAGATGTAACGAAGAAACGCTTTTCATACTCATACTCCGGAGTTGAAATACACTCCGGAGCCCCCTTCTAAAAAAACGGTCGCAAATGCTTACGATTCTTTATGAAAGACGGGGCGATGCACAAACGCTCCAGCAGATTCATGAAGCTCCATCGAGCATGACCGTTTTCCATATACTTCATAGGAGTTCGGCTCCCCCCTTGGCTGATCTCTTGACATAAAGCACAAACATGAAAATCCCGTCGAAGCGAAGAAGCTCCGGCGGGATTTTTCAGTTTGAGAGGATGTACGTAAGGGGGTCTGACCCCATAAAGTTCAGTTTAGAATCTGTTTAGAAAAATTTAATGGGGTCTGACCCCATAAATTTTCGCGAGCTGTTCCCAGGCCGGGATGGAGCGTTCGATCATCGCGTAGTCGACGCAGTAGGCGATGCGTACATAGCCCGGGAGGCCGAAGCCGTCACACGGGACGATGATGATGTTGAGCTTCTCCGCGGCGGCGGCGAAGTCCGCGGCGCTGCCGTTCGGTGCCTTCACGAGCATGTAGAAGGCACCCTCTGGTCGAACACACTCGAAGTCGAGGCCGGAAATGGTGGCATACAGCAGCTTCCGGTTCCGGTCATAAAACGGAACATTGGCCTCTACCGCGAGACAGTCCTTCACGACGAGCTGCAGGAGGGACGGCGCGTTCACGAAGCCGAGGCAACGGTTCGCGATCGTCAGGGCCTGGATCATCGTGTCGTGATCGTCTGCGCGCTTCGCCAGCGCCATGTAGCCGATACGCTCGCCCGGCAGTGACAGGGTCTTGCTGAAGCTGTAGAGGAAGACCGCGTTTTTGATGATATTCGGGATGTACGGGACGGTGAGGCCGTCGTACACGAGCTCGCGGTACGGCTCGTCGCAGATCACGTAGATCGGATGGCCGATTTCCTGCTCCTTACGTTCCAGCATCGCGCCGAGCTTCCGAATGGTTTCTTCGGTGTAAACGGCACCCGACGGATTGTTCGGGTTGTTCACGATGATGGCCTTCGTACGCTCGCCAATGCAGGCTTCCGCGGCGTCGATGTCGAGCTGGAAGTGCTCGGTATCCGGTGGGACGATGGTGAGCTTCCCGCCGAAGTTTGCGGCGTAGCTGCGGTACTCGGTGAAGAACGGGGCGAAGGTTAGGACTTCGTCGTCCGGGTCGAGGAGTGCGCGGAGGACGTCGTTCAGGCCGCCGGCAGCACCCACGGTCATGATGATGTCCTGGGCGTCATAGTCGGTGCCGTGGAGGCGATTCAGGTGTTCCGCTACCGCGGCACGCACCTCCGGGTAGCCTGCATTGGCCATATAACCGTGAACATAATTCGGCGCTTCCTCTGTCGCGATGCGTACGATGGAATCGCGCACCTCCTCCGGGACCGGCGAGGCCGGGTTGCCGAGGCTGAAGTCGTAGACGTTTTCACGACCGACGCGCGCGGCGAGCTCCTGCCCGAGCTCGAACATCTTGCGGATCGCGGAGTTGCCGGCGACCAGCTGCTGCATACTTTTCGAAAGTGCCATATCTTCCTCCTTCGCCCGCGGATGGCGGGCGTTTGTGTCGTTCAGTGATTAGGGTCAGACCCCTTCCGAAATCCGGAAGGGGATGCCCGGGGGTACGCAGGGGTCAGCCCCCGGTACAGACGTTGCTTTTCATTTCTTCTCATTGTACCCCAACGCTTCGCGCGCTTGAAGTAGTATTTGGGAATATTTTCGATAGCCGAAAAAAAGAAGTGCGGGTGTCGTTCCGAATAGACCGGAAATGGACGCATGAAGAACAGTAGCGACGGAAATGAATGAGCACTATCCACTTTTAGCTCTTTTTATAAATAATGGATATGTTTTGCGGGTGAAAATCGATTCTTGCAGAAGAAACTATCCATTATTTTAGTATTTCAAAAATAATGGATATCAAAATGCTAGTTTCATAAGAGCTGATGCGTGACAACTATCCAAGATTTTTAAATAGAAGGATTATTGGATACGAAGAGATCGATGAAGGTAAGATATCTTCAAAATCCATATCTACTTTTTATGAATCAAGCCGATCTTAGATCGTACGCAAATAAGCGTATGTATGATTCCGTCCAAATTTATCCAATATATATCAAATATGAAAATAGTAGATAGTCTGAGTATCTGCGCAAGTTCGGTGAAATTAGTCATAATTATCCACTTTTTTCAAAATTATCAAATATTTGATATTTCTCATGATTTATATGAAAAACCCGCCGAAGTATCGGCGGGTTTGGGCTGTCAGACAGGATGTCATATCTCTTCAGCGGCGCGGTCCTTCGCTTTTTCGGCGTCGATGCGG
The DNA here is from genome assembly GCF_052064255.1 of Oribacterium sp. HCP3S3_B9. NCBI lineage: Bacteria > Bacillati > Bacillota > Clostridia > Lachnospirales > Lachnospiraceae > Oribacterium > Oribacterium sp. HCP3S3_B9. Next base: position 31,109 of record NZ_JBQHVY010000006.1, read on the forward strand.
GCTTCCATCTTTTCGAAGCTCTCGCGGTGGCGCTGTGAGGAGGCGCGGAGACGCGCGTAGAATTCGAAGTCTGCGCTGTGGCGTGGGTGATGGGTCATGGTCGGGTTGTTTCGAAGGGTGTTGCCGACCCACCAGTTCATGCGGCCGCTGCGGGCATCACCGCCATCCTCCAGGATGGCGAGGCGCTCTTCGAGGCGACGACGGCGTTCCTCGGCGAGGCGACGGCGCAGCTCGAGGCTGCGCTGGACGGCGGACTTGCCGAGCTCACCGGCGCTGCGGCCGGTTTCCGCAACCGTGCGCGCGGTCTGCATGCCGCTGTCCACAGCGGCACGCGCCGCCTGGACGCCGCTTTCGGCGAGGCTGCGCGCCGCGAGGGTGCCCGTCTCACGGGCAGCCTGCAGAGCGCGGGCAGCCTCCTCGGTCGCGAGCTTCGCGGCCGCCAGACGTCCCTCCGACTCCGCGACGATCTTCACTTCAGAGGCATTGGCACGCGCCGCCTCCTGCAGCTCCTCGAGATGCTCGCGAGCTTCCGAGATACTCAGCTTCAGCTGCTGAATCTCCTCCGAATTTGCGGCGAGGGTCTCGAGACGCTTCCGGATATCGAGGGCACCGAGTACAGAGAAAATCACGTCTTCGACGAAGAGCGTGTAGAGCATGGTGACGACGACGATATAACCGATCGGGGTCCAGTCCACGGTGAGCTCCGCCACACGCGGATGCAGGAAATGCACGAAAAAGAGCGCCATCGCGCCCCAGCCGAGGGACGCCCCGAGGCAGATGTAGCCGCGGAAGTTCAGCGGATTCTGGCTGTAATCCCACCATTTCATGTGGAAGATGTGGTACATGAGCGGCCCGGTGATGAGCTCGAGGCCGGTGCCGACCAGCATGCCCATCAGGAAGGTCGTGATGAGGTTCGCGCGGTAGGGCCAGGCGAAGATGAGGAAAAGCGTGCCGCCGGCGCCGTAGATCGGAAGCCACGGGCCGTGACAGAAGCCGCGGTTCATGAGGCGCATCGATTTCAGCGAGCAGTAGGTCGACTCGAAGCACCAGCCGAAGATGCAGTAGAACATGAAAAACCACGCCCACTGCAGCAGAGTGTAATTCTGAAAGACCTTTAAACCATTAACGAAAACCCACATTTTTCTTGAAATTCCTTTCTATGAAGACTCAGAGTAGCCGGTCCGGAAGCTTCTGGATGGCGTCGAAGAGGCGCTGGAGGATGCCGGCGGAAAGCACGAGGGTCATGAGGAGCGACAGGGCGATGAGCAGGAGGACGTGCAGGATGTTTTCCGGGCCGGCGGCGGTGATGAAGCCGCTTGCGAGGAGGAGGTCACGGATCGGGCGGTGCAGGATGTAGATCTGCAGGGTGCGCTGCCCGATGGTGGTGAGGAGCGGGATCTGCCGGTTCGGCATCAGGGCGAGGAGCGTGAAGCTCATGAGGCCGGATACGAGGAACCAGGCGAGGCGGATCAGCCAGAGCTGCGAGCTGAGCGCGCCCGGAAAGGCGGCTGGGTTCTGCTCCGGATGGAAGCGGTAGTACCAGGCACCGTAGACGACGTTTCGGTACGGAAGCAGGCGGTCGAAGGTCTGCGTGCCGATCAGCGCGAAACAGAGGAGGCCGAGCGCCATCAGGAGCAGGACAATGCCTCGATCGGCACGCTTTGAAGTCCCTTCCGAAGACCGACGCCGGGAGGTCGCGCGTTTCGGTGCCGCTACACTCTCCTGCTGCACTCCGAGAAACTTCATCAGGCGTTCCGGGCCGATGAAGTAGCCGGCGAAGAAGAACGGGGCGAAGGCGATGACGCGATCGAGGGCGAGGAAGTCGCCGATACCGGCGAGGGCACCGCTCGCGAGGTAGCCGCCGGCGAGGGACAGGCCTGTGAGGAGGATCCAGGCGATCAGACTGCACGGGATGCCGCGCTGTGCCCTGCCCGCCTGCAGACCCTCGTCCGACTGCGCCCGCCTCTCACTCGGCTGGTGGCGACGATTCGAACATGCAGGCCGGAGCGGAAGCACTTTTCCTCGGCACCCGGCGAAGAAAGGGATCATCAGATACCAGAGGAGCAGGGCGAGGAGGTACCAGGGTGCACCGGAGGTATGAAGGAAGTCCGGGAAGCGGGTCGTGCGGCCGTAGGCGGGAATCTCCGAGAAGAACAGGATGAACTGAAACAGGAGGTACAGCCAGAGGGTCGAGCACCAGCGATGTCCGTTGAAGTGACCCACGGTAGTCACCTGCTGAGTGGCAGAAACATTGGTCGCGTGATGCGGGTGGCGCTGTGCACAGTTTTCGGCTGGAGCATGCGCCTGCTTCGGCACGCGGATGTAGATGCGCTGCGCGAGGAGGCCGGAGATGAAGACGAAGGCGGGCATGTGAAAGGCGTAGATCATATAGAAGAAATTTGTGACGCCGCGGGTCGTGCCCTGGATCGGGAGCAGCATGTGGCCGATCACCACCAGGGTGATCAGGATGCCCTTTGCGTTGTCGAGCTTCAGATTTCGTTCCTTCACAAAACACCTCACTAAATCTGAGGACCAGGCCCGGGTTGCACTTCTAGCGACCGCAAACGTATCCATCGCCGGGCCGGTCCAAATAAAAAACACGGTGGCAGGCCGCCTCTCTCTGATGGCAGCCCTCCACCGTGGCTTGATTCATATCTGCACCGCTCGTGCGTCCTGTCGTAACGGGCACCTACGATGCTTCATACTTCATCTTTGATCATCGCTTATTTAAACAGCGGCTCGAGTGCGGCTGCCAGCTTCTCCTTCTCGGCTTCAGCCTCTGCGAGGTCCTTTCCGAGGGTGGTGTAGTAGGCCTTGATCTTCGGCTCCGTGCCGGACGGGCGAACCACGACGGTGGAGCCGTCATCGAGGGAGTAGATCAGGACGTTCGCTGCTGGAAGTCCGGTCTCCTCCGGCTTCGTGTAATCCATGACCTTCACGACCTTCTTACCGGCGAAATCCTTCGGCGGATTCGTGCGGAGCTCGTTCATGATGCCGGCCATCTTATCCATACCGCTGAGGCCCGGGAACTCGAAGGAATCGACCTTGTTGAGGTAGCGTCCATACTCCTTGTAGATCTCCTCGAGGCGCTGCTTGATGGAGGATCCGATGGAGCGATAGTACGCAGCCATCTCGCAGATGAGCATGGAGCCGATCACGGCGTCCTTATCACGTACATACGGGCCGGCAAGGTAGCCGTAGGACTCCTCGAAGCCGAAGATGAAGCGATCCACTTCCCCGGCTGCCTCGAGCTGTGCGATCTGGTCACCGATCCACTTGAAACCGGTGAGGGTCTCCCGAAGCTCGACGCCATAGTGCTCGGCGACAGCATTGGCCAGCGGTGTGGAAACGATCGACTTCACAGCGACTGGCTTCGCCGGCATGGTGCCCTGCTCGGTGCGGCCTGCGCAGATGTAATCGAGGAGCAGTACGCCCATCTCGTTACCGGTGACGAGCTCATAGGAACCGTCCGGGCACTTCATGGCGATGCCGACACGGTCTGCATCCGGGTCGGTCGCGAGCATCAGGTCCGCGCCGGTCTTCTCAGCGAGCTCGAGGCCCTTCTTCAGTGCGTCGAGGATCTCCGGGTTCGGATAGGAGCAGGTGGTGAAGTAGCCGTTCGGGTACTCCTGCTCCGGCACGATCGTGATGTCGTGGATACCGATGTCGTTCAGTACACGGGTGACCGGAACGAGGCCGGTACCGTTCAGTGGTGAGTACACGAGCTTGAGGCCGGAGGTCGCCGCGATACCCGGGCGGATCTGACGTGCCTCGATCGCCTCGTAGAGTGCGTTCTTGCAGTCGTCCTCGACGAACTGGATGAGACCCTTATTGACGCCCTCGGCGAAGCTCATGTACTTCGCGCCGGTGAGCACGTCGGTCTTCTGGATCTGCTGGTAAACGATGTCCGCAGCCTCATCGGTCATCTGACATCCGTCCGGACCGTAGGCCTTATAGCCGTTGTACTTCGCCGGGTTGTGGGAAGCGGTCACCATGATGCCGGCGTTGCAGTGATAGTAACGGGTGGCGAAGGAAAGGGCCGGTACCGGCATGAGCTCATCGTAGATGCGCACGTGGATGCCGTTCGCTGCCAGCACACCGGCTGCGTCACGTGCGAAATTCCAGCCCTTCAGACGGGAATCGTAGCTGATCGCAACGGTCTGTGTTCCGCCCTGGGTCTTCACCCAGTCTGCCACACCCTGTGTCGCCTGACGAACGACCCAGATATTCATCCGGTTGGTTCCTGCGCCGAGTGTGCCGCGGAGGCCAGCGGTTCCAAACTTCAGTGCAACGGCGAAACGCTCCTTGATCGCGTCATCATCGCCTTCGATATTCTGAAGCTCGGTTTTTAAGTCAACATCCTGAAGCTCGGCATGAAGCCAACGCTTATATTCATCCTGATACATAGATAGATTGCCCTCTCTTTCTGAAAAATTCAGCTATTATAAATATATCAATTTTGCACATCCGCTTCAAGGCGTCGGGGCATGTTCGCGGCGGTTTCACTGAAATTTTACAGGACTGCCTGGACGCCGGAGGGCCGGCAGCAGAAACACAGTACTACGAGCTCGGAAGACTCTAAAATTCCAGTCCTAAGAAGTACTAGGCCCTCTGCAATCGCTGAGTTTTCTTTCATGAAAACTCAGCGTTGTCAGAGGGTTCCAAGGAGAGATACACCAAGTACTTCTAAGGACTGGGATTTTGATTCTTCACGACCTCTTCGTATGGCTTCTGCTGCCGGCCCTCCGACGTCCAGGCTATGCCATCGTACAATCAGAGCATCATGCCACGTGCGAGCTCCGTCAGTCGTTCGCGGTGGTTCTGCGACGGGTCCTGAAGCACCTGGTCGAGGAGTGCGTGCAGGATCCGCCCGATTTCCGGCCCACGCGGGATGCCGATCGCCATAAGGTCCTGTCCGCTGATCTCGAGGTTTTTCAGTTCAATGCAGTCGCCCGCGACGCGGATGGCCGCCACTTCAAACTGTACCCGTCGGATGCAGTCGAGGAGCTCCGCCGTAGGGTCTTTGTGCTTCTCCGGTGCGCTGCAGGCGCTGTCTGGCTTCGTCGCGGTCTGACAGCATGGCATGATCACGGTCTCCTGCTTCGGGCAGGCGGCGTCGAGGTACGGCCGCATCCACTCGGCATCACGTGCCGCGAGGAGCAGGCAGGTGACGGCCCGCAGATAGTTTTCGTAGGTCTCGTAGCCGACTTCCGACAGCTTCTTCCGGATCTTGTAGCGTGAGTCCGGCAGCGGTTCCTGGAAAAGCTGCGCGACGGTGCCTGCCTTCGCGATGGTATCATTGTCTATCTTCAGCTCCCGGAGGATGCCGCGCGCACGGTCCGGCACACCGCGCAGGAAAACGCCCCAGCGGAGGTAGCGCTCGGCCGGAAGGTCGGACGGCATCCACGGATAGACCGGATAGTCATCCGGCACGTCGATCGCGTCGTGGAAGGCGTCGGCGAAGTGCTCACTGATGTACTCGGAGAGGCCGCTCGTCGATACCAGCGCGATGTGCTCTGGATGGTCGGACATCAGGAGCTTCGTGAGCTCGACGGCGATACGCTCCTTCGAGACGTGCTCGAGGTTCGGCGCGAGCTTCCGTACGGCCTCCCAGGTCGCCGGATCGATGTCGAAGCCGAGCTGGGCCGAGAAACGGAGGGCGCGGAGCATGCGAAGGGCATCCTCCTGGAAGCGCTGCTCCGGCTCGCCGACGGCGCGGACGACACGACGACCGAGGTCCTCGAGACCACCGAAGTCATCCACGATACCACTCCGGTCATTGACCGCCATCGCGTTGATCGTGAAGTCACGGCGCGCGAGATCCTCATGGAGCGACGGCGTGAACTGCACCGCGCTCGGATGACGCCCATCGAGGTAGGCACCATCGATCCGATAGGTCGTGACCTCGTAGCCCTCCCAGACCGGCATGGACCTCGCTCCCGGGTGCTCCGCCGAACGACCGGCATGCGCTGTGCCGGTATGAACTCCCTGCGATGCTGCCCTGCGCGCATCTCCCTGGATGCCAGACGCCTCACCAGCCACAGAAGAATCCGCCTGCTCCGCCGGCATCAGCACCGTCACGGTGCCATGCTGGATCCCGGTGTCGATGGTGCGGCGGAACACCGCCTTCACCTGCTCCGGACGCGCACTCGTCGTGATGTCCCAGTCGCCCGGAACCCGCCCGAGGAGACTGTCGCGCACACAGCCACCGACCGCGTAAGCCTCGTAGCCCGCACGCTCCAGCTGATGGATGATATATTCTACATTTGAAGGTAATTTGATTTTTTTCATTATACTTATTTTAACATGGAATGCCTGCATAGCGTAAAAGAGCTGTCGCAGTCGCGACAGCTCTACGGCACCCGATATTCAAATCAGATCAGTATGCACGTCCCCAGTATACCATCTTCGTCGCCGGCTTTCCGCAGACAACACAGGTATCGCTGATGCTCTCCTGTTCGAACGGGATACATCTCGAGGTGATGCCGGACATCTCCTTCAGCTTATCCTCGCACTCGCGGCAGCCGCACCACATGGCCTTCACGAAGCCACGCTTGGTGTTTACGATATCGACGAGCTCGTCCATGTTGGTCGCACTGGAGGTATGCTCCTCGAGGAAGGTCTTCGCGCGGTCGTACATATCCTGCTGGATCTGCTCGAGCAGCTTTCCGGTCTCCTCCGCGAGTTCGTCGAAGGAAACCTGGATCTTCTCACGGGTATCACGACGTACCAGTACGGCATGACCGGCCTCGATATCCTTCGGACCGACCTCGATACGAAGCGGAATACCACGTACCTCACAGTCCGCGAACTTGAAGCCCGGTGACTTGTCACCATCGTCTACCTTTACGCGGAAGCCGGACTTCCGAAGCTGATCTCTCAGCTCGTATGCCTTCTCAAGCACGCCTTCCTTCTTCTGCTGGATCGGAACGATGCAGATCTGCGTCGGCGCGATTCTCGGTGGCAGCTTGAGACCGGAATCATCACCATGTACCATGATGAGCGCACCGATCATACGGGTGGTCATACCCCAGGAAGTCTCGTATACCGGCTTCAGCTGGTTGTCCTTATCAAGGAACTGTACATTGAAGGCCTTCGCGAAATCCGCACCGAAGTTGTGGGAGGTCGCACACTGAAGTGCCTGACCATCATGCATGAGAGCCTCGATGGTATAAGTAGCTACGGCACCGGCAAACTTCTCCTTCTCGGTCTTCTGTCCCTTTACGACCGGGATCGCAAGCACGTTCTCCGAGATGTCCGCATAGATCTCGAGCATAAGCTTCGTTCTCTCCTCAGCCTGCTCCGCGGTTGCATGCACGGTATGTCCCTCCTGCCACAGGAACTCACGGGTTCTCAGGAACGGACGGGTGGTCTTCTCCCAACGAACGACCGATACCCACTGGTTGAGGATCTGCGGGAGATCACGATAGGACTTTACAACCTTTGAGAAGTAATCACAGAACAGTGTCTCGGAGGTCGGGCGTACACAGAGACGCTCCTCGAGCTTCTTCTGTCCACCCTCGGTTACCCAGGCAACCTCTGGTGCGAAGCCCTCGACGTGGTCCTTCTCCTTCTGAAGGAGGGACTCCGGAATCAGCATCGGCATCGCTACGTTCTCTACGCCGCTCGCCTTGAAGCGCTGATCCAGCTCATGCATGATGTTCTCCCAGATCGCATAGCCAGCCGGACGGATGACCATGAACCCCTTGACGGATGAATAGTCCGTGAGCTCTGCCTTCTTAACAACGTCTGTGTACCACTGAGCGAAATCCTCCCCCATAGGAGTGATCTGCTCGACAAGTTTCTTGTCTGCCATAATCATAGCCTTTCTTTTTGAATGCGTCGGCACCGTCGCACATCCTTCGTGCCTTGCCGTCGCAGGTTTATATGCGCATCTATTTTAGCATGTGAAAAAGGATTTACAAGAGAAAAGCCGGAGGATTATCCTCCGGCGCATAAGATTCGTATAAATCAGTACTGCTTCAGGTGAATCGCGAAGCCTGCAATCTGCTTATCGAGGTAGATAAACATGAGGCTGCCGTCCGGGTTCTTCTTTGCGGTCTCCGGCTTCACGCCCATGCCGCGCTTCTCGAAGAAAGCGACCGCGGCGTCTACGTCATGGCAGCCGATCGCGATGTGGCCCTTCTCGCCCGGGCCGTCCTTCTTCATGATCTCGATGAGGTCCGAAGCGAAGATGGAGCTGTGGCCGACTCTCGGGATGAAGCCCATGAGGGTCTGGAACTCGTCTGCGATTCTGAGTGCATCCTCCTCGCCGTTTGCATTGATACCTACATGCAGTACGCAGAGACCGAGCTCCTTCACTGCATCATACTCCTTTGACATCTGATCTGCCATGTTCATACCTCCTGTTGTCTCGTCATCGTTTCCGCCACTGTCCCGGCCAATGCAGTCGTCCTCCGCGGAGGCACCCGCCCGCAAGGCAGTAAAGCGCTTTACTAATAAAATACTCTTTCTCTCCCGCTTAATCAAGCGGATAGATTTCGTGCAGGAACTCCATCTGCGCACCCATATTCTCGAGGAGCGCATCGAGTACGGTGATGGCCACCATACACTCCACGACGACGCAGGCCCGCTCGACGACGGTCGGGTCATGGCGGCCCTTGATCTCGATCGTGATGTTATCGCCCTCTTCGTTCGCGGTTTCCTGCGGGCTGGCGATGGACGGCGTCGGCTTGAAGTAGGCACGGAGGACGATCTCGGCGCCGTCAGACATGCCGCCGAGGATGCCGCCGGCGTGGTTCGTCTTCACACGGAAGACCTCCTCCATGCCGTCGAGCTCACCACTTGCGAGCATCTCCTCGAACTCTTCTTCCGTGAGTGGCGTCTCGTCATGGAGCGCACGGGCGCGGTTCACATCCTCGAGGCTCGGCTGGTGCTCGTAGTCCTCGTCGTCATCATCGACCTCCATCGGGGCGATCGGCACCGCGACGGCCTCAAAGCCATCGTTGTTCTCGGAGCCGAGGGCGCGGGCTGCCTTCGTCCCGTCGCCGATCTCCACGGCCTTGACCGCACCGATCGACATCACGGCCTGAGCGAGGCGAGCGTCGAGCTTATCGAAGACCGGCTCACCGATGCCGGTCGGCATGTTGTTGACGAAGCAGGTCACCACGCCACCGGCGCTGTCCTTCTCCTCGCGGAGCTCGAGGATGCGCTGGTCGGCCGCCTCCTGGCCAGCCGGAGTCGTCACGTCGATACCGGCAAGCTCCGTCACCTCGGCGTCCACCGTGATGCCGAGATCCGACAGCACCTTCGCTGCGACGGCACCACCAGCAACACGCGCGAGGGTCTCGCGACCGCTGGAGCGACCGCCACCACGGTAGTCGCGGAAGCCGTACTTCTCATAGAAGCCGTAATCGGCGTGGCCCGGACGGAACACGTGGGCGATATCCGAGTAGTCCTTACTGTGCTGATCACTGTTTCGAACCATCATCGCGATCGGCGTACCGGTCGTCTTTCCCTCGAAAACACCGGAGAGGATCTCGATCTGGTCGTCCTCCTTCCGCTGGGTAGCCTTCAAATTCTGGCCCGGCTTCCGCCGGTCCATATACGGCTGGATGTCCTCGACGGACAGTGCGAGGCCAGCCGGACAGCCATCGATGATGACGCCGAGTGCCGGTCCGTGTGACTCACCGAAGGTGGTGATACGAAAGAGTTTTCCAAATGTATTGCCTGCCATGGATGTCCCCCTGAAACGCGTTTTTACTTACCGGATGGCAGCTTCACCATGCAGATGCAGTTCGGCTCATCCACCGGGATATCGCGGGCGCTCATCACGAGCATACCCGTATCATAATCCATCGAGAAGAAGGTGATCGTGCCGGACTCGTTGTTCGCGGCCGCGATGTGCTTCTCATCCGGGAAGATACAGAAATCCTTCGGATAGACACCGGATACCGGGAGGGAGCTCTTCATGGTCAGAAGGCCGGTCTCGACATCACGCTCATACATCGTGATCGTATCGATGCCAGCATTGGACACAAACAGATGCTTCGCATCCTTATCCGGTGAGAAGCGCATCTGACATGCCGCGATCAGCGGGCTGTTCGACGGGTCGTTGTGGGTCGAGATGGTCTGGATCTTCTCGAGGTTGATATCGTTCGGCTTCTTGCCCTCCGTGAAGCGGAACACATCGATCACGTTCTTCACCTCATACATGAGGTAGAGGAACTTACGATCCGGCGAGAAGCGGAAGTGACGCGGTGCAGACTTCAGCTCACAGCGGAGCGTGTCGATCTGACGCATCCGTCCGTCCGGCTTATCGAAGCGGAAGATGCGTACCTGGTCGATGCCGAGGTCTGCGACGAGGATATACTTCTGATCATCCGTCATGCGTGCGCAGGATACGTGTGGACGGAAGGTCCGCTCTGCGACGGAACCGATGCCCTTATCGAAGACGCCATCGACGATCGGACCGACGGAACCGTCCGGATTCAGTGCGAGCAGGGTCGCCTTGCCATCGTGGTAGCCGGAGACCATCAGGTACTGATCGAACTGGTCGATCGCGAGGTGGCAGCCACGCATGCCACGGATGTTCTGGGTGTTCAGCTTCTGCAGTGCACCGTTCTCGAGGATACGGAAGGAAACCACGCCCTCATCCGCGATGGAATACAGTGTCTTCTGATCTCTCGATGCGACGAGGTAGGAGGAGTTGTTCACCTCGATCTCGGTCCGCTTCGTGAAGGTTCCTTTCTCTACATCGACATCACAGACGGTGATGCCCTTTGCATTGCCCGTGTAGCTGTAGGAACCGATATATGCCATGTACTTCTCTTTACTCATTTTCTGCCTCTCCCGACGTCCTTCCGGGCGTACATTCATAAAATTGTATCTATTTTATCACAGTTTACGGCCCTGTTACAATGATAACGATGTGTCCAGGGGAAATTTCCTGGGCACTTCGCGGCTATAATGTGTTAAAACGCGGAAACAGCAAAGAAGCCAGCGTAATGACGATCATCTCGAGGATTCGTCATCACACTGGCCCCTTTCAGTTAATTCTGTCTGCGATGTTTCGCGAGAATCGCTTTCTGGGTGGCGTTCAGCCGGCTTTCGGCGCGCTCGAGGTCGAGCTCGTGATGGCCGACGTGGTCGCAGCCGTTTTTCGCGTAGCTGCAGAACGCGCAGGCGCCGCTTTTCGCGACGGCCTTATGAAGACTTCGGAGGATGAGGATCACCATAAGTGCGATCAGTCCTCCCACGATGAGATCTCCCATAGTTCCTCCTTTCTGAGAATGATGCTTCGATCCCGTGATCATCATCGTCCGGGAAGCATCTGTCGGATCCTTCGGTGGGCAATGCCTCCAGCTACACCATCTGCGTGGTGCCCGGAGACATTGACCTGAAATACTTCTGAAATTACTTCTGTGCCGCGGCGGCTACGGAGTCGAACTTGTCGGAGAGCTCCGTCGCTTCGTGGTACGGGCGAACCAGGGCCCAGATGCCGAGGATGACGAGGGCGATGGCGATGACGGTGAAGATACCGAAGTGGGCTTCACCGGTGAAGAGGCCGACGATCTGGTAGATGACCGTACCGACGCAGTACGCGAGACCGCACTCCCAGCCGATCGCTCTCCAGGTCCACTTTGCGTTGTTCATCTCACGACGGATCGCGCCGATCGCTGCGAAGCAAGGTGCGCAGAGCAGGTTAAAGGCGAGGAAGCTGTAGCCAGCAGCGACACCGGAGTAGTTCGCCTGTACGAGGTTCCAGATCTGGTCACCTGCCTCGGCGAGCTCCTCTGCTCCTTCATAATGGAAGAGGATACCGAAGGTACCGACGACGTTCTCCTTGGCGACGAGGCCGGTCACGGCAGCCACAGCGGACTTCCAGTCTGCCCAGCCGAGCGGTGTGAAGATCCAGGCGATCGCGTTACCGATGGCCGCGAGGATGGAGTTGTCCATGTCGACCATGCCGAACTGGCCGTCCTGCATACCGAAGGAGGAGGTGAACCAGACCGCGATGGTGGACAGAAGGATGATCGAGCCGGCCTTCTTTACGAAGGAGGAGCCACGCTCATACATGGACTTCAGGATGTCGATCGGTCTCGGAAGGTGGTACGCCGGGAGCTCCATAACGAATGGAGCCGGGTCACCTGCGAACCACTTCGTCTTCTTCAGTACGATACCGGAGAAGATGATGGCTGCGATGCCGAGGAAGTACGTGGATGGTGCGACCCAGGAAGCACCGCCGAATACCGCACCTGCGAGGAGGGCGATGACCGGAAGCTTCGCGGAGCACGGGATGAAGGTCGTGGTCATGATCGTCATACGACGGTCACGCTCGTTCTCGATCGTTCTCGATGCCATGACACCCGGAACGCCGCAGCCAGAGCCGATCAGCATCGGGATGAAGGACTTACCGGAGAGACCGAAACGACGGAAGATTCGATCCAGGATGAAGGCGATACGCGCCATGTATCCACAGCCCTCGAGGAAGGCGAGGAAGAAGAACAGGACGAGCATCTGCGGCAGGAAGCCGAGCACCGCGCCGATACCTGCGACGATACCGTCGAGGACGAGACTTGTCAATACCTCACCGGTGCCGAGTGCACTGAGGATGCCTTCGAAAAGGCCCGGGATCGACGGCAGCTCGCAGAGGCCGAAGAAAGACCACGGGTCTGAGCCAAACAGGACATCATTGACCCAGTCGGTACCGATCGCACCGATCGTCGAGATGGAGATGTAGTATACGAGCCACATCACGGCTGCGAAGATCGGGAGCGCCAGGAAGCGGTTCGTGACGATGCTATCGATCCGGTCGGAGGTGGACAGCTTACCGACATGCTTCTTCGTGTACGCAGCGGCGATCATGTTCTGGATGTAGCTGTACCGCTCGTTGGTGATGATGGACTCGGCGTCGTCATCCTCCGCCTTCTCGACCGCGGCGATGATGGACTCGACGTCGACGTTCTGGCCGGCACCGATCATCTCGTGGCGGATCTTATCATCACGCTCGAAGAGCTTGACCGCGAAGAAGCGCTTCTCGCCCTCCGGGACGTACGCAGCGATCTTCTCCTCGATCTGGAGGATGGCATCCATGACTTCTTCAGAGAAGCTGTGTACGATCTCGGTGGAACCGGTCTGTGCCTCATGAATCGCGAGCTCGGTCGCCTCCTTGATGCCCGTGCCGTTCAGCGCGGAGATCTTCACTGCCTTACAGCCGAGGTACTTCTCGATCTGGTCGAGGCGGATCTGGTCGCCGTTCTTCTCTACGACATCCATCATGTTCACGGCCATCACCACCGGAATCCCGAGCTCCTTCAGCTGTGTGGTGAGGTAGAGGTTACGCTCGAGGTTCGTACCATCCACGATGTTCAGGATCGCATCCGGCTTCGTGTTGATGAGATAGTTTCGCGCAACGACCTCCTCCAGTGTGTATGGAGAAAGTGAATAAATACCCGGAAGATCGGCGATGGTCACATCTGCGTGGCCCTTCAGCTTACCTTCCTTCTTCTCTACTGTAACGCCTGGCCAGTTACCAACGTACTGGTTGGATCCGGTCAGCTGATTAAATAGCGTCGTCTTTCCGCAGTTCGGATTACCTGCGAGTGCAATCGTGATTGCCATTTGATTTTCCCCCTCTAAGATTTTCATTCTCCGCCACGTCCTCCGTGGCCAATGCTTCCATCCGGGCACCGCCCGCTCAGGATCTGCTGTGCTCAGGCCTTCGTCTCGACCTGTACCATCTCGGCGTCGGCCTTCCGGACGGAAAGCTCGTAGCCACGTACGGTGATCTCGATCGGATCGCCGAGCGGCGCTGCCTTACGCACATGAAGAGTCGTCCCCTTCGTGATTCCCATATCCATGATTCTTCTCTTGATGGCACCCTCACCGGTGATCTTCGCTACAACGCAATCCTCACCTGGCTGAACCTCTCTTAATGTTTTCAACTCTATTCCCTCCTCATCTATCTATAAAGCGCAGACACGCTGCGGATGATACTGTGTTGCTGTGGCTATGGACTCACCCACGATGCTTCCTGTGCTCGTCTACGGATGTTATCGCGTCTTCACGCACTGATCATGACCTTACGGGCCATCGTCTCGTCCAGTGCCAGTCTCGACTCCTTCACCTGTACGATCAGATTGCCGCGATTACAGGAAACGATCTTCACCTTGCCTCCGGCATAGAATCCCAGTGACTCCAGGAAATGCTGCGTCTTGTCATTTCCTCCGATGCGCTGAATCTCATATTCTTCACCCTGTGTTCCCATCGATAATGGCATCATCGTACCTCCTTTACATGATGTTGATGGCCGCCGCCTCTACATAAAAGTATAAATTAGTCCCGTCTAATTAGTCGAAGCTAACTTCACGCTAGTAAGTTAGCACTAACTTTTTTTCAAGTCAATAGCTTTCGTTAAAATAATTAGTTATATCTAACTTTCGCGGATATCCGCTCAGATGTGTTATACTATCGGGGATACATGATGAAATCTTCAAGTTTCTGAAAAGGAGTTTCGATATGAGTACGTATGCGACACATGAGTCGTCGGAGAATTATCTGGAGAGTATTCTGGTGCTGGCGATGAGCCAGCAGGTGGTGCGTTCCATCGATATCGCAAATCTGCTCGGATTTTCGAAGCCGTCGGTTTCCGTGGCGATGAAGCATCTGCGTGAAGAGGGCATGATCACGGTGGATGACAATGGCTACATCGCGCTGACGGAGGCCGGGATGGCGGCGGCGAAGGCGACCTACGAGAAGCATGTGGTTCTTACGAATATGCTGGTGCGGCTCGGGGTGAGTGCGTATACCGCAGGTCAGGATGCCTGCCGGATCGAGCATGTGCTGAGTCCGGAGACCTTCGAGAAGATCAAGGAGCACTATCTGAAGCAGCCGGGCATCAAGGACAGCGCGGAGTACCAGAAGCTGCAGACGATTCAGAATTTCGTGCAGACCGTGCCGGGGCGGCAGGACTAAGATACTCTTCCGGGTGGCCGGGCGAAGGATCTGACCCCCATTACGCGTAACAGTTCAGGCAGGGGACCCGGCTTGATTTTACACGATCTCTACGTATGGCCTCCGTTGCCGCCGCTCCGGGTCCCCTGCCTGAACTGTTATCCCTCTGCAACCGCCACAAAATATGTGATTGCTTATTTCCTATAAATACGCTATACTATGGGAAGTCCGAAAGAAAACATCGGATCTATGGCGAGATAGCCAAGTGGTAAGGCATGGGTCTGCAACACCCTGAGCGCCGGTTCGAATCCGACTCTCGCCTCGAAAAAAAGAGGACATCTACTGTATAGTGGATGTCCTCTTTTTTGTATTCTCAGAACAGCCAGAACGCCGAGCGCCGAAGGCTTTAAGCCGGCGAACTGCTGAGCTGTTCATAACGTGGTTTGTTCCTTCTCCATCAGCAGTCGCGCATTGCAAGATATTTATACAGCGGGATGACTTCGATCGTCGTCTGTGCGATTTCGATCGTCTCTTCTTCCTCTAGGGTGACGATGATAAAGCGCTTTACGTCTTCAAATGAACGGGAAAGCTTCACGAGATTATCGACCTCTCGCTTCCTGGCAGTTTCCTCTTCGATGCTCCAAGCGACCTGAATAGCCGTGTGGTTATCCGGTGTATAGAAGTCGATATCGATACCGGTCTTCGGTGATTTGAAGTAAAACAGGCGGTCGGAGAACTGCTGGTGTAGCTTGATCCCCACGATATTTTCGAGCAGGTAGCTGTTTTTATTGATCAGAAACAAATTCAGGAGCCCGTTATCCGAAAAGTAGTATTTCGGTACACTTTCACGCTCTGCGAATTTGGCAACGAAATTTGTGATTCTGAAAATCAGATACGCATTTTCTGCATAATTTACATATTCTGCGGCCGTATCCTTCGAGAGCTTTACGCCTGCCGCCTGAATCGTCCCACTTAGCTTCGAGATCGACAGCTCGCTCGTGACGGTTTCTGCGATTTTCTTCATCATCAGTCGAAGTGACTCCGGATTTCGAATCGCATTTCGGGCGAGAATATCACCATACAGTATTTTCTGATAGATATTCTCCACATAGCTTCGCCGGTTGACAAACATCAGAGATTCCGGGAATCCGCCATCGGTAAGATAGGACTGTGCTGCGCTTCGAATCCGTCCGTTCAGCTTCGTTGTCAGAAACGCCGATTCCGAATAATCAAGCTTTGAAGCCGTCAAATACTCACGGAAGTTATATGGATACACGTGCATGGTCATGTACCGTCCGCCGAGTCTGGATTCCATCTCATGGCTGAGCATCTCTGCGTTGCTGCCGGTGATATAAACATGCTCCCGGGCATCCGCCATACGACGGGCGAAGCGTTCCCAGCCTGGAATGTTCTGCACCTCATCGAGGAAAAAGTAAGGCTTCTCACTCGTCAGTTCTCCTGCGGTTGCGACCAGATCGTTAAAATCCTCCAGCGAAAATTCGGTAAGACGCTCATCCTCGAAGTTCACATAGATGATCCGGCTCCAATCCACGCCCTCTGCGATCAGATCCCTCACGATTTTATAGAGCAATGTTGACTTGCCTGCACGCCGGATGCCGATCAGCACATAATTGACATTCTTTTCAAAGACATACTCTCGATCGACGATGTCCGCTTCCTTTATCACTTCGTGCATATCGTTGATGACCGTTTTTAAAATCAGATGATTCATCTCTGTCCTCCTTCCCTGTCGTTATTTTACTATCAAAAAGAAAAACTGTCGAGTATAGTCGACAGTTTTATACTGCTTTTGTCGATTATACTCGACAATCTTGTCGCCAAAAAGATAGATTGCGTTGACAGTTGACTACATTTTGTATTCAACTGAAAATGCTTTCCTTAAGAAAAAGAGGTCAGCCCGTTACAGAGGGCTGACCTCTTTTTTACTTCTCATCCACAACCTGGAAGATATAGAACTTGAGGTAATACGAATTTTCATCACCAGACCAGAGAATCGGGTGATCGCAGGCCTGGGTGCGGTACTCGATCTGGCGAAGGCGACGATGTACGGAGCCGGCCGCCTCTGCGATGGTCTTCGTGAAGAGCTCCGGTGTCATGAAGTGGCTGCAGCTGCAGGTGGCGAAGTAGCCACCATCCTTCACAAGCTTCAGGCCCTGCATGTTGATCTCGCGGTAGCCGCGGATCGCGGCCTTCGTCGCCTCGCGGGACTTCGTAAAGGCCGGCGGGTCGAGGATGACGACGTCGTACTTCTCGCCGCGCGCATTCAGCTTCGGCAGCTCGTCGAGCACATCCGCCACACGGAAATGCACGGTGTCCTCGAGATGGTTCCGCTTCGCGTTCGCCGTCGCCTGCTGGATCGCGAGCTCCGAGATATCGAGGCCCTCGACCTCCGCTGCGCCCGCGATGCCGGCATTCAGCGCGAAGGTGCCCATGTGCGTAAAGCAGTCGAGGACGCGCTTCCCCTTACAGATCCGCTGCATCGCCCGCCGATTATACTTCTGATCGAGGAAAAATCCGGTCTTCTGTCCATTCACGACGTCGACCATATACTTGACGCCATTCTCCGTGATCTCGACATTCGTGTCAAACTCCGGGCCGATGAAGCCCTTATACACGTCCATGCCTTCCTTCTTTCGAACCGGCGCGTCACTCCGCTCGTAGATGCCGCGGATGTGGATGCCGTCTTCCCGGAGGATCTCCACGAGATCCTCGAGAATCATCGGCTTCAGACGATCTATGCCGAGTGCGAGCGACTCCACCACCAGCACATCCTCATATTTATCGACCGTGAGTCCCGGCAGCCAGTCCGCCTCACCGAAAATCACACGGCAGGCATCCGTATCCTCGCCCATGACGGTCTTCCGGTATTCCCACGCTGCCTTCACGCGATCACGCAGAAATTCCGCGTCGATCGGCTCCTTCCGCCAGCGGCTCAGCATCCGCACCCGGATCTTCGAATTGTGGTTGATGAAGCCATAGCCCATGAAGAAGCCGTCGAAATCCTCTACGCGGACGATATCCCCGTTCGCGTAGTCACCTGCGTACTGGTCGATTTCATTGTCGAAAACCCAGGCACCGCCCGCCTTGATCGTGCGGCCCTCGCCCTTACGCAGAATCACTTTTCCATCTGAAACCAATGATGTTCCCATAGTCACCTCTCTTTTTTCCTGATTTGCAATTTAGCGCACTTGTGTTATGATTGCAAGCAATTTAGAAGTGTTTCTGCGCGCTTTTTCGAGGCCAATGCAGACGGCGGTGCTGCGGCACCCGCCCGCGACATCCACGAGCCGCGCGACCCGGCGATTCCGAGGCGTTTTCAGAGAGGTTTATTATGTACGAAATCAAATGTGACACGCATACCCATACACTGTACAGTCGGCACGCATTTTCCACGATTGCGGAGAATGTGAAGGAGGCAGCGGACACCGGACTCGAGCTGCTCGGCTCCACCGACCACTTCTCGGCGATGCTCTGGCCGGATGTCGAAAATGCGAAGAACTACCAGTACCTCGCCAATGCACCGGCGACCTGGCCACGGACCTGGATGGGCGTGACGCTGCTCGCGGGCTGTGAGGTGGATATCGTGGGGCTGGACGGCGCGCTCTTCGGCGAGGACATCCCGAATACGACGTCGATCGTCGGCGACGCGTATAAGGAGCCGACCACGCTCTACGAACACACGACCCGCCAGATGGATTACGTCATCGCGAGCGTGCATGGCAAGTCCTTCATCGGCGATGCGTCGCGCGTCGCGCTGACGGACATGTATATCAAGGCGCTGTCGAATCCGAAGGTCTTCATCCTCGGCCATGTCGGCCGCACGGGCCTCGATGTCGACTACCGTGCGCTCGCAGAAGCGGCGAAGGCGATGCATAAGTGCCTCGAGGTGAACGAGCACAGCTTCGGCTTCCCGTGGAGCGGCGGTGTCAATAAGGATCGCTGCCGGCAGATCCTCGCGGCCTGCGCGGAGGTCGGCTGCCAGATCACCATCGCGACCGACGCGCACATCGCACCGCACATCGGAAAGTTCGAGGAGACGAAAAAGCTCCTCGCGGAAGTCGGATTCCCGGAGGAGCTCATCGCAAGCCGCGACCGGCAGAGTTTCCTCAGCGCACTGAAGGAAAGCGGTGTGAAGGACCTGCTGAAATAAAAAAATGGGGGATCATACCCCCATTTTTTTATGCCTCGTCGGCCACCTTCAGCTTCTGAGTCGCCTCGATCTCCATGATCTCATCGACACGTCTCTGGTGACGGCCACCCTCGAAGGTTGCGCCGGTCCACGCATCGACGATCTGCTTCGCGGTCTCGATGCCAATCACACGTGCGCCGAAGCAGATAACGTTCGAATTATTATGGCGCTTGCTCATCTCTGCGGAGTACGGCTCGCTGCAGCAGCACGCGCGGATACCCTCGACCTTATTGCATGCGAGGCTGATGCCTACACCGGTACCACAGATGGCGATGCCTCCATCCACTTCACTGGAAGCGACCATCTTTCCGACACGATAGCCGGAAATCGGATAATCGAAGCTCTCCGGAGAATTCGTGCCGACATCGATCACCTCGATGCCCTTCCCCTCGAGGTACTCCTTGATCTCATTCTTCATCTCAATCGCTGCATGATCGTTGCCAATAACTAATTTCATAATTCTTTCTCCTCGTCCGCTCGCTGAATGCGCCTTGTGTTTTTGTTAATTTTTAAACAGACTTTTGCCTGTATCACCTGCAGTATAGCATAATTTTTACATGAAGGTGAATCCGTACTGTCACATACATAAGAAAAACGCCACAAAGCGGGCTGTAAATGTACACAAAAATTTACTTGTATATTTGTACAATGTGCTATATCATCAATGCATGATACAGATAAATGAACGCTGTATCATGAAGTGTCGATAAGCACGAACGATAATACAAACAAAGGAGGTTTGTTATGAAGCTTGTAAATGTCAATAATGTAGAAGGTCTCTTCGAGGTGCTCGATAAGTGCCAGGGTGATGTATATCTCGTTTCCAAGGAAGGCGATCGTATCAATCTGAAGTCTAAGCTTTCCCAGATGCTCTTCACAGCAAATCTTTTCACGAAGGCCAACATCAGCGAACTCGAGCTCATCGTGGCAGAGCCGGAGGATATGAAGCGTGTCGTTGATTTCATGATGGGTGGCGCAAATATCTGATTTTAAACGAAATGAGTATACGAGCTGCTGATGTCCTGGTTCACAGGACCGTTCAGACAGCTCATAAAAGAGCCCGTGGAGCATGCGTTCCACGGGCTCTTTTTGTTTATACTTTTTTAATGGGGTCAGACCCCCTTACGAAATCCTTAAGATGATTACTTTTCCTTCACGCTGCCGTCGTCCATCATGTTCTGCTGGCCAGCCTTCTTCGCGAGCTGCCATACGAGGGACTCGCCCTGCGCGATTTCGAAGTTGACACCGGTGTCGTTCGGCTCGTCCTCGATAAACTCGTAATCCTTACCAGGGAGGATCGCGTTCAGCAGGATACCGACGAGTGAACCGGTCGCGATACCGGAGAAGTTGATGGTGATCGCACCGAGCGGAATCACGATCGCACCAGCGGTGGAGTAGTTGATACCGATCGCCAGTACGAGGATGAGTGCTGCGATGATGACGTTACGTGACTGGGAGAAATCCACCTTCGTCTCGACGACATTACGCACACCGACGGCAGAAATCATACCGTAGAGTACCAGGGAGATACCACCGACCGTTGCGGACGGCATCACCTCGATGAGGGCTGAGAACTTCGGGCAGAAGCTGAGCAGGATGGCAATGCAGGCGGCCAGACGGATCACCATCGGATCGTACACCTTTGTCAGCGTCAGTACGCCGGTGTTCTCGCCGTAGGTCGTATTCGCCGGTGCACCGAAGAGGGAGGCCAATGTTGTTGCAAGGCCATCACCCGTCAGTGTACGATGAAGACCCGGATCCTGGATGAAGTTCTTGCCAACCGTCGAGGAGATCGCGGAAATGTCACCGATATGCTCCATCATCGTCGCGAAGGCGATCGGCACGATGGTGATTACGGAGGTGATCAGCAGAGAAGAGTCGAGACTTCCATCTGTGAAGAGTGAGAATACGGTACGTCCGTACTCGATCGGAAGACCGAACCAGGCTGCCTCTGCGACCGGTGCGAAATCGATGAAGCCGGCGATAGCGGCTACGAGGTAGGAACCGATGACGCCGAGGAGGATCGGGATGATCTTCACCATGCCACGTCCCCAGATGTTGCAGACGACGACGATGACGATCGCGACGAGTGCGATGCCCCAGTTGCTGGAGCAGTTCTCAACTGCGGACTTCGAAAGGTTGAGACCGATGGCGATGATGATCGGACCGGTGACAACCGGCGGGAAGTACTTCATGACCTTCGAGGTACCGAAGGCACGGAAAGCCGCCGCCAGCACGAGGTAGACGAGACCAGCACACGCAACACCGAAGCAGGCATAGCGGAGCAGATCCGGCTCACCGTTCGGTGCGATGGCTGCATAACCAGCCAGGAACGCGAAGGACGATCCGAGGAATGCCGGAACCTTCTTCTTACTGATGAGATGGAACAGCAGTGTGCCGAGACCGGCAAACAGCAGTGTCGTCGACACACTTAAGCCAGTGAGCAGCGGAACCAGCACCGTCGAGCCGAACATGGCGAACATGTGCTGGAAGCCGAGAATCAGAACCTTGCCGGTGCCGAGCTTCTTCGCATCATAGATGCCCTCTTCACCGATTTTTACAGCTTCTTTACTCATAAAAATCCCCTTTCATTTACACCCTCTGAAGCTTACGGCCATCTTAAGAATTTCGTAAGGGGGTCAGACCCCATTAAGATTTTCTTAAGGCCCATAGAAAAGGCACACGAGAGAGGAAATAGTCCCCCCTGTGTGCCTCGGATCGTTCTATTCTGTTGGCCACGATATAATGCCCATATACGCTCCAGAATTATTTACATGATTTCTGACAGTATAACACAGGGGCATAAATATGAAAACCAGATTCTAAAAATTTTATAAACTGATGATTACTCCTCCTGGCCCTATCTCTGGCCTGTGGTTGGCCAGAGATAGCCCTTCGGGCACCGGGCACAGCCCGGTGGGATGTCGCTACGGAGTAATCTGATAATTACTCCTCCGCTCCAAAGACCTTTTCTTTCAGTTTGCGACCGGTCGGGGTGGCGGCGAGGCCGCCGGCGGCGGTTTCCTTGAGGGCACTGTTCATCATGTCGCCGACGGACTGCATCGCGCCGATGCACTCGTCAGCCGGGATATAGGCGCGGATGCCGGCGAGGACCATGTCCGCGCTGGAGAAGGCGATCATGATGCCGGAGACGTTTCGCTTGATACATGGGATCTCGACGAGGCCGGCGACCGGGTCACACGCGAGGCCGAGCTGGTTCGCGATGGCGATAGCGAGGGCGTCCGCGCACATGTCCGGGCTGCCGCCCATGAGCTCGACGAGCGCTGCAGCGGCCATGCCGGAGGCACTTCCGCACTCGGCCTGACAGCCGCCGGTCGCGCCGGCGATCGATGCATTTTTCGCGATGACCATACCGAAGGCGCCCGATGTAAACATGGACATCACGATGTCGCGCTTCTCTGCTCTTCCTTCCTTATAAAGAGAGACGAGGCAGCCCGGAAGGATCCCGCAGGAGCCGGCGGTCGGGCTCGCGACGATGCGCCCCATGGAAGCATTGCACCCAGCCACACTGAGCGCCCGTGCCATCGCGCCGGTCATGAAGCTGCCGGAGAGCCCGCCACCGGTACGCTTCGCGTAGTCGAACATGTGGTAGCCCTCGCCGCCGGTGAGACCGGACATCGATACCTGGTCCTTCGCAGAGCCGGACTCCACTGCCTCGCACATGACGTCGAAGCTTCGCTCCATCCGTGCGTAGAGGGTCTCCGGATCGGCTTCCGCCGCAGCGGCCTGATCTGCCAGCACGATCTCGGATATTTTCATCTTCTGCTTCTTCGCCGCCTCGATGAGCTCGGCGATGGAATCGTATTTCAGCATGGGAATCTTCTCCTTTCATTATGGTGATGCTACGGATTGCGCTGCTGTCTGAAAGGCTTAGCATCAGATCTTGTGGATTAATAAACAGTTCAGCACATCCGGGGTCTGGCGGATGTCGGCGGTGATCTTCTCCGGCGGGACGGAGTCAGCCTCGATGGTCATCAGGGCCTCACCGCCCTTCTCGCGGCGGCTCAGCTGGAAGGCACCGATGTTGATGTCGCTGTACATGCGGTGCATGAGGTTCGTGACGTTCGCGATGACGCCCGGCACGTCGCGGTGCAGGACGAGGATGGTTTCCTTGTCACCCGAGAACTTCACCTCCATGCCGTTGATGATGTCGATGCGAATGTTTCCGCCGCCGACGCTGGCACCCTGCATGAAGCCACTGCTGCCGTCCGGCAGATAGTAGGTGATGCGCGCGGTATTCGGATGTGTGTTCGGGAGATCCTGGTGGATGAAGTTGATCTCGATGCCCGCTTTCTTCGCGATGTCGAGCGCGTCACGGATGCGGATATCGTCCGTTTCGAAGCCCATGATCCCGCCCACGATGGCGCGGTCCGTACCGTGGCCGCGGCCCGTACGTGAAAAGGAACCGGGCAGGATGATGTCGCAGCGAGATGGCGTCCGTCCATCCATCAGCTTATTGGCCACACGGCCGAGACGGCACGCGCCCGCGGTATGTGAACTCGACGGACCGATCATTACAGGTCCGATCATATCGAAAACGTCCATAACTGTCTCCTTTGATTCTGAACATCCTAACAGATAGCATGCATGATATTTCAGGTATCCCTCACTGTTTCCAGGAGATCGATACTGCGCATCCTGTCGAACGAAAACTGCCAGGAGTCAGTTCGGACACATGTGCTCGATCTGACCTCTGACAGCTCCCCTTGCTATCCTTTATATATAAATCATTTTAATGTTAATTCAACTGCATAACAAGCTGTAAGCCCCCAAAAATGCGCGTAATTCCGTAGATAGTCTTTATTTCACTCATAAAAATAATTTATATTTTTCCTTGTTTCCGCATCTCTGTTCACATATAATAAGCAGAGACATTTCAGCTAAAGGACCCCGAAGGACCGGCAACAGAAGCCATACGGAGCGTTCGTGCTTCTGTTGCCGGCCCTCCAGGGCCTATAACTAAAGGAAAGGATCCCTTTATGGAAATTCGTCAGTTGACTTCTTTTGTAAAAATCGTAGAGATGCAGAGCTTTTCAAAGGCGGCAGAGGCCCTCGGCTACACGCAGGCGGCCGTGACGATCCAGATCCGTCAGCTGGAGCAGGAGTTCAACACCCGTTTCTTCGATCGTGTCGGTCGTCGCGTCGTGCTGACCCCACCAGGCCGGGAGTTTCTGCAGTATGCCAATGAAATCCTCCGGCGCGTAGATGACGTCCATACAGCGCTCGGCAACTCAAAGATGCAGGAGCATAAGCTGCGCATCGGTTCGCTCGAGTCGCTGCTGACCTATAAGATTCCGAACGTCGTCCGCTACTTCTATCAGGAGCATCCGGAGATCTCGCTGGAGATCAAGACGGGATCCCCGAAGGAGCTCACGGATATGCTCGAGCATAATCTCGTGGATGTAGTATATTTCCTGGATCGTCGTGTCTACGATAAGAACTGGGTGAAGATTCTGGAGGAGCCGGAGCCGATCATCTTCGTGGCGAGCGCCGAGATGGTGATCCCGGGCGAGAAGCGTGTCGGTTCGGTGTCGCATGTACGTCTCGCGGATCTCGTCGATCTCCGCTTCTTCCTCACGGAGAAGGATGCGAACTACCGCTATGCGCTGGAGCAGCACCTCGCGGCGGAGCGCATGCAGATCCATCCGTTCTTCGAGACCGGAAACACGGAGGTGCTGATCCGTCTCGTAAAGGAGAACCAGGGCATCTCCTTCCTGCCGGCGTTTTCCGTGCAGGACTCCATCGCGCGCGGGGAGCTGCGTGAGATCAAGGTCGACGACTTCGACATGACGATGTACCGACAGATCTTCTTCCATAAGGATAAGTGGGTCACCGATGAGATGCAGGCGTTCGAGAAGCTCGTGCGGCAGGGGCTGCTGTAACAGCGTAGATGAGGCCCCGGAGGGCCGGTAACAGAAGCGCAATACTCCGAGTTCGGAAGAATCTAAAATTGTCCCCCTAAGAACCAGTAGGCTCTCTGCAAACGACTGAGTTTTCTTTATGAAAACTCAGTGTTGCAGAGAGTGCTAAGGAAAAATTACTCCAACTGGTTCTAAGGGGGACAATTTTGATTCTTCACGAACTCTTTGTATGGCTTCTGTTGCCGGTCCTCCGGGGCCCTATCTAAACAACTAAAGCATCACTGACACATCTGGTAGGTGTTCCAGGCGAGTTTGCGGGTGGTCGGGATTTCGCTGACACCGTCGCAGTTATAGAGGCCGAAGGCGTAGCCCTGGGCGAGTTCGGCCGGGGCGTCGACGAGGCGGCTCAGGAGGAAGGCTTCGACGTACGGGTTCGCCTGCGCGAGCTGCCATGCCTGCTGGATGGCGACGGCCTGGGCGGCTTCGCCGCCGGCAGAGGCGGAATTAAAGCCCTCTTCGGACAGAATCAGATGACGGACCGCGCCACTCGGACTCAGCATTGGCCCCTGCTGCATGTAGTCGGTCAGCACGTGCAGGTTCTTCATGTTGATGATCGGACTGTTCGGCGACTCGGTCGCGTGCGGGGACGCGTTCAGGAAGTCTGGATTCAGGAGCCCCTCCGGGTACGGGTGCCAGGCGATGCCGTAGTCGGTGTCGCTTAAGTAGGTATTCAGGAGCTCGAGCAGAGTCTTCGATGGCATGGTCGTGTCGCCCTGCTGCGTCCAGTTGTAGTCGAACGGGATGAAGACGCGCGCGTCCGGGTTCTGTGCCTTGATCGCGTTATAGAAGATGCGGAAACCGTCCGCGTAAGCCTTCACGTAAGTGTTCGTGTCGACCGCGCCGAGGTAGTTCCAGACCGTGTTGTTGATTTCGTTGCCGATGACCCAGTTCGAAACACGGTCACGGTAACGGCTCGCGAGCTGCTCCGCCACCTGCTGCGTGCGCACGATGCCCTCCGGCGTCAGGGTGTTGTACTGGTAGAGGTTCGCCGTCGGGGTCAGTGTCGGGCAGATCGGGTCGCCCGCCTGGAAATCATTCATGACGCCCATCGTGATGGTGAGGTCGGCCGCGTCGAACCGGTCGATCATCGCGTCGAACGCGCGCATCTGCTGCTCATCCTTCAGGAAGCTTGCGTTAAACTGGAAGGTCACCTGCTTACAGCCGAGCTGCTGGATGTCGTAGACCATGTCGACGTGCGAGGAGCAGATACCCTTCTTCGACTCCGGCGTGTTGTAAAAGGCCCATGCCGGCGTACTCGACGCAAGTACCAGTGCGCTCGAGAGTATGGCCGCGGTCATTTTCTTCAGATGTGATGATTTCATATGTGCCCCCCTTGGTGGTTTTGATCTGTCTTTCTGCTGTGCCCGGCTTCACTGTGCCGGCACAGCGGCGCTTCTATGGATGTCGCCGGCCGCGCATACAGCGCTCCAGAGCGAAATGCCCATATACTATAAGTATACAGAAAAACCGCTGCGCAGTGAATGCGTAGCGGTTTCGAAATTTTTACGATTTTATTCGAATTGTATTCGAGTTTTATTCTGTAAATGCGATTGGGGTCGCACCGGAAGCAGCATCTGCGCTCTTCAGATCGATGCCGACGGTCTCATACGACAGGGTATCGAAATGCTGAGTGGTGCCATCCTCGGTAGTGAACTCGAGGGTGTACTTGATCTCCTTCTGCTTGTCCGCATCTTCATCTCGGGTGATGGTTACGGTCTCACCATCTGCGAGACCCTCACCTGCCAGGTTCTCACCCTTCTCCTTAGAGCCTGCCTCATAGAGATAGAGATCGGTCACCTTAGAACCTGTGGTGTTCTTTACAGTATAAACTGCGCTGGTAGCCTCACCGGACTCTGCCTCTGCAGCCGCTGTGGTCTCCTCCGCAGCCTCGGTAGCAGCCTCACTTGCAGCCTCCGTAGCCGCTTCTGTTGCAGCCTCGGTAGCCGCAGCGGTCGTCGCAGCTGCAGTGGTCGCCTCTGGTGTCGAGTTGGCACCGCAGGCACTCATACTCATCGCAAGCATCATCGCAGCAATCACAACATAATTCTTCTTCATAATTCTAGTCCTCCTGAATGTTCTGTATCGCTGATTTCCTGCACATCGCCCTGTCGGGCAATGCCGGCTCCTGCACTTCATCTCCCACCCGCGCGATTACGCCCGCGGGAAATATCCGGCAGCTCAGCGACCATCGGATGCTCCGTGACTTCGATCTGTTCGAAACTCTCCGAAACATCGAATGTAGATTATAGGAAATATTCCACAGAATACAAGTGAAGATTTTGTGAATTATATAATAGAAAAATTTAATAAATCAGCTCCCTGATGTACGAATCAGCCATGATCCGAATCTGCACTGACGAAGGCATACCACCATCACGATCCCAACCCCCGGTTTTCTTCAAATCTATTGCTTTTATGCGGGTTCTCGGCTATAATGCTCGAGGTTAATGACAGTTGAGAGCGGCTTCCCGAGCCACTCTTATTTTTTACGCGAGCGATGATTTCGGTTTCCAGCATCATGGATCCCGCTTTATGACCGCTCTGCCAGATTCACTACGTTCGTTCTGTTGAATTCAAGAAAAGGAGCAGCCACATGATTGCAGCAAATAACATTACCTTCCGTGTAGGTAAGAAGGCACTGTTTGAAGACGTTAATATCAAGTTCACCGAGGGCAACTGTTATGGCATCATCGGTGCCAACGGTGCCGGTAAGTCGACCTTCCTGAAGATCCTGAGCGGAGTGCTCGAGCCGACCAGCGGTGAGATCACCATGACCCCGGGCCAGCGTCTCAGCGTACTCGAGCAGGATCAGTTCAAGTACGACGATTACTCCGTCATCGATACCGTCATCATGGGCAACAAGCGTCTGTATGACATCATGAAGGAGAAGGACGCCATCTATGCAAAGGCGGATTTCACCGACGAGGATGGACTCCGTGCCGCAGATCTCGAGGCCGAGTTCGCTGCGATGGACGGCTGGAATGCGGAAGCGGATGCCGAGACGATGCTGAACGGCTTAGGGATCGGCACGGACCTGCACTACAAGCAGATGAACGAGCTGAAGGGCTCCGAGAAGGTCAAGGTCCTCCTCGCGAAGGCGCTGTTCGGTAACCCGGACATCCTGCTTCTCGACGAGCCGACCAACCACCTCGACCTGAACTCCATCGAGTGGCTCGAGGAGTTCCTCATCAACTTCGAGAACACCGTCATCGTCGTATCCCATGACCGTTACTTCCTGAACAAGGTCTGCACGAACATCGCGGACATCGACTACGGTAAGATCACCCTCTTCGCCGGAAACTACGACTTCTGGTTCGAGTCCTCCCAGCTCATCGTGCGTCAGCAGAAGGAAGCGAACCGCAAGAAGGAGGAGAAGATCAAGGAGCTGCAGGAGTTCATCCAGCGTTTCTCGGCCAATGCTTCCAAATCCAAGCAGGCGACCTCCCGTAAACGTGCGCTCGAGAAGATCGAGCTCGACAACATCAAGCCGTCCTCTCGTCAGTATCCGTACATCGTATTTAAGCCGAATCGTGAGATCGGTAACGATGTCCTCGAGGTGAAGAACCTCTCGAAGACCATCAATGGCGTAAAGGTGCTCGATGATATCTCCTTCATCGTGAACCGTACCGATAAGATCGCACTGGTCGGCCCGAACGAGCTTGCGAAGACTACCCTCATGCAGATCATCTCCGGCGAGATGGAGCCGGACAGCGGTGACTACAAGTGGGGCGTGACCACCAGCCAGTCCTACTTCCCGAAGGACAACACGAAGGAGTTCGCATCCGAGGACACGATCGTCGAGTGGCTGACCCAGTACAGCCCGGATAAGGATACCCAGTTCGTCCGTGGTTACCTCGGCCGTATGCTCTTCAAGGGCGACGACGGTCTGAAGAAGGTCAACGTCCTCTCCGGAGGTGAGCGCGTACGCTGCATGCTCAGTAAGATGATGATTTCGGGTTCCAATGTCATCATCCTCGACGAGCCGACCGACCACCTCGACATGGAGTCCATCTCCGCACTGAACGACGGACTCAAGAGCTACCCGGGTGTCATCATCTTCGCATCCCGTGACCACCAGGTCGTAGAGACCACCGCGAACCGTATCTTCGAGATCATCGACGGAAAGCTCATCGATAAGATGACCACCTACGACGAGTACCTCGCATCCGACGAGGACATCAAGAAGAGATTCGTCTTCACCCTGTCCGGATCCGACGCAAGCGACAACTAAGCGACGAGCATCCGACCAGACAGCACAAATCAGAAATCAGAGAGCCATCCCGTGACAGGCAAGCCTGCCGCGGGATGGCTCTCTCTGTCTTAAGAATTTCGTAATGGGGTCAGACCCCATTACGGTCACCTTAAGGATTTCGTAAGGAGGTCTGACCCCATTACGAAATTTCGGAAAACAACAGCCCTCGGTGCGGATACACCGGGGGCTGGAAATAAGCTGTTACTTCGAACGAACAAACGGCTTGCCGTTTGCTGACGGTACGTGGCCGGCGCCGACGAAGAAGATAAGGGTCAGCAGGGTCACGATGTACGGGATCATGCTGAGGAGGTTCGGGCTGATGAGGTTCGAGCCGCCGAGCAGTGACTTGACACCGTTACAGAATCCGAAGAGGAGGCAGCCGACGAAGGCGCCGCCCGGGGAGAACTTACCGAAGATGACGGCTGCGATCGCGATGAAGCCCTGGCCGACGATGACCGCAGGACGGAACTGCGATACGGTCGCGAGGGTGACGAAGGCACCACCGAGACCGGACAGGAAGCCGGACAGGATCACGCAGACATAGCGCACGGCATAGACATTGATGCCGAGGGTCTCACATGCCTCCGGATGCTCACCTGCTGCACGAAGCCGCATACCGAAACGGGTCTTGTAGAACACGAACCAGATGAGCGCCACCACCAGGAAGCTGAGGTACGCCACCGAGTAGGTGGAGATAACATTGTACTGAAATGAACCGGCCGGGAAGATGGACACGCCCTTGTCGTTCGTAAACATCTTCGGCAGCTTCGCCATCATATCGAGCGCCGGTGAATCCGAGGAGTTCTCGAAAATCGCCTTGCAGAGGAAGATCGCGAAGCCCGGTCCGATGAAGTTGATCGCAGTTCCGGCGATCGTCTGGTCCGCATGCAGACTCACACAGACCACCGCGTGGATGATGCCGAGCACAGCACCCGCGAGACCACCTGCAAAGAAACCGATCCAGCCGTTGCCCGTGAAGTACGCAACCGCCGCCCCCACGAACGCGCCGAGGGTCATCATACCCTCGATGCCGATGTTTACGACGCCAGAGCGCTCACTGAAGCAGGAGCCTAAGGCTGCGAGCAGCAGTGGTGGCGTCGAGATCAGCATCGCATTGATTAAAAGTCCTAAATTCGTAAGCATTACTTCGCCGCCTCCTTCTTACTGGTCATCTTCGTGAGGATCGACTTAAATACCGGTGCGATCGCGATGAAGATAATAACGGTACCCATGATGATGTTGACGACCTCATTCGGTACCTGGATTACGGTCAGCTTGTTTCCACCGTACTTCATCGCACCGTAGAACCAGCCGGCGAAGATACAGCCGATCGGATTCGTGGCACCGATGAGGGCGACGGTGATACCCTGGAAGCCGTAGGATTCCTGGGCTGCAAACTGCGGGATACGCTGGCTCATGCCGAGGAGCTGTACCGCTCCACCGAGACCCGACAGGAGACCGGAGAGCGACATCGATGCGAGGAATACGCGGTTCGAGCTGATACCGGCATACTCTGCGGCCGTTCTCGAGAAACCGACGGCACGCAGCTGATAGCCGAAGGTGGTCTTCGTCATGACGAACCAGAGGATGATCGCGGCGATGATGGCCATCACGATGCCCCAGTGGACGTCGGAGCAGCCGGTAAGCTTCGCCACCGCCGTCGGCATCTTGATCGACGCACTCGCGAGGATGTTCTTCGAGGCCTCCGCGCCCTGATCCGTATGAATCGTCTTCAGGTTCACGACGAAGTTCGAGAGATAGAACGCGATCCAGTTAAACATGATATAGGAAAGGACCTCGTTGATGCCCTTCTTTACCTTCAGCACACCGACGATGGCACCCCAGAGCGCACCGGCGAGGGCCGCTGCCAGGAGACATACGATCGCGTGGATCACCGGCGGCAGCGGACAGAGGATACCGATCACCGCGGCGGCCAGCGAGCCGACCACGTACTGGCCCTCGGCACCGATGTTGAAGACACCGGTACGGAAGGAGAACGCCACCGAAAGTCCGGTGAAAATCAGCGGTGCTGCATAAACGATACTGTAGGTGAAAAACTTCGGCTTACTGAAGACACCGTTGAAGAGCTTCGTGTAGGCCTCGCCCGGATTGACACCGATCGCCGCGAGGAGGATCGCCCCCACGATGAAACCGATCACGATCGCGATCAGGGTGTACAGCAGGGAGCTGTCTAATATTTTCTTTTTCATTCTGCCTTACCTCCTGCCATCATCAGGCCCAGCTTGTACTCATCCGCCTCTGCGCCCATCATCTCACCGTCGATCTGACCGTCGAAGATAACGTCGATGCGGTCGGACAGGTTCATGATCTCATCGAGCTCGAAGGAAACGAGCAGGATCGCGCGGCCCTTGTTGCGCTGCGCCACGAGGTACTTGTGGACGAACTCGATCGCGCCGACATCGAGACCTCGGGTCGGGTTGAAGGCGATAAGGAAGTCCTTATCATTCGTCACCTCACGGGCGATGATTACCTTCTGCTGGTTACCACCGGAGAGCTGACCTGCGAGACGCTCCTCACAGCCCACCGGGCGGATATCGAAATCACGGATCATGTCGGTCGCGTGATCACGGATCACCTTCTTCTGCAGGATGCCGTTCTTCGCGTACGGTGCCACAGCGAAGTTCTGGAGCACGAGGTTCTCGGCGACACTGAAATCAAGCACGAGACCATGCTTCTGACGGTCCTCCGGAATCGAGGAAATGCCCTCGTCGAAGAGCATCTTCGGTGTCTCGTTCGTGACATCCTTGCCGTTCATGAGGACCTGACCGCTCGTCGCCTTACCGAGACCGGTGAGGATCTCGACGAGCTGTGACTGGCCGTTGCCGTCGATACCTGCGAGTCCGAGGATCTCACCGGCATGCACCTCGAGATTGAGGCCCTTCAGGACCTCGACGCCTCGGTAGTCCTTCGCGTGGAGATCCTTCACCTCTACGACGACACGACCGGGCTCCATCTCCTTCTTGTCGACCTTGTTGGTGACCTGACGGCCGACCATCATCGCCGCAAGGTCATCCTCGCTGACATCGGCGACACGGACGGTGTCGATGTACTTACCACGGCGGATGATCGTACAGTTGTCGGACGACTCCTTGATCTCCTTCAGCTTATGCGTGATGAGGATGATCGACTTGCCGGCGGCGGTGAGGTTATGGATGATGTCCATAAGCTCGTTGATTTCCTGCGGGGTCAGTGACGCGGTCGGCTCATCGAAGATGAGGAGATCTGCACCACGATAGAGGACCTTCAGGATCTCGACACGCTGCTGCATGCCGACCGAGATATCCTCGACCTTCGCATCCGGGTCGACCATGAGGCCGTACTTCTCACTGAGCTCTACGATCCTCTGACGCGCGGTCTTTAAGTCCACGGTCAGTCCCTTTCTCGGCTCTGCGCCGAGCACGATGTTCTCGGTGACGGTAAACGGCTGCACGAGCATGAAGTGCTGGTGCACCATGCCGATGCCGAGCTCGATGGCCTTCTCCGGGTTATCGATGGAAACTTCCTTTCCGTTGATGAAGATCTGTCCGGAGGTCGGTCGGTACATACCGTACAGTACGTTCATGAGCGTCGACTTGCCGGCACCATTCTCACCGAGGATCGCGTGGACCTCGCCCTTGTGCACGGTCAGGTTGATGTGGTCGTTCGCGGTGAAGTTTCCGAACTTCTTCACGATGTCCTTCATCTCGATGACGACAGTGCTTACATCCATGTTGCTTTTCATTGCATTGTGTCCCTTCTTTAATGTATTTCGAGCAGTGTGTCCATGGCGAAACGCCCACCGTTTACTGCTGGTTGACACGGCCGTTCTGTCGGAAAAGCCAGGACAGAGACGGTACTTTCACTCTGTTGATACTCTTTAGAATATCATAAATCGCGCGCGTTTTACACTGGTTTGTTGAAGTGCTGCTAAGGGAACCCGGCTTGATTTCACACGTTCTCTACGTATGGCTGCTGATGGCAGTCCTCCGGGTTATCCGATTGTACTGAAGCAGTGTCAGATGATGACGATGTCGGTCATGCCTTCTGCGCGTGCGAGGTCGGCGAGGTGCTCGAGCCAGGCGTCGGTCGGCGGGGTAAAGCTGCGGTACGCTTCGCGGACGCCGAACGGGCGGTACTTGATGATCTTGTAGCGTATGCTCGTCCCCTCGTTTGCCGGCCAATGCTTCTGCCGTGACAGGTATGGCTGCAGCGCGCAGGCGGTGTCGACGATGGTCTTTTCGGTGTCGAAAAGCTCCGGGACGATGACGGTCCGGACTTCGTAGAGCTGGCCGCGGTCGGCGAGGAAGCGCATGTTCTTGAGCATGAGGGTGTTGTCCACGTCGGTCACTGCCCGGTGGTCTGCGGCGTCGTAGGCCTTGATGTCGAGCATGACGCCGTCGATCACGGACAGGAGCTCCGCAGGGTCGGCTTCGAAGTCATAGCTGCCGTTCGAGTCGAGGAGGAAGCCGAGGCCATCCTTCTTCGCGAGGATCGCGAGGTCGTGGAGGAATGCCGGGTAGAAGGTGCATTCGCCGCCGGAGACGGTGACACCACGGATGAACGGGACGTTTCTCCGCACCTCGGCGTACACCTCTTCCGCGTTCATGTAGCGGATACGCGGGCTCGCGTCATGGGTGCAGGTATGGATACAGGTGTCGCAGCCGACGCACTTCGTCGGATCGAAGAGGACGAGGCCTTCGGCTGAGCGCGTGAGGGCCCCGGCCGGGCAGGTCGCGACACAGTCGCCGCAGCTGATGCAGACGGCGCGGGTCTCCGGGTTGTGGCAGTAGTGGCAGTTGAAATTGCAGCCCTGAACGAAGACGGCGGTACGGTTGCCTGGGCCGTCGACGGAGCTGAACGGGATGATTTTGTTAACGGGCACGCGGCCGCCCGCGCGTCTCGGATCGTTTCGCATTACTCTCTCCTTTTTTCTTCACTGTAGGCATGTTCGGACTCGAAATCACCCATCATGCCTGTTTTTTCTTCGGCTTTTATAGGCATGATGATTTTCCAGCGAAAACATTGGCCGAAAGAAGGGAAAAGAGCAGACCTCTGCTGGTCTGCTCTCCTCGCTGTGTGGATGTTCCTCATGGGTGCCGTATTAACGGACTTTTCGCTCCATGATGTGGCCGTTCTGCTTCGCGCCGAGGCCGAGGGCGGTGGTGTCGTGCTTGACGTTCTGGCCCTGCTCGAGCTTCTCGATCTCAGACTTCTTTACGAGGTAGCCAGTGACGCGGATGACGTCGGAGTCGCTCGCGTAGAAGCTTAAGTAGCGGAGGTTCTGCCGGAAGGAGCCCTTGATGATATCGAGGACGTAGTCCGGATTCTTGTGCACGGTCATGTCGATCGGGAAGATGTCACCGGTTCCGGATGGGAAGTAGTGGTGGAAGTTCGACAGGATCATGAGCTGATCCACCAGGTTCGCCGGCTCCTCGCCGATCGGGATGCGGGTGCCCGGGGTGACGTTCACGTCGGAGGCGATGCCGACCTGCGCGTGCAGGAGGAAGTGGCCGCCGGTCGCTTCGCAGTACGGGTTGAAGTGGTGATCGTTGAAGTCCTTGATCACGTCCATGATGCGCACGCCGAGCTTCGTCGCTTCGTCATCACGGCCGAAGCGCCACTCCGGGTGGCCCTCCTTCTCCAGCAGGATGTCGACGGCGTCTGCGAGGCCGACGAGACCGAACATCGCACTGAAGAGGTCGCGGCGGATGAGACCCTCCTTCGCGAGGAAGTTGTTCTCGAAGAAGCCGGACTCCTCCACGATGAAGCGGATACGCTCATCCATGTAGCGTGCCTGGATGTCCATCACGTACGGGAGCTGGTTCTGCAGGAAGTCCTCGATGTTCTTCGCGCGCTTCGCGATGTTGCCGAGGATGAGGCGGACGAGCGTGTAGGAGCCGCCGCCGAACTTGAGACCGTTGTAGCAGGAGGCGATGACATACTCCTCGCCGAGCTCGGACTTAAACATCGCGTGGTTTCCGAAGGACGGCTTCGCGGAAGCCAACGCTGCTCTTACGCACTCGAGCGCAAAGTCATCCGGGGTCTCCGCTTCATCGTACTTCATCGTGATGTTCGGTACGGCATCCCGGGTCGCTTCGATCGCCTTCAGGATGAGACGGCCGGCCTTTGTGTCGCGTGGGCCGATGTTGCCGTGGGAGAAGGAATCGAGGATCGTGCGGTCCATGTTGACGAAGAACAGGGTGATCAGCTTCTGCGCAAGTTCCTCGTCCATATCCTGTACGAACGGGTCGAGGAGCTCATCGAGCTGTCCCACGTAGACCGGGAAATTGGTCACGGACGGGACATGACGATAGATGATTTCGAGTGCATTGATCGCCTCGAAGAGGTCCTTCGGCGGCTCGAGGTTCAGGAAGCGGGAGCCCTCCTTCATGAACTTCTCGTAATTCGGGATGATGTAGCGCGGGCGCAGCGGTGCGTGGCCCTCGCTGAGGTCGCAGATGCACTGACGGTCGATCGGCTGGTTCAGGAGCTCATCGAGTCCCTCTGGAAGGTTCAGCACCTCGAGCAGGGAATCCGCCTGATTCGCCATCGTCGCTACCTTCTGCTCATGTGTCAGGGTCGGGGACTTTACGGTCTCCAGCATCGCTTCGCGCGTCTGATTTACGCGCTCCATGGAAATATCTCTCATATAGATTACCTCGTATTCTGTATCATGCCAACGAACGATCGGAGTCGGATTCGGAGTCGGATGTGATTCTGTCATCGCCTCTCTGAAATCGATAATCGTTCGCATTTTTCTTTATACTTATAATATAATAGATGACGATGAAATTCTATATTTTTTTATAAAAAACCGGGTGGCGCGTGCCACCCGGTTGCGGTTTTCATATAGAACGATCGAGACTTAGTCGAGCTCGTAGATGTCGCCGTACTTAGCTTCGAAATCAGCCTTGTTTGACGGAACAGTGATCTTACCGTCTACGATCTGCTGCTTCACATCCTGAACCTCAGCGAGAATAGCCGGGTCGATGTTGTCTGTGGTCGGAGCGAGATCAACACCTGCGTCTGCAAGGGTGTAGGTCTTTACGCCTGGCTCAACATTACCCTCTACGGTTGCCTTCGCTACATCGTATACAGCGTTATCTACACGCTTCATAGCGGATGTAAGGATGGTCTCCGGAGCGATGGAGGACTGATCGGAGTCAACGCCGATCGCCCAGATGCCGGCTTCCTTACAGCCATCGATGACACCGAGGCCGGTACCACCAGCTGCGTGGAAGATCACGTCTGCGCCCTGTGCAACCATGTTGTTTGCAGCCGTCTTACCAGCAGCGGTATCTGCGAAGGAGTTTGCGTTGTTCTGGAGAACCTTGCAATCCGGGTTTGCATCGACCGCACCGGCAACGTAGCCGTAACCGAACTGGTTCATAAGGTCAGTCGCCATACCGAGAACGATACCTACGGTGTTGGTCTTGGTGGTCTTACCTGCTACATAACCTACGAGGTAGGAAGCCTGTGCCTGCTCGAACATAAGGGAAGTTACGTTAGGAACATCTGCGAGAGAAGCATCATCGACGATGGCGAACTTCATATCCGGGTTCGCTGCGCTCTCATCCTTCAGTGCATCTGCGAGTGCGTAGCCGATGCAGATGATCATGTCGTAATCCTCATCGATATAGGTCTCGATGTTTGGCTTGTAATCAGCGTCGGTGTGGGACTCGAGGTAAGAAGCCTGGAAGCCGAGCTCGTCTGCTGCCTTGGAAAGGCCTGCCCATGCGGACTGGTTGAAGGAACCATCATTTACACCACCGACATCGGTTACGATACCGATCTTCACGTCGGAAGCGTCCTTACCGGTAGCCTCTGCGGCTGCTGTGGTCTCTGCTGCTGCGGCCTCGGTTCCTGCCTCTGCTGCAGCTGTGGTCTCTGCAGATGCTGCTGTGGTCTCTGCTGGCTTGCTGGAACCGCATGCTGCAAGAGAAGCAACCATGGATGCGGCCATAAATGCGGCAATCATTCTCTTTTTCATAAATACTTTCCTCCTATGTATCGGCCATGGATGGCCGAAAAACATTTCTCCCGTAATGGGAAACACAGAAACATTATAAGTGTTTTACCCGCTGTTTACAAGAATGAATACCTGTCATAACCGCCCATATGCCCAAATTTCATAGAATTTTAAGGAAGTCAAGGAGCGGAGGAATAAGCATCCGCTTATTCCGTAGCGATATCTCACCGGGCTGTGCCCGGTGCCCGCAGGGCTGACGCTGGCCATCCTCAGGCCAGTGTCAGGGAGCGAAGAATTCGATGATCTTCTGGATGGCGAGGTCCATGCAGGCTGGGTTGCTGAAGGGGTGATCAGCGTTTTCGACTTCGATGAGTTCGATGACGTTGTCGTCGCTGAACTTCCGGGTGACCTCGATCGGGGCCATCTCATCCTTCGTGCCGTGGATCATGAGGATGGATTCGGCGTAATCCATGAAGTCGCAGCTGCTGATGTCATGGGCCCGGAGATCGTCGAAGAAGTCTTCGGTGAGTTTGATCTTCCGGTCGAAGCCGCGGAGGATCTCCTTGCCCTTCCGGAGCTTATCCCAGTCCTCCTGGGTGACGCCGGCGGCGATGGAGTCGTACATCTTAATCGCCGGGCAGCGGAAGGCGATGCGTTTAAACGGGTTGTCGCCATGCTCCGCGAGGTAGCGGAGGGTGATGTAGGCACCGAAGCTCGAGGAGTAGTTATAGACGTCCTCGGCGTGCATGGTCTCCCGCACGTAACGGGTGACGAGGTCGAGGTAGGTGCAGCACTCGTCGAGGATCAGCTTGTTGCGGGCGTCTTTTCCGTGGCATGGCCAGTCGAAGCAGACGACGCCGTAGCCGTGGTACTTCGTGGTGAGACGCTCGGCGAATTTCTCGATGGCTTTGTTATCCTTGTTGCCACCGAAGCCGTAGGTCGCGACGACGATGTGCGGGAGGTCATGAAGGTCCTTATTATAGTAGAGCTTGCAGCGAATGCTGAAGCCGGATTCGTTGATGTCGAAGTATTTTTCCATGTTGTGCCTCGAATTTAATTCGTGAAATGGTGTGCGGGCAAGGGGTCTGACCCCACTTCGTCAGGGGTCAGACCCCGGGGTTCCGGCTGAATTCACGTCGTGAAATGGTGTGCAGGAAGGGGCAGACCCCTCTCGATCAGTTCTTCCGGCTCCAGCGGCGGAAGAAGTAGATCGTTTCGAGGATGCAACAGGTGGTCCAGCCGACCGGATAGCCGAAGCCGACGCTGGCCGGTGTGTTCGCGATGAAGCGGGTCATGAAGAAGAGGTAGGTCTGGCGGACGGCGACGAAGCTCAACAGCATGATGATCATCGGGCCGGTGGAGTCGCCACGGCCGCGGAGGGCACCGGCGAGGACGTGGTTCACGCTGTTAAACAGGAGGAAGAACACGTTCTGGCGCAGGAACAGCGTTCCGTAGAAGATGACATCCGGGTCCGGGGTGAAGAGTCCGACGGCTGGTGGGGCGAAAACCCAGAGGAACACGGCGAGGCCGACGTTCAGCATGAGGGTCATCACCACCGACGCCACGGTGCCTTCATTGGCCCGCTTCACCTTCTGGGCGCCGATGTTCTGCGAGACGAAGGTCGTCGAAGCCATGGCCATGCTCTGGATGAAGAGCATGATGAAGGCGTCGAGCTTATTGTAGCTCGTCCAGCCGGCCATGCAGGCCGAACCGAAGTTGTTGATGTAGGACTGGACGAAAACGTTCGAGAACGCGGTGATGACGGACTGGATACCCGCCGGGAGGCCGACCGCCAGGATCTGCCGGAGCATCTTCGGGTCGATGCGGCAGTCGCGGAGGGTCAGGCGGTAGATGTCGTTCGTGCGCAGGAGCAGAAGCAGCGTGAGTCCCGCCGAGATGAACTGCGAGATGATCGTCGCGAGCGCCACGCCGAAGATGCCGAGGTGGAACTGCAGCACGAACAGGAGGTCGAGGCCAATGTTTATGACGGAGGTCAGTACCAGGAAGTACAGTGGGCGGCGCGTATCACCGACCGCACGTAGGATGCCGGAGCCGATGTTGTAGATGAGGAGGCCGGCGATGCCCGCGAAGTAGGTGCGGAGGTAGGTGCTGGCGTCGGCCATGACGTCGTCCGGAGTCGCCATGAAGTTGAGCATGAACGGTACGCCGAGGATACCGATGATGGTGAAGAGCACGCAGCATACGAAGGTGGTGGCCATGGTGGTCTCGATGGAATCATGCAGTCGCTCCATGTTTTTCGCGCCGAAATAGCGGCCGATGATAACACCGGCACCGATCGAGAAGCCGTTGAAGAAGAACACCGCCATGTTGACGATCATCGTGGTCGCGCCGACCGCCGCGAGGGCCTCGGTACTGACGTAGTTGCCGACGACGATCGAGTCGACGGTGTTGTACAGCATCTGGAAGATGTTGCCGAACATCAGCGGCAGCGCGAAAAGCATGATCTCCTTCGCGATGTTGCCCGTCGTCATGTCACGGGTGGTGGTTTTCTTTTTGATAGCGGTACTCTGCTCCATAAATCTCTCCAGTTCATCTACATAAACATACAGGCCATGCTCCCGACCGTACAGGGCATCCTCTGCGATCACTGCGGGTTATCGCCTGCATGTGTCCGGGATATATATGTTCCAACATAAAAGTATGCATACCTATATTGCTATAGATATGCATACTTCCATTTACAACTTATTTACATTATAGCACGATTCGCCGGGCGTTCCATGCTTTTTTACAGCTCGTCCGAGAGCTTCAGCACATCGTTCTCCGACATACACTCACGAAGCGCGCGGATCATGCCCTCCTCGTCGACCGGCTTCGCGAGGTGCCGGTTCATACCAGCGAGACGGCCGTTGATGATGTCGTCGGCGAAGGCATTGGCTGACATCGCGATGATCGGAATCACGCGCGCGTCGCGCCGCTTCATGGCGCGGATCGCACGGGTCGCATCGAGGCCGTTCATGCGCGGCATCATGATGTCCATGTAGATCGCACCGAAGTAGCCCGGGGCGGAGTTCTCGAAGATCTCCACCGCCTCCTGGCCGTCCACCGCCGGCGTCACCTCCATGCCGTGGTTCTCGAGCATGAAGGTCGCGATCTCGCGGTTCAGCTCGTTGTCCTCGACCACCAGCGCGCGGATACCCGCCACCGAAATCTCGTCGAAGTTCTGTTCCTCTGGATGAATCGCGTTCTGCTCGCCGATAGCGAACGGAAGCTCGATCATGACCTTCGTACCGACGCCGAGGGTGCTCTCGATCTTCATCTGGCCGCCCATGCGATCGACCAGCTGCTTCGTGATCGCGAGGCCGAGGCCGGCCCCCTGGTACTGCGTCCGGCTCGTCTCTTCACCCTGTGTGAACGCCATGCCGACGCGCTGCAGCGTCTCCTCGCTCATGCCGCAGCCCTGATCCTCACAGTAGAAGCGGAACACCGCCTTCTGCGGTGCCGCTTCCGAGGCTGATGTCTCTGCCCCGGCGTTCGTCACCTCCCTGCCCGAAGCCGGGGTGTCCTGCGCAGTGACGGTACCGGCGGCGGAAACATCGCCCCCGGCCTGTGCGGTGTCCGTCACCTCCTCACCCCAGACGCGGATCGTCGTGCCCGGCTCGCTGAACTTGATAGCGTTATCCACGATGTTTGTAAGGATACGGCTGAGGTACACCGGATTTCCACGCAGGGCCGGATGCCGGATGTCGCCGCGATTCCAGTCGATCTGATACTGTATGCCCTTCTTCTCTGCCTTCGTCAGTGCCTGCTGATTTACGCGAACGAGCAGATCGACGAGATCGAAGTCGAGGCTCCGCTCCTCGATTTCACCGCTCGCGAGCTTGTTCATATCGAGGATATCATTCACGAGGGACACGAGGTACTGGAGCGTCTCCCTCTCCCGCGCCCGGATCTTCGTCAGCATCTCGAGGTCCCTCGGATACTGCTCCGCGAGGTTCACGAGACCGATCACACCGTTCAGCGGTGTCCGGATGTCGTGGCTCATATTCGACAGGAAGCGGGCCTTCATCTCACCTTCCCGCTTCGCCGCATCCGCCTGGTAGACGAGGTCGAGCTCCCGTCGCTTCACATCACTGATGCTTCGCACCGCACAGAGCACGTGGGTGACACGCCCTGTCTCATCCCGCTTCTTCACGAGTAAGGACAGGCGATGCCAGCTGCCGTCGACCATCTTATACTCGGTGTCGAGGATGTCGTCGTGCGCCATGCGCTCCGGGATGCTCGAGAGGTCCATAAATGTCTTCACTGCCGCACGGTACTCCGGTGCCACCAGTACGTCGCATACCTTCCGAAGCCCTGCCGTCGCCGTCTTTTCGGTCTGCGCGATGTCCTGCGCACGGCCTCGATCGCTGATCTTCTCTGCGCGATCCTGGAGGAGGTC
Organism: Oribacterium sp. HCP3S3_B9; assembly: GCF_052064255.1. Taxonomy (NCBI): domain Bacteria; kingdom Bacillati; phylum Bacillota; class Clostridia; order Lachnospirales; family Lachnospiraceae; genus Oribacterium; species Oribacterium sp. HCP3S3_B9. The sequence goes on from NZ_JBQHVY010000006.1 coordinate 72,800, forward strand.
GATCCGCACGATGGTCGTGTAGGCCTTCGAAATCGCCGAGATGATCTCATAGCGAAGCTGCGCCTCATCGAGTGCCGTCTTCAGCTTCTGCTGTACCGCCTTTTCCCGCTCCATGATGCCGTCGATGCAGCGGAAGCCGATCAGCGCATGCATCTTACCCTGTGCGTCATACGTCCGCACGATCTGCGCCTCGAAGTAGCGGTGCCCGTCCGGTGTCGGCACGCTCTCATAGTGTCCGGTCACACGCGGCTGCTCCGACAGCAGCTTCCGGATATTCGCCACACGGAGCCATGACCGGAATCTTTCCCGCTCTTTTGGATAGAGATAAGTCTCCACATAGCGATCCGTAAATGCATCAAAATCGGTATAATCCCGGTCCATCAGGCGACTGGCATTGGAGCCGGATGCGATATGCAGAGCGTTGAAGGTCCCGGTGTCGACATTGACCTGATATACGGCGGTGTAGTCCGTACAGAGCTGGTCGAGCACCTTCTTCTCGTTTGCGAGTTGCTGGTACATCTCCTGCAGCTGCCGGTTCTGGCGCTCCTTCTCGACGATCTCCTGCTGGATGTTGTTGAGAATGCACATGCAGTAGCCGGTCTTCCCGGTCGGCAGCGCCTCGACGCGGAGGTAGGTACCGGTCTGCTGCGATACGATGTCGAACGCCTGGTAGGTATCCTCATAAGCTGCCCGGTAGTAGTACGGCAGCCACTCGCGGCTGCTGTTCGGACGCAGCTCGAAGTAGCTCTTTCCGCGAAGTGCCTCCGGCGTCGTCCCCTCTGCCCGCGCCAGCGCAGGATTACAGTAGTCGAAGCACCAGTCGTACGGTGCCCCGGCCTCGTTCAGCAGCACATGCATCACACAGATCCCGTGCGGACTCCGATCGTTGATGTCTATATTCCAGAGGTGACGCTCATCTGTCGTCTCTGCTCGCTTATTTTCCATGGTGGTTTCCTCTGCTCTGATCACGAAGTTTCATGTGTAAATAATAAAATACAGGCAGATGCGTGTCAAACATGTATGGATTTTTAACAATATAGACAGGATCAGAAGTTACTGTTCACTCGTGGCTCGGCGGACAGCAGCCACTTCCTCATCCTGCATACATGATGCCTTCGAATAGGCTGTCTTCTTCGACGCCGTTTACGTGGTACGGCCAGCCGTCGGAGTGATCGACGTGAACGCGGTAGATCGGCTTCGTGAGGTTGATGTGGTCGGTACTCCGATTCGCGATCTGGAAGTACTTCCACTCGCTTTCATCGTTGATTCCGAGGGCCGATGCGTCGATCGTCTGGAGATCCACGAAGGTCTCACCGTCGGTGCGCATGTCGAAGAGGTAGGTTCCGGCCGGAACGGTCTTCGTGCCGGTCTTTTTTCCGCTCGCGTCGACGACGTCGAGCTTCAGATCCTTTTTCGCGCGGATAGCGAAGCTGGTCAGAATCGTGTAGAGCTCGTCATTCGCAGCCGGATAGCCATCGGTACCGACATGGCAGGATCGATAGCCGTTCGTCGTCCCGAGGACTTCGAGACGACGTGAAAGCACGACATCGGAAGGATCGGTGAATGCCGGTCCACGAAGGCAGCTCGTATCATAGCTGTCGCCCTCGTCCCAGGTATAGTCAACGCCACCCAGGCCTGCATTTTCGGTGCGGCTTTCATCGAGGCTCTTTGTATCCACATCCACGACCTCCAGCATCGAATAGTCATTTTCAGCAGACGAGAAGGTATAGAGGTAGTGCTTTCCGCCGGCAACCACGATATAGCTGTCCGAAGAGTAGCTGTAGCCCTCCGGGCGGATGCGGGTGTTGCCGATCACGTACTCCCGGGCGTAGCTTCCGTACTCGTCGTTGTAGTCGAAGTCCACGTCGATCGCCACACGCTTCCCGTCGCCTGCATTGGCCTCATACGAACGGGCCGGAAGCAGCGGGATGACGTAGTCCGCGCAGGTGTCGAGGTACTTCGCAGCGAAAAGCTCCGGTGCCTCGTCAAAGTAAATGCTGACTTCCTGCGCACCGTCCGCGTAGGTGCCGAGGACGTACGGCGCGAAGAAAAGGGTAATGCTTTCGGAATCCATGATCCATGGCGTGCTCGCATACTCCTCATCCCCGAGGGTTGCGAGGTACTCGCCCGCGTTCGTCAGCATATACGAGTCGTTTGCGTACTTCTCTTCGAACTTGTCGCGCACGAGCTCGATGAATTTGTCCTTCTTCGACACCACATCGGAGAGCTTCAGCTCCCGGCCACTCGCCACATCATAGTTCAGTCCGTAACTGTAGTAGTAACCGTGCGCGCCGCCATGATAATCCTCGAAGCTACAGAGTACGCTCACGATTCTGGAATCCGCGCGCATCACATGCGGCTTGACGCTCTCACTCATATGGCCCTCGTAATCGCTCCATTCAGCGGTCAGCTCCTGGTACTCCGTGGAGAGATCCGCGATCGACTTCTGTGCGCGGGCGGTTTCGTCCTTCGCCGCCTGCACGAGGGCACGCTGGAGCGCCGGATACTGCTTCGCCGTCTCTGCATCCAGCTCGAGCGTGAAGTAGTCGTACTGCGCCATCGTCGCATAGCTGTCCGGTTTGCAGGCGCTCAGACTGCGCTCTGCCACCGTGAGCGGAATGTGCTGCACGCCCTGCGCGTCGCCCTGGCCTGACGCATCTGTGCCGGTACCATCTTGTTTTCCTGTGGTGTCGCCCGCTGCATCCTGCCCGTTTCCGGAAGCATCATTCACGGCGCCTGGCCCCTTTTGGGAAGCATCCTCATCTGCGCCCGGATTCTGCCCCGTCGCATCCGCTGTTTCTGTCGCCTCGACCACGGTCGGACCTTCCGTCGCTGCCGGATTCTTCTTCGATCCTGAACATGCCGACAGTGAGATCGCCATCATCATAAGCCCCAGCCCGAAGGCAATGTCTCTCTTTCTCATCCGTCACCTCCTCGGTGCCTGTATGGCACGCTCTTCTGTTGGAAGTCCGCGCACGGAAGCGAAGACCTCCCGGTGCCTGCATGGCACCCTCACGTACAGTTGTAAAATCTACTTATATCATATCAGATTTAAGCCTGGATGTGCGAAATACTGCGGATTTCTCGCTTGCAGGAGGCATAGTTTCGGCAGACGCAGACGACGATCGACATGATTCGGTGATTTACGATTTTGTGTATATGAAAGTTGCGCTCGAAGCCGGACCCAGAAGAGAAACTATACACGGAAGGGCTTTTTCAGAAATCGTGTCTATGAAAATAACGCTCTGAAACCAGATTCAGGAGAGAAACTATACACGGAAGCACTTTTTCAGAAATCGTGTCTGTAAAAATCGGAATCAGATGCTGATTTTCGCTGTCAATCGCCGATTAAATATACACGATTTAAGAAAAAGAACGTCCGTGTCTATTTTACCTGTCGATTTTCGATTTCAGGCAGGAAATCCATATACACGATTTTCGAAAAAAGCATCGCGTGTCCAGTCGTATCTAATCCACTTCGATTTTGAAAATACTGGATATGTTTTTGGGCTGAAAAAGTCGACGACAGCTGCAAACCATCCAATCCTTGGCGATTTCAGAAATACTGGATATTGAAAGCCTTGTTTCCTAAGGGGGCTTCGCCTTCATGTATCCAGCTTTAAAAAAAAGAAAGAATATTGGATATGCGCGCGAAGAAATGCTTCCCTAAAGCCTGAAATCCATATCCACTATTTTTGAAATCAAGGATTATTCGATAGTACGCTTTTAAGCGTATGTCTGATTTCACAGAAAACCATCCAATAAGTGGCCTTTTCTGAAATTGTGGATATTTCCGATCCGTGCGCATAAGTAATCAAAGCTACGCAAACTATCCACGATTTCAGAATCCGCCCATTATTGGATAGTGTCCTTGATTTTCATGTATTTCGGCCGGCTCGTCCATGCAAATTTCCTGGCCGCGCGCGGTGGTTTGCCGGAAATCGAGCAGCATTCCCGCGCGGCGTCGCCAGATACCCACACTCTCTGCACCAAAAAGGGCGGTCGCAATCGTGCGGCCGCCCCCATAAGGCTGAATCTTCTATTCAGGATGATTTCTTGTCAGATAACGGACTCCACCGGACAGGCACAGGTCTGCCACGAAATCCTGCGTATCACCACATCTGATGAACATCCTGCTTCACTTCAATTTATCCGATGCACTTCCTGATCACTTCATCAGATATAATACTCCATCGGGTAGGTGAGGTATGCGTTCGGGTCGAACTGGTCGACGGTGACATAACCTGCCGGTGCGTTCAGGAGCTGCGGGAGACGGTTTACGATGGTCGCGCAGGTGTGCTCGACGGTTGCCGGCTTCACTACGTGGAACTCGGTATCCGGCTCGCCGGAGATCTTCCAGTCACACATATCACCGTCGTCCGGTCCGTAAACCTTACCGATGGTCTCCTCCTCTACGATGATGCCCTGCATGGTCTCGATCGTTACGACTGCAGACATACCGATGCACTTTCCCGCCTCGATGGTCTTGCCGAGGGTCTCGGAATAGATGTCGTGGTCGATGATGTACGGTACATGCTTCTGTGTGATCGACTTGATCGTCAGACCAAGCTTGTTACAGATGGCCTCACTCGCGTTCCATGCGTAGGACGGCTCAAATGCTGCCGGATGCGCGATCTGCGCCTCGAACTCTTCCTTCGTAAGATCACAGCCGTGTGCCTTCGCGAGTGCGAGTCCGTACTCGTCGACATTGTAGCTGTATGCTCCCTTGATCTTCGTGATCTTATGCATGCCACCTGCGACCAGACCGACGATATTGATCCAGAAAATATCCTGCATGCCGCTGCCCGCGATGGTGCAGCCGGTCTCCTTCGCCAGCGCATCGAGTCTGTTAATCTGTGCCGCTGCCGTGGTCCACGGATAAATCGCCTCCTCACAGGTGGTGATAACATTGATGCCACGTGCCACGCACTTCTCTACATGATCATAGATATCGTTGATGAAGCTGAACAGCGTCACGATCGCCACATCTGCATCGCACTCATCGAGCACCTTATCGGCGTCGTTCGAGATGAGGATGCCGGTCTTCAGACCGAGCCCCGCGAAATCACCGATATCCATGCCCACCACAGCCGGATTCACATCGATCGCACCTACGATCTGTGCGCCATGCTCATACAGATAGCGGATGATGTACTTCGCCATCTTACCACAGCCATACTGAACGACCTTAATCTTCTCCATATCTTCCTCCTTTGCAGACCCTGTGGGTCTCATCAAACACGAACTTTTCTGATATCTCCACTATAAGGTCTGCGGTCGGAAGAGAGTCAAGCAGATTATGTTTGTTAATTATCAAACAAAACGTACAGGCACCTGGAGGCGCATGAACATGCTGCGCTTCTCTGAGTCGAAGACGTTGAACTCGGTGATGATCTCGCAGATGTAGTCGCCGTCGAGGATCCAGCCCTGCGCGCGGCAGTGGTCGCGGAGCTTCAGCGCGTATGCGATCTCCTCGTCGAAGGAATCGAGGTAGATGCAGGCGAACATACCGCTGTCGAGGACCTTCACGCCCGGCACGATGTCCCGGTCCTTGTGGTCCACGAAGACGAAGCTCTCCTCCGGGACGAAACGGCCCTCCTCGAAGTTCGCCAGCGTGATTGAGGTGCCGACATTATACGAGTGGACGTGGAGGAAGCCCTTCTTCACGAGCTCCTGTCGAAGCCCCATCAGCTCTTCCTCGAAGGAATCCGCGTCCATCGCATAGAAATTGTGGCGGCACGGGCGCCCATAGGTATAGCGGCGATCAATGTACTCGAGCGACACCGTGCCGTTCGTCGGCGACTTCCGGTACTTCTCGATCGACGCGATCGCGCGCTCCACGGCGGCATGCCGCGACTTCAGCTCCCGCATCTGCTCATGCAGCTGTTCGTTTTTCTTCACCAGCAGCGTCTCGATCAGCGTGATATCCTCCTTCTCGAGGATGTTCTGGATCTCGGACAGACTCATCCCGAGCTCCTTCATATACGCGATCATATCGAGCCGCGCGTTCTGCGTGATGTCGTAGTAGCGGTAGCCCGTCTTCGGGTCCGTCCGCCGCGGCTTCAGCAGATTCATCTCATCGTAGAGCCGAAGCGTCGCCACCGTGATGCCATTCATCTCTGCCATCCGACCGATGCTCACCAGATTATTCATGCGTCACCTCCTGCTTCCGCCAATGTCTCCGGCGTGACCTCATCACGTCGCCTCCGGTTTCGCCCCCGGCGGTCTCCTGAAACTCTGTTCCAGGATGAGAGTTTTCGTCGATATCCACCACCAGCTTACCACGCACTCCGGCGAAATGTAAGCCTGCAGGCATGGTAAGCGCTTTAAAATGAAATCATGCCTACAGCTTCAGATCATCTCCAGGAACGCGGCAAGTGCCCGCGACACGTAGCGGTTCTTCTTATAATAGAAGCTGATCTGGCGGACGGAGTCACGGTTTTCGAGTTTATAGAAGAGGAGGTTTTTCGCCTTCGGGACGTTCTGGATCAGGGAGTCGCCGACGAAGGCGATGCCCATGCCGTAGCAGGCGAGGTTGTACGCGGTGATCTGCTGGTCGAGCTCGAGTCGGATCTTCGGACTGAAGTGGTTCTCCCGGCAGATCGTCATGGCGCGCTCACGTGTGTCGTTCCGCTCATGCAGCAGCAGGAAAGGGTCGTCGCGGAAGACATGCATCGGTACCGGGGTCCGCTCGGCCGCGAGGTGATGTCCGGCCTTTATGTCCGCCGCGGTCAATGCATAAGGCACGACTTCCATGTTCGACGCGAAGTCCACCGGCACCGCCATGAGGAGATGGTCCTCCTGGATCACCTTCCGATCGAAAACGAGCGAATCGAGCTCACTGTTGTCGAGGAGCAGATCTAGGGTGCCCGCCGACAGCTTCTCCGTCAGCTCACCCGTCGAGCCTTCGACGAGGGTGATATGAATCGACGGATAGCTCGCCGTAAAGCGACTGAGGATCGGCGGCAGTACATACGATACGAAGAAATTCGTCCCGCCGATACTGAGCGCGCCATGCCGGAGCTCCGTGAGGTCACGCACATAGCTCTCGAAGCTGTTCTCCGCATCCATGATACGCTCCACCGCACGGATGTACTCCTGCCCAACCTCAGTGAGATGAATCGGGTTCGTGCTCCGGTCGAAAATCGGCGCATCGATCCTCTCCTCCTCCTTTTTCACCGCCGCACTGAGCGACGGCTGACTGATAAAGAGCTTCTGCGCCGCACGGGAAAAGCTCATCTCCTTATAAACCTCATAGATATAGCGCATCGACTGGAACATATATCCTCCACTTCCTGCCTGGCACCACCGTTTGGCGACACGTCCATCATTACGGGTGGGACCATCCTCCACTATCTGCCCGGCACCACCGCGTCCCGGACGGACGACGAACTGTCCGGCAGACGACATTGGCCTGCCCAGGACGATGGCCGGTCTGGGCTGCAGACGCCCTGCAAAGCGCGGCACATTATAGTCCGCAGGCTATAATACAGTTCGTCATATAAGTATTTGAAAATAACATAACACGAAGCTATAGTGAAGACAAGAAGATAAGCCGCAGAAGCGGCATGTGATAAGCACCAGAACATCATCGAAGCGGCCGCGGATATGCCACTTCAGCATCATTCAGGGAGGATATACACATGGCAGCTGTAAATTCAAATTTCCGTTCCGAACACGATTCCATCGGCGATCGCACCGTCCCGAAGGACGCGTACTATGGCGTCCAGTCACTTCGTGCTTCCGAGAACTTCCACATCACCGGACTGAAGATGCATCCGGAAATCATCAACTCCATCGTAGAAATCAAGAAGGCCTCCGCCATCACGAACCTCGAGATCGGTCTCCTCGACAAGAAGGTCGCGGACGCTATCGTACAGGCCTGTGACGAGATCGTCGCCGGCGAGTTCCGCGACGCCTTCATCGTCGACCCGATCCAGGGCGGCGCAGGCACGAGCCTCAACATGAACGCGAACGAGGTCATCGCGAACCGTGCGATCGAGATCCTCGGCGGTGAAAAGGGCGACTACTCCCTCGTAAATCCAAACGACCACGTAAACTGCGGTCAGTCCACGAACGACGTCTTCCCATCCGCCGGTAAGATCGCCGTGCTCAAGCTCCTCATCAAGGCACAGATCCAGCTGCAGCGTCTCTATAAGGCGCTCTCTGATAAGGCTGAGGAGTTCGATGATGTCCTGAAGATGGGCCGCACTCAGCTGCAGGACGCGGTCCCGATTCGACTCGGACAGGAGTTCCGGGCCTACAGTGAGGCCGTACGTCGAGATATCGCCCGCCTGGAGCGTGCACAGGACGAGATGCGCTGTCTGAACATGGGCGGCACCGCCGTCGGCACGGGTATCAATGCGGACGAGATGTATCTCCGCCGCATCGTACCGAATCTCTCCATGGTCACCGGCCTCCAGCTCGTGCAGGCCTTCAACCTCGTGGACGCCACCCAGAACCTCGACGGTTTCGTGGCCGTCTCCGGTGCCGTCAAGACCTGCGCCGTCAACCTCTCGAAGATGTGTAACGACCTGCGTCTCATGTCCTCCGGTCCGCGCTGCGGCTTCAACGAGATCAACCTTCCGGCGAAGCAGAACGGCTCCTCGATCATGCCGGGCAAGGTGAATCCGGTCATCCCGGAGGTCGTGAATCAGGTGGCCTTCAACATCATGGGCAACGACTTCACCATCACCATGGCAGCCGAGGGCGGTCAGCTCGAGCTCAATGCCTTCGAGCCGATCATCTTCTGGAACCTCACCCATGAAGTGGAGTTCCTTACGTACGCGGTGAACACCCTGACCGACAACTGTATCGTCGGCATCACCGCAAACCGCGAGCGCTGCCAGAGCTACGTCGACCACTCCGTCGGCATCATCACCGCCCTGACCCCGCACATCGGCTACGAGCACGCCGCCGACATCGCGAAGGAAGCGATCCGCACCGGTGCCTCCGTGAAGGACCTCATCCTCCAGAAGGGCATCCTCACCCAGGAGAACATCGGCAAGATCCTCGACACCCACGCCATGACCAGCCCAGGCATCTCCGCGAAGGAGCTGCTGGAGTAATCCATGAACTATACGAATCCCCCTGTTCACAACCGAACAGGGGGATTTTATGCCGCGGAAATTAATGGGGTCTGACCCCATTAATTTTTTCTAAACAAAATCTAAACTGAAGTTTATGGGGTCAGACCCCCTTACGAAATTCTTAAGATGCGCTGCCGACGATCAGCTCGAAGTGCCGGCGATTCGTTTTGAGAATGCCTTCCTTCTGCAGCTTCGAGAGTTCCACGGACATGGCGGCGCGGTCCACGCAGAGATAGTCGGCGAGCTGCTGCCGATCGAAGGGGATGTCAAAGGAGAGCGAGGCCTGCCGGACGGATTCAGAGGAAAGATACGACAGGAGCTTCTCCCGGGTAGAGCGTTTGCTGACGTGCGTGATCTTATCATTGAAGACCAGCAGCCGGTTCGCCAGCACGCTGACCAGATTTCGAATCAGCTTCTGGTGATGGTCGCAGGCGGTCGGGCAGCTCGTCAGAAGGCGCTTCACATTCAGAAAGAGAAGCGTACAATCGTCCTCGGCGACAGCATTGACGTTCAGAACCGTGCCGGACGTCGCCGCATAGGGTTCTCCGAAAAAGTCCCCCGCCGTGCACTTCGAGAGGATATTCCGGTGCCCCCAGAGGTCCTCCTGGAGGATAAGCACCGAGCCGGACAGCACGAGACCCATGACCTCCGTCGTGTCGCCCGCGCGCAGGATATACGCGCCCCGCGGACGGGTGACCGTGGACGCCTGCACACAGTGAAGAATCGACAGAATCTCATCATCTCGCATGCCGTTAAAAAATGGACAGCTCCGTAGTATCGGTAAATATTTCTGCATTGCCCCTCCGATTTGTTTGAAATCAAACATACAATTCCGCTTAAATATACTATGATCGGGTTACAAACGCAAAATCATCTTCGATGCCGGGCCAATGTCTCCATCGGGATGATGAAATCTGGTTTACATAAAACGGAGGATGACGAGATGATACGAAAGCTTATTCATATCGATGAGGATAAATGCAACGGCTGTGGAATCTGTGCCAGTGCCTGCCATGAGGGCGCGATCGGCATCGTGGATGGGAAAGCGAAGCTCCTGAGAGACGACTACTGTGACGGCATGGGCGACTGCCTGCCGACCTGCCCGACGGGCGCGATCAGCTTCGAGGAGCGTGAGGCCGCGGCGTACGATGAGGCGGCGGTTCAGGAAAACAAGAAGAAAAAGGAGCTGCAGGAAAAGATGAAGCATATGCACGAGGGCGGCTGCCCGGGCTCCAGAGTCCGCATGATGCAGCATGCAGAGGAAGCAGAAGCGACCACCGGCAGTCACATGAAGGCCGTATCTCAGCTTCGGAACTGGCCGGTACAGATTAAGCTTGCGCCGGTGAATGCGCCGTATTTCGATGGTGCGAAGCTGCTGATCGCCGCCGACTGTACTGCGTATGCCTACGCAGACTTCCACCATGAATTTATCCGTGGTAAGGTCGCACTGGTGGGCTGCCCGAAGCTCGATGATGTCGATTACAGCGAAAAGCTGACAGAGATCATCCGGAACAACGACATCCAGAGCGTGACCATCGTCCGTATGGAGGTGCCATGCTGCGGCGGTCTCGAAATGGCTGCGAAGAAGGCACTGCAGGCCAGCGGAAAGTTCATCCCATGGCAGGTGGTCACGATCAGCATCGACGGAAAGATCCTGGACTGAGCGGGGTGCATTATGGCAGAGAAAAACGATGTGACCGTCCGCTTGCAGGATGTGTTGACCGGCGCACTGATCGGTCTCGCGAGAGCCATCGATGATCCGGCGGTCGCTTCCGCTGAAACATGGACGATCATGACGGAAGGACTGATGGCCACCGCGCCCGATGCCTGCCTCAGCGATGCCGCCCTCGAAACGCTGATACAGAACGTCCGCGCAGAGAAAGCCCGGCTCGCGCCAGGGTGCAGCCAGTGCATGGCACCATGCGGCAGAACCGCCGACTATGATATGCAGGCGCTGTGGACCGCTGAAGAAGAGGTCCGCGCGCTCAAGCTTCGCATCCTCACCGACCTCCGTGAAATAGCAGCGCATATCACTCACGCACATGCGCAACAGGACGAAAAAACCGACGTGTACCCGCTCCTCTCCGAAGCACTGTTTAAAATCGGTTATGACGAAAGTGTAGACGCGCTGCTGACTACGGTACGCAAAGTCGAGGAAACGAAGCGAAACTTAAGAATTTCGCAGGTCTGACCCCATTAACTTTATGAAACGCAAATTGAGCCGAATATCAGCTTTCGTCTCATTCGAATGAGACGAAAAGCGAAATGCGTTGCATCTGGCATGAAGATTAAAACTTAATGTAGTCAGAACTCATAAACTTGCCGATCATTTTCGTGGCCTCACGAAAATGATCGTACGCCCCTCTCTTTCCTATCGTCCCATCGCCGATTTGTATTTTACCTCCGCCTGAAAACATGGTAAGTTTGTTGTAGATACACCATGTTCGTGAATATAAGCGTACACTCAGAAAGGAGGCTTTTATGAAACGAAAGATGAAATTTTTTGCGGCGCTGCTCGCCTGCGCGATGACGATCAGTCCGATCGCGGCCGTGGCGGGACAGTGGGTGCCGATGGGCCAGGACTGGGCCTACATGACCGACGACGGCGATTTCGCGAAGAACTGCTGGCTGTGGCTCGATGAGAACCACGACCAGAAGGCAGAGCTCTATCACTTCGATGCGAACGGCATGATGTCGAAGCAGACGATGCTCACCCTGAACGGGGATGGCGAGACCCTCTGCATCAATATCGACGAAAACGGTATCGCAAACTTCTACGCCTACAGCGCCGGCGCATCCTGGTATACGAGCGACATGATCTACCCGGTCCTCATGCCAGCGTATGCGATCCACATGGCGAACGGCCAGTACTGCTACTACCTGCCGGACGGCGTTCCGTATTACAACTTCGCCGAAGTGAAGGACTCGTATATCAGTGAGCTGACGGACTATGGCCCATGCTATGCGGCGGACGCCTTCATCCCGATCTATCACCAGGGCAGTGCCCCGGGCGTCTGGGAACCGATGGAGTGCGGCATCATCACGAACGCCCGCTTCGCGAAGAACTGCCTCGTAACCGTGAGCTATTATGTTGGTCCGGGCGATAACTACGATGACGTGATGTCGATCTCCGACTTCCTCGCCCGCCATATCGACTACAACTATATGAGCGTAAGCGCGACGGATGCAAACGGCTATATCACCGCCTGCACCATGATGGCGGTAGAATAACCCCGCGGTGCCCCGGCCTGTCCACAGCGACACACCGTCATCCCCCTGGCGGTCAGCTCAGCTGAATCCCCACCGAAATTGGGTCTCCAAACTTATTGAGGGGTTGCGTTTTTAAGGGTTTGGTTTGAGGGGCTTAAAGTAAAGTGTACCCCGCAGAGTAGACAGATTTTCAGGGTAAATCCAGTAAAGTAAGCAGTATTTTTGGAGATATCCCATTAAGCAGATACAGCCTCTAAGGATCATTTGATACAATTCAATTATCCTTGGAGGCTATTATTATGAAGAACTCATTTACACTAGAGCAAATTAAAATCTTAGAACAGAATCGATATACGAAGAAGGTGTCTCCTTCTGTCATTAAGTTCACATCAGATTTCAAAGAGCTAACTTGAAAATTTAAATTCCAGTGAAAGAGTAAATTCCATCGGGATTTAAATTTTGCTGATTTTTGTTTACCTCTCAGGTAAACAAAAAATATTGATATTTATAGTAAATAAGGATATAATATATTTACCTCAAAGGTAAACTTGCGAAAGAGGTGATGGATTGGAAATAACATATAAAACTCGCAAGATTGAAAAGGTGTGTACAATCGCAAGCGAGGCAGAAAAGAAATATGGTTCAGAAATGGCCGAAAAAATCCATCAGCGTATAGATGAAATAGATGCATCCGATACTGTTGAAGAGATGGTTCAATTCCATATTGGAAGATGTCATCCATTAAAAGGAAATCGCAAAGGTCAATACGCAATGGATTTAGTTCATCCCTATCGACTGGTTTTTGAAAAAATAGGGAATGAAATTCAAATTGCAAACGTAATGGAAATTGTAGATTATCATTAAAGTTCCGTTTCATTTAAGGAGGTATTACGATGGTGAAAAGTCGCAGTTTTATTGCAACACCACCGGGAGCAACTATTAAAGAGCAGTTGCTTGATAGAGGACTTAGCCAGAAAGAATTTGCAGTACGCATGGGTATGTCCGAAAAACATATTAGTAAATTAATCAATGGCGAAGTTCAGTTGACTCCGGATGTTGCTGTTCGTTTAGAAATGGTATTAGGTGTTCCTGCTAAGTTTTGGAATAAACTAGAGTCCACTTATCGTGAAAAACTTGTAAAAGCCAACGCTGAGAATGACATGGATGCTGATAAGGAACTTGCAAAAAAACTACCTTATCGTGAAATGTCTAAAAATGGTTGGGTTCCTGAGACCAGAGATACAACCGAAAAGGTTATTTATCTTAGAAAATATTTTGAAGTTGTAAACCTTGAAATTATTGAGGATATGCAATTGTCAAAAATAGCATGTCGTAGATTAGCCGAAACAGAAAAAAGTAATCTTGCTCTATTGGCATGGGCACAGAAAGCCAAACTGGAGGCTCGTACTATTAAAACTTCATTAGTTGATTTAAAATCGCTTAAGAAAAGTTTGCCAGAAATAAGAAGCATGACCACAATGAATCCTTCGGATTTCTGCCCTAAGTTGATTGAGCTATTATCCAACTGCGGTATTGCGCTTGTATTTCTCCCTCACATTGGAGGTTCTTTCCTGCATGGTGCAACTTTCTACGACGGAAACAAAATAGTTGTTGGCTTAACAGTTTGCGGCAAAGATGCAGATAAATTCTGGTTTAGTCTATTCCATGAGCTTGGTCATATTTTACTTGGTCACATCAACCAGCCAAATGGAACAACCGAAGAAGATGAAGATGCCGCTGACAGCTTTGCAAAAGAAACACTAATTCCTACAGAAGAATTCAACACATTTACTACTCAGAATGATTTTTCAAAAGCAGCCATTTGTGCCTTTGCTCAAGAAGAACACATTCTTTGTGGAGTTGTTGTGGGACGTCTGCAAAAGGAAGGCTTCATAAACTATAATCGCTGTAATGATTTAAAGACCAAATATGTATTATCAGCGTAAATATCATAAGAGGTTATTAGTAGCAGTATTTTTCAACCTCTAAGTAGTCCATTACTACTAAGGAATATCTCGCAAATCCTTGCAAATCACGGCATTATAGTTATGTGCCTAAGTAGTAGAAAACGTAGTAATTTCAAAGATTGACGGTGTGAAATTTTTTCTGTAAATTGAGAGATCTTCTATGATAACTATGGCGGCTTAACGGCAGTTTTTTGCAGTTAAGCCGTTGTCTATTTAATAGCAAAAATAACCTGATCCAATCTGCAGCCCAGCTTTTAACGATGCTCTTACATCGAGAACATTTCTGTTCTCGTTTTTATTATGCTCAATCATTAAAAAAATCAAGGCTTTCACAGCCTGCATTAAACATTGCCGTGTGAATCCACTATGTGGAACGCCCTCACTTTCAAAACTCAAAAATTTTTCAAGTTTTGAAAGCGGCACCGCTGTCCTGCGCCAATGCCGCTGCCCTCTGCATCGTCACGTCTCTGTACTTCTCATGTATTTCGTCTTCCGTCCCGCACCGGTTCGTATGATGGCACCTTCCTCCACCAGTTTTTTTAGTGCAGACTCCACTGACGAACTTCCGAGCCCCGGGCATGCCTCCAGCGCATCCTGCTTGGAGAACTTCCCCAGTGTCCCCTGTACATACATCTTTACGATATCGTAAGCTGTGCTCTTTTTCCCGATCTGACCAGACAGACGCATACGGCTTTCAAGTTCCCTGTAGCACGATAGTATGATCGCCAGCATATAGCGGATAAACGGCTTCGGATCATTTTCCCCCTCTTGCCATCTCTGATCCGCCTGCTGCAGAACATCATAGTAGCTTTCCTTCGAGTCCGCGATCGCCTTTTCGATACTGATATACTGCCCGACCATGTACCCGCTCCGATATAAGAGCAGCAACGTCAGCAGCCGACTCATACGGCCATTTCCATCGTTAAACGGATGAATGCAGAGAAAATCCAGTATGAAGCACGGAATCAGAATAAGTGGATCCACCGTACCATCTCTGAGGGCCCGGTCATATGCATCACATAAACGCTCTACCGCCTCCGGCGTCTCATAGGGTTCCAGCGGTCGGAACAGCACCACCTTCTCTCCGCTCTCTAGCACCATATCGATCTCGTTTGGTGTCGTCTTGAATTTTCCGGCATAGGAAAACGCGGTATGCTTCAGCAGTTCACCATGAAGCTGCAGGATATAATTGCTCCGAATCGGAATCGCCTCATAGGATTCATGAATGATGTTCAGCGCATTCCGATACCCCAGTATCTCCGCCTCTGCCCGGTTTCCAGGCGTCGTCTTATCCTGCACCAGCTGCTTCAGTCTCGCGTTTGTAGTGACGATGCCCTCGATCCGGTTCGAGCTTTCCGTACTCTGAATCCGCGCAATCTTCACTAGCCGCTGCAGCTCAACCGTTTTCTGCTGCGCATACCCTTCCTGCTTCCCTTTATATTCATGAATCTGCGCCACATACGCCAGAATCTCATTATCCCAGGTTCTTTCCTTCAGCTTCGAGTAATCAAACGCTCTCATACATCGCCCTTTCTCCCAAAACGCCCATCTTTCTCCCAATTATACATACATTTTGGGAGAAAGAGGAGCACTCCAGGTGAAATCTTTCCGTGTGAATGCAGGTACTCTGAAGCGCGGAGCGTCCTATCATTGCCTGTCACCCGGAACTATATCCCCGTCTTAAACCATAAGGCTCTTTTGATTTATACTTAAAGCTGACCCAGGTCAAATTTCAGTATAAATCCGTTCTGGGCCAATGCCTCTGCCCTCGACATCGTCACGCCGCGGAACAGAGCGCCACCGGCCGTTTCCTTGCGCGCCGCCTCAATACCACCGACGATTTTTTATCTCCTCTAATTCTACGAGCGCATCATAGAGTTGCATCTGCAGTTCCTGCTTTTTAAGACTATTTACATATTTTTTCAAGTCGTCGTAATGCTGCTTCGCCCGCTCTTCCTCCTCGCGCTCCCAATTTTCCACCTGTTTCTTAAAATCTTCTGCCACTTTCGGTTCCGCTGTGAAATACAGCGCAATCATATGCTTACACACAACACGTCGCCCCTCGGCGAAAGGACAGGTGCACGTGGATTTTCTAGGATGAATCTTATCGACATGCACGACATAGCTGTTTCCATTGCTACCCTCTACCACGCCATCATAAGTACCATCGGCCGCTTCATTCCATGAAGCCACCATTTTATCTTCATAGTACTCCATGCCGCGCCAGACGGAATCCGCACTCGCAACTCCTATTAAACTCATATCATCAGGTCTCCTTCCTGAAAATCACATTCAGCCACTTCTGGCTTCGCCGGTCCGCGCGCACATCTTCGGATATCCAGCACGCTTCGATGCTGGCACCGCCTTCCACCTGAGCCAATGCTTCCACCCTCTGCTCTGTCATGTCGCAGAACAGGCGGCCGCTCGACGCTTCGGTGCGCTCCGTTTCGCCGTATTTCCAGGATGCGTAGAGCACGCCGCCCGGAACGAGTGCGCACATCAGTCGGTGGAACACCTCACCCTGCTGCCGCTCCTGTACGTGGAGCAGCGACGCGCACGCCCAGATGCCGTCGAAACATGCATCGTAATCCAACTCCTGAAAGCGCAGCTGTCGGACCTCCTGCTGCAGAAGCCGCGATGCAAATGCACACATTTCCTTCGACGCATCGATGGCGGTCACGGCGTAACCGGCCTGCATGAAGTGCAGACTGTCCCGACCGCTTCCACAGCCGGCATCCAGCACCGCTGCGCCCGGCGTGAGATACTTCTCAAAACGCTCGTAGCTTTCACTCATGTCCGCATGGAGCGTCTGATCCGCATAGGCGTTGGCGGGATCGTCATAATATGCTATCGTCTGGTTTTTCTCGTTCGTCATCATTTTTTACACTTAAAACTGATCCGTTTTACACTCAGATTTGACCCACCCTGCAGTGAAATTCTATGCATCCACGAGGTTTCTCCAATTATCCACCTACAAGTGTCCTGTTTTATAACGCGACATCGGAGACATATTCATCATTCAGAGCGACATGGTTTTCCACATTTCTCTTACCGGATAACCACATAATCTGTATATCTCCACAGACCGTAGCCCTGCAGCTTCGCGGCGTCATAGACCGGTCTCAGGTTGTGCTCGAGGATGTTCGTGAACTGCTCCTCGGTATTTCCGGGGATATACAGATTTTCGACCGCCCACATCGCATTGAGATTATCGCGGCGACACTTCTCGAAGGCCTTCTGGATCTGCTCGTGGCTGAAGACGGTTTCATACATCTTATACTGGAGCGCGGCCAGATTACCGAAGTAGAGATCCCACTCCGGGAGGCGGTTGCTCTTACTGGAATTCAGCCGACGCTCCATCGGGATGAGGTCCCAAAGCTCATCATTGGCGACGAAAGACCACGGCACGAAGTGATCAAGATCACTCTTTCGAACATCGATCTCGTGGCCGGAATAGATGTCGTGAATCGGCGTCGCGAGCGCATCCGCCACCTCTTTCCAGAGCGCCTTGGCGTTCGACAGCTTACGGCCGTTTTCATTTTCCGGCGCCAGCTTATAGATGATGCCCGGCACGCCCGGATTGCGATCCTGCAGGAAGCGCACCTTCTTCATCTGAATCCAGCCCTTGATAATCGGGTAGTTGTCGATGATCAGCCGGCGCCACTCCGGATGGATGCGGATTTTCTTCTCCAGACCCTTTCCGTCAATGATGATGTACGGAAGTGCGGTGTCCTGGTTCAGCAGGCTGATGTACCGGATCATCTCTCCAGACTTGTACCACATCTTATTACTGCCGCCGATTTCATCGAGGAAGGAGGACAGCAGCCGGTATGGAACATTGATCGTCAGTGTGAGCTTATCCGCCCGGATCTCCGCCTGATGCTGCTCAATGCCATGCATGATTTCATCCTTCGAGGACGCATAGGACATCTGATCATCCCGGTTGATGACATTGATCGCACGCTCCATCGCATTCTCGCACTTGCCCCGGATCGTCGGGCCGAGATGCAGCTTGTAGCGCGTCACGGAGTACCACGCGTCGCAGATCATCTCGTCGATGATCTTTTCGAAGCTGATGTCGCCTTCCTCGGTCGGCAGCAGGTTGAGGATTGCCTCCAGCCAGTAGAACTTATAGCACTGCGACGGATCGTCCAGCATACGCGCGAACTTACCCGTGTCCAGATCGTTCCTGTAGGAAGCATCGGTATGTAATACTAAGTCCATAGGCAGGCCTCCGGCGGTTAAAGATGAGCTACGTAAATACGAGATTTAATATGCTTCTGATTTTATCACATTCCTGCTGCTGTTTTGATACAATCATTTCATTTTCTGTGCGCCTGACGCAAAAGGTCGTTTTGATCGAGGGGGGGACATTATTTGTTTTCACGAAGTGAGGTTTTCCATTCTATGTGGCATTAACTTTTTTCGATTTTTTCGCAATCCCTGGAATTCCCCATCACGAAATTCTCAAAACCGGAGCTTGCAGGAATTACTGTTGAGCCCGTGGTCGGTCGGCGGCGTAACGATGTGGAGGGCGGAGGCATTGGATAAGAACTTTAGTAAGGATTTCAAATGAAGTCGCCGATTGACTTTTTACAGCATGCACGCCATCATGTTTATGAGGTAGTCTACACGTTTCGAAAGGGGACTTGAATTATGAAAACCTGGGCAGATTATAAAAATCATGTGAAGAAAATCGATTCTGATACAGCAAAAGAACTGGCAGAAATTGAAGAAAATACAAAGATTATTTCTGCGATGATTCAGCATAGTTATTCTCAGGCTATTGCAAAGCAGGGCAGAGCTATGGATGATGTATTTGATGATCTGGAAAGGAGCTTGAAGTAAAGCTGATGAGTCTTCTGGTTCGCTTTATATTTTGAATGTGATTTATGCGAAACGAGATCAGTTGAAGGCTTTAAAAAGCATGACAGTATAGATATCAACAGAACTTTCAGGATAATACTGGTAGAAATTATATCTTTATCGTAAGATGACGTGGAATAATATGGCAGCTCCGGGCGGACAGTGACGTCTGCGTCGGGGCTTATTTTTTTCTGGCTGTTGTACAGGTTTCTGTGCGGTTATTTCACGGTGAGATTCACACTTAAAATTGACCCGGGTCAGTTTTGAGTGTGAATCTTCATCGACTGCCGGGAGGCGCGGGCGCGCTGACTTTCGGGCACTGCTGCGCGCCGGCGGAGCGATGATGTAAGGGGCGGAGGCATTGGCTGAAGACATGGTAACGCCGGGCAGTTAATATAATTCAGATTATAATAATTTGAATTATATTAACCGCCCGGCGTTGTGTTTATACCTCTTCGGGTATATGGGGTCTGACCCCATTACGAAATTCTTAAGGTGAGTAGAGGTCGAGTGCCCCCTGCACTATGCTAGAGGCGCTGGTCTTCCTGTATCAGTAGAAGCCGTGGATTCTCTTCTGCGATGCTGGTCAGGCGGTCTGTGAATCCGCTTTTTGAGAAGAGTCCATAGATGATTTCGTAATCCTTAAAGGCTTTTGCCAGATCCGGAGATTTGGCTTTCTCCTGCAGGGATGCGTACACGGCGACATCTACCGGCTTCTGCTGGTATTTACACTCGCCGAGGAACAGACGTCTGTTTCGGTTGTCTACGGCAGCCACATCGATTTCGGTGTCGTCTTCATGGTCGTTGCACCAGTATGCACCGATGCGGGATGGTGTGAACTCGATCTGCTGTCTGCGGCACAGTTCTGCGAAAATATCGCGGCAGATGCTTTCATAGGAAAAGGCCACAAACTTCTGCTGAAAGTCTTTTTCCATCTGATCCAGCACGATCTGCTGATTTCCCAGTTCCAGCTCTCCTTTGAAAGGATATACATAGGTGAACCAGAATCGGATGAAGTTATCGGCTACATAATAGAGGCCTTTTCGGGAACGTTCCGGATTTTTCTCGGTGATCGGAACATGTTTCGCGACATATCCGAGGTCCATCAGCGTCTTCAGGTACGGTGTGATCGCAGCGCTGTCCTGTCCGATGCTAAGACCGATTTTACTCAGCTTGTGGTTTCCGTCTGAGATTGCTTTGAGCACAGAAAAATAATTCACCGGCGCCTGCACTTCTTCGTTCAGAAGGAAATCCGGTTCTTCATAGAGGAAACCGTTTTTCGACAGTATCACACGCTGAATCTGCTCGATCAGTGGCTCGTCCGGCTGAAAGAGCTCCATGTATTTCGGCACGCCGCCTGTGATGGCATACTGCATGACGGTATCTTCAAAGGACATGTTTTGCGTTACGTATACGTCGGTAAATGGCAGCGGCATCAGGCGAATCTGCGCGGTTCTTCGTCCATAGAGTGGGCTGTCATACGACAAGGCATGCTTTTTCATCATGCTGATCAGTGAGCCGCTGAGGATGAGCATCACATGGTGGTCTTTCAGTATTTCATCCCATGCATTCTGCAGTATCGAAGGGAAATCCGGGTTCGTTTTCACGAGATAGGGAAACTCATCGATGACCAGAACCTTTTCTTCATCCGGATGATCGTCTGCTACCAGCTGAAACAGATCCAGCCAGTCATCGAACGTGACTTTCGCGAGCATCGGATTATTCATGCCACGTGAAAGGACGGAGGCAAAGCGCTTCCGGCTCTGTGCTTCACTTTCCGTCGTCGCCAGAAAATAAAACGCACGCTTATCTTTTATGAATTCTTTGATCAGCGTCGTTTTTCCGACCCGTCTCCGTCCATACACGACGACGAAACCACTCTCTCGCGTATATTCCGCATTCAGCGTCGCGAGCTCTGACGCTCTCCCGATGAAGTCCATATAGTCCGCCTTTCTTAATTAATATAATTTGAATTATGATAATTTGAATTATATTATCGATGTTTGATTGTGTCAATCTTTGAGAAAATGGAGGTGCTGTATTTATACCTCTACGGGTATATAGTGTCTGACCCCATTATGAAATTCTTAAGAAGGTCATGTCGGTGATGGCATGCGGGAGGATGTCAGCGGGGTTTGTGGTCGGAGCAAGCCAGGAAAAAAGATGATCTTCGGACAGAATCAGCGGCATGCGGTCATGGATGAAGCGTATGCTGTCTGCGGGTTCGCGTGTCAGGACGACGAAGTGAGGAAGGCCGGCCTCGATGCGATAGAGTCCGCAGAGCCAGGTCATGGTGCTGTGCACGGGATAGATGGCGTACTTGTCGCCGGTTTTTGGCTTGCTGTCCGGGGCGCTTAGGTGCTCCCATTCGTAATAGCCGCTTGCGGGGATGATGCAGCGGTGGCGGATCCAGTCTTCGCGAAAGGTCGGTTTTTCGGCGGCTGTTTCGACGCGTGCGTTAATGAGGAGCGAGCGGGCATTGTAGCCCCACTGCATCGGAAAAACCGCAGGCTGGCCGTTGCGGTCAGGCGCGATAACCGGCGCGAGGTCGGTCGGGCGGATGTCGAGAGGCGGGATTACGTTGGGTGTAGAAAGTGCCGTCGGAGACAAGGAGCCGTGAAGCTGTGCCTCTGGAGTCCGCGATGAGAGAAAGCTGGCCTGCAGAGATGATGTCTGGGCGTCGAGAGCAAAGGCTTCAGATTGTGTGGAGGGCCAGCGTTGCATCAGTGGGGAGCGGTTCATCTGCGCGATGATTTTCTGCATTTCCGGACTTTCTTTATCGATGTAAAAGCGACAGCACATAGACAACTCCTATGGGATCAATGCATGTTAAGTTCCTGCAGTGAGTGTTGTTTTTTACGCGGTTCATTGCGAGGATAGACTATATTTGATTATAGCTTGTTCGGTCAGTCACCACAATGTACTGGCAAAATGAGGCTTTCGCAAAGTGATGTTTTCCGGTCTATGTGACATTAACTTTTTTGGATTTTTTCGCAAGCCCTGGAATTCCAGACGGTGTGACATTATGTACCTTTCGCAAATTCCGGATTTCCGCTGCGCATGCCATTAACTTTTTTGAGTTTTCTCGCAATCCCCTCGATTTCAGAAGTCGTGACATTAGGGAGTTTTTACAAAGAGACGATTTTCTGGCTGCATGACATTATGTTTTTTCGCAGAGGGGACAATTCTGGAAGGCGTGACATTATGTTTAGTGCGCCGAGAGCCCTTGCCGAAGCTTTTTCAGCGAGATGTCGTGGGGCGAGATAATGTCACTGGTCGAGAAAATGGTATATTTGCGTCAAAAACCGGAAATCTGCTCGAGAATTCTCTGCCGGGATTCGTCAGAGTTAATGTCATAAGGTTGCCGGGAGGCAAGTCTGCGAAAAACATAATGGCAGGAGGACGATTTACGACGAGTCTGCGAAAAACATAATGGCAGGAGCGACCGGAAAGCGCTTTTTGCGAAAGCCAGTCACAGGAACGGCGGAGCGATGATGTAGAGGGCGGAGGCATTGGCCGAGGACATAGCAGTGCCGGGCAGTTAATATAATTTAGATTATGATAATTTGAATTATATTAACCGCCCGGCGCTGTATTCATACCTCTTCAGTTATATGAGTTCTGTACTGATTGGGAAGACGGCGTGGTCAGTCGTCCTCCGAGAGGATGTCGCGGCGGAGGATGTGCCGGAGGTCTGCGCTGCTGAGGTCCTGCACGAGGTGAGTGACGAGGGCGATGGTGGCGTCGATGTCAACGGTCCTGCAGAAGTTGTAGTGACTGTGCACGTAGCGGCTCGCCTCTTCATCACGCGTTGAATACGTACTTGTCGAGGCGGTCAAATGCTTCCTGTACTCTCGAGAGTGGAAGTGCGAGGTTGATACGTAAGTGGCATGGGCCGTGGAACATACGACCGTCCTGACAGGCGACGCCGACATCCCATGCAGCCTTTTCGACATCTTCGATGGTCTTTCCGTGCTTCTCACACCACTCGCTGCAGTCAACAAACAGCATATAGGTTCCTTCCGGACGGGCTACAGAAACACCCTCGAAGTGATCCCGGATATAGTTGCAGGCATAATCGATATTTCCGGTGATGACTTCGCGGAGCTCTTCAAGCCACTCATATCCTTCCGGCTGATAAGCACCGATCAGCGCGTGCATGGAGAGGACATTCATGCTGTTATAGTGTCCTAAGCTGGACTCCTTTTCTACGCGGTCACGGATATGTTTGTTATAGATGATGTGGTAGCTTCCGATCAGACCGGCGAGGTTAAAGGTCTTACTCGGTGCATAGAGCGCAACGGTACGCATCTTCGCATCCTCCGATACGCTCTGTGTCGGGATATGCTTATGGCCGGTGGTGATGATATCGGACCAGATTTCATCTGAGATAACCATGACATCATGCTTCTTATAGATCTCCATGGCCTTTTCGATCTCCCAGCGCTCCCATACACGACCACAAGGGTTGTGCGGTGAACAGAAAATCGCTGCATGAATCTTATTCTCTACGATTTTCTTCTCCATGTCGTCGAAATCCATACGCCATACGCCGTTCTCATCCTTTACGAGATCACTGTGAACGATGTGATAGCCATTGTTCGTCAGACTGTTGGTGAAGCCGATGTAGGTCGGCTTGTGAACCAGGACGTTATCGCCTCTGGAGCAGTAGACATTAAGTGCTGAAATCACGCCGCCGAGAACACCGTTTTCATAACCGATACACTCCGGGGTCAGGTCGGTGACGCCGTTTCGGTTCTTCTGCCACTGGATGATGGCGTCGTAATACTCTTTGCGTGGGGAGAAGTAACCATATGCCGGGTGCTTCGCCCGCTCGATGATGGCTTTCGGAATCGTCGGAACGGTCGGGAAGTTCATGTCGGCTACCCACATCGGGATGATGTCGAAGCCGTCTTTCGGTGGCTTCGGGGCCATCTTCATCTGACCGAGCGCTTCTACTGCGATCGCGTCTTTACCGACACGATCCATAATTGACGTAAAATCATACTTCATCTTCTTATCTCCTTTAACTATACTTTTTAAAATTATACCATCACGCCTTATAAATAGTACATGGAGATTAAACAGATGAAGCTGGCAGTAATTTATGATTCAAAAAGCGGCGGACCGTGTGGAGCCTGCCGCTTTTTAAATGGAAGGATATTTATCCGACTGGGAAACGCTTTTTGTGAAAGCCAGTTACAGAAACTGCGGCATGACGATGCGGAGGCCGGAGGCATGGACCGCCGCGAAATCGCAAGATGTAGTTAAGCATACACAAGATGTACTGTCGCTCTTTCGGGGAAGGATTATAATTTATATAAGATGCCGATTCCCTTCCAGGATGGGGTATAATGTGATCAGAGATCGCACGGTCGTGGTGCGGAGAACTGCGGTGAAAGCCACGACCGTGCAGGTCGACTGCATCAGCCGAAGGCGCCGGAAGCGTGCCACGGCGTGCAGGGGCTGGCTGTGGCGGACGAAGCTGCAGCGGTGAAAGCCACGAGCGTGCAGGTCGACTGCATTAGCCTGATCAGAGGGGGAGCGGTATGAAGATCGCGATTGTAGATGATATCAAGGGCGAGGCGGAGCGTCTTTCGGGCCTGGTCGCGCACTACCTGTCGACGCATGGACTGTTCTGTGATCAGACGGATCTGTTTGCGAGCGGGGAGGCCTTCCTCGAGCACTTCGAGTCGACACGTTACGATATCATCTTTCTCGACATCTATATGAGCGGTATGACCGGCATGGAAACGGCGCGGCGGATCCGGGAGCAGGATACGAACTGCAGTCTTCTCTTCGTGACGACGTCGCCGGATTTCGCCATCGACAGCTACGACGTGAATGCGACCTACTATCTGCTGAAGCCGGTGAATGAGGCGCAGGTCACGCGGGCGCTGGACCGCTGCAACATGGACCGCATCGAGCGCGACCGCTATGTGATGGTGCCGTCTCAGGGGAAAAATGTGCGGCTGTTTCTGCATAACATCGCCTACACGGAGTACGTGAGCCGGCGGATCATGGTGTACATGAAGGATGGCGGGACGCTGGAGGTGAATCTGAGCCAGAAGGAGTTTCAGCAGCTGCTGCTTCCGTTCGACTGGTTCTGCGACTGCATGAAGGGCGTCCTCGTGAACTTCGAGGATGTGCATAAGCTGCAGAGCGACCGTTTCGACATGAAGTGCGGTGCCACCATCGCGATCAGCCGACTGAAGTACAGCGATGTACGTGAGCGGTACCTCGACTATACCTTTAAAACGCTGAGAGAGGGGCAGGCGCTATGACCGAACTGATCATCAACGAAGCACTGAATACGTTTCCGTTCCTTTTTGTGGGGTACCTGCCGGCGCTGGACAGTCTCCGCTCTTCGAAGCGGCGCACCCTTCTACGCATACTCCTCTGGGAGTGCGGATATCTATGCATCTTCGGGCTTCTGGTGAAGCTCGGCTTCCCTGCGGTGTACGTGCAGTACCTCGCGGCCCCGCTGTTTCTCGTGCTGATGATGCTGAATTCCCGGACGGACAGGTGGATCATCCTCTTTCATTTTATTTTTACGATCGACTATCTGCTGGCGATCCGCGCCGCGACCTTCTTCCTCTGTGAGAACAACATCGCCCTCGATTTTTACAGCTGGCAGGCCGGCGTCGTGACGCTCGTCATGACGCTCAGTACCATGATTCCGATGTCTACATTTCTGCACGAGATCCTTAGGACGCTGATATCCGTCGAGATCCATGATTTCTGGATGACGGCGTGGCTGCTTCCGTTCGTCGCGACCACGATGATCCTGCTGCTCACCGGCACGATCCGGGACGGCCATGTCGGCAGTCTCGCGCTGCTCGCCCGTATCCTGCTGCTGCTCTGTATGTTCATGCTGAGTCATCTGCTGATCCTCTTTATGAAGAATCTGCAGGAGCAGATCATCACGAACGAGCGAAACAAGACCATGGAAAATCTCCTGCGCGTCCAGACGGAGCAGTTCGAGATGCTGAAGACGCGCATCATGGAGAGCCGGCGCGCCCGCCACGATTTCCGCCATCATCGCATGGTGCTGAAGGAACTGGCGGACCGGAATGACCTCCATGGGATCCGGACCTACCTCGCTGAGTACACTGCAGAGCACGTGGATACGCCGTCGAAGACCTACAGTAACAACCCGACCGTGAACGCGGTCGTCGCTTACTACGCGGGGCATGCGGAAGCCGCCGGGATCCGCTTCACCGCCCGTGTACAGCTCCCGGAGCGTCTTCTGATTCCGGACCCGATCTTCTGTGTCCTCCTCGGAAACCTCCTCGAGAATGCCGTCGACGCCTGTAAGACTGAGCTGAGTCGTGGCGCATCGTCGGGCGCTGCTTCTGCCGAGGCCAATGCCGGCGGACTCGTCACCGAGGTGGATACTGTTCCGGCCGCAGCCGACAGCCTCACTGCCTCCACCGCGGCCACGGCGATCGATCCGCGCGTCGGCGTGTCCTCGGCTGCGGATATCCGTTCTGATCAGGCCATCCGCGTGATCGTAAAGCAGAACGGCGACGCCTGCCTCTCCATCGTGGTCGACAACACCTGCAGCCGGAAGCCGATCTGGGACGAGGGCGAGCTCGTCTCCACGAAGCACGAAGGTCACGGCGTCGGCACTGTCTCGATCCGCTACATCGCCCAGCGCTACGACGGCGATGCCCGCTTCGAGTGGCGTGACGGCATCTTCTACGCCTCCGTCATGCTGAATCCACAGAGCCCACCGAATCCATAAAAACACAGCATCGTAAACGAACAGCCGGGTGTTTCCACCCGGCTGTTTTTCTGTCTTAAGAATTTCGTAAGGGGGTCTGACCCCATAAACTCGAGTTTAGATTCCGTTTAGAAAAAATTAATGGGGTCAGACCCCATTAATTTACGCCTTCGCGGAGTAATCGCGCGGGCCGTAGATGGCGGTGCCGATGCGGACGATGTTAGCGCCTTCCGCGATGGCGAGCGGGTAATCGCCGCTCATGCCCATGGAGAGGTACTGCATGTCGACGCTGCCGGCGTAGCGCTGTGCGGCTTCCTCGTAGAGTCCGCGCATCTTCGCGAAGAAGCGGCGGGTCTCGTCTTCGCTGGCGTCCGCCGGCGGGATCGCCATGAGGCCACGAATATCGAGGTGCGGGGTCGTCGCGAGCAGGCGCTCAAACAGAGACCAGAGGCCGTCTGCATTGACCCCGCTCTTACTGCTTTCTTCGCCAATGTTGACTTCCAGAAGGATATCCTGCTGAAGTTCCCGTTTCGCGGCTTCCTTCTCGATCGCGAGGGCGAGATGCTCGCTGTCCACGCTCTGGATCAGCGACGCACGGCCGACGACCTTCTTCACCTTGTTTGTCTGAAGATGGCCGATAAAGTGGCCCGGCTTCCCGAGGTAGGCGCCCGCATCCGTCTTCTCGACGAGCTCCTGTACGTGGTTCTCGCCGAAGATGTCGATCGGAAGCTCTGCGCTCGCCCTGACCTCCTCGACGGTACGTGTTTTGCAGGCCGCACAGAGAAGAATCTCCTCCGGCTTCCGTCCTGCACGGATCGCCGCCTCGGCCATCGTGCGGCGGATCTCCGCGACCGCCTGCTGCATCCGCTCCATCTGTTCCTGTTCTATCATGCCTGTCCTCCCTCAAACGCTGTGTAGTGCGCACGCTCACCGCCCCATAATCTCGGGCGTGTTTTCGCGCAGACTACATGTGCCGCTATCTTCTCTATCATGCCTGGTCTCCCTCGTACGGCGTATAGTGCGCACGTTCGCCGCCCCATAATCTCGGGCGTGTCTTCGCGCAGACCACGTGTGCCGCGCCGATCTGTGAAATACGCAGTCTCACCGGCACGGCGACGCGCTTCAGATGCATCCCGATCAGCGTATCGCCGATATCGATCCCGGCGTCCGCACGCACTTCCTCGACCGCTACCGGGTCCTCGAAGTGCTGCCAGCAGGTCGTCGCCCAGCTGCCGCCCGCATGTGGCCACGGGCAGACCGACACGATCTCATAGCCGTTTCGAAGCGCACACGCACGCTCCACGATCACGGCACGGTTCAGATGCTCACAGCACTGCGCCGCGAGATCGATGCCCTTTTCCTGCAGCACCGGCGCGATCCCCTGATACACCGCATCCGCGACCTCCATACTGCCGATCTTCCCGATGTGCCCGCCGAGGATCTCACTCGACGAACAGCCCACCACAAGCACACTGTGCTCGCGAAGCTCCGTCTGCTCCAGCAGCGCACGGATCACCTGCGACGCCTCTCTCGTGATTTCATGTAATTCAGAATCTGTCATATCGATCACCTCGCTTTATAAAACAACAGGATAGACTTTTTACTTTCCCTAGTATAGTGCACCGCCTGTCCGAAGAGAATATCCAGTTACCGGAAATTAAATGATGCCAGCCCACTTACACTCGCAAGGGGCTGACACCGTCATTTCATGTTCGCGACGCGATTTGAACGCGCGACCTTCCGCTTAGGAGAACCATTGAACATTTGTCATCTGTGTTCACCTATGTACAGGAAAGTCGCTATCCGTCAGGCTTTTTTCGTATTCCGAGTCGCTCCGTGTTCGTCCAAGTTCACCGATGTCGTTAGATGTTCACCGGTTCATTTTAGCAGTTTTTTGGATTTTTCTAAAAAGGGGAACAAGAACATTTTTCATCTACCGCCAATTTTAGCACTTTTTCGAGCAAAAACCCATCTGCAGTCGAACCGCGAGTCTAAACAGAATATCTCACATCTCCCTGAAAAGCACTCGCTGGGGAAAACGATAATCTCGCCTATCGGCTCGATGTACGTTGGCCGCCAAATGTCCGTATGAGCAAGCTCATCCGTCCGCTTGGCAGCTTATCGCACAAAAAGAGAGTATTGCATTCCCGGTTCGAATGAAATCCGAGTTTACAATACTCTCTATGTAAGTGGTGGGCCGGTGATCCGGCCCTTATTTTAGTTCAGGCTCTTCGCCAGGCTTGTCAGCAGCGCTGCCATTTCCGGATTACTGAGTATCTTTGCCAGAAGGTCAGGATCCACACCTGAAGGGGCTGCTTTTGCTTCGGATCCGGTTTCAGCCGGTGACTCAATACTGTCTGAACCCTTCCCGCTGTAAAAGGCTTTCTCAAACAGTGCTGCGTTGTTCTTACGGTCGGCGGAGCCACATAAATCACATTTTTAGAATTCGCTTTCTGAGTGATTCGGTGCACGGAAGGAGTCTTCAGAAGCTGCATATAATACTTCTCCAGAACCCGTGCTGTCACGTCACTGAGCTTCATACTGCCGATGATCGGCGATATGTAATGCTCGATCAGAGCCGTATTGCTTCCGTAGACGGACATGGACCATGTGGTCTTGCCATAGAGAGCAACATACTCTTTCAGCAGCTCATCCACCGTCTTGCACTGATGGATCACCATAGTGCCTATTTCCTGCCGATATTCAATCTCAGCTTTCCGGCGCTTTGCATCGGCCATGGTCTTGAAGCTTTCCCATTTCTGCTTTCGCTTGCCGGTTGCTTCATCGTCGTAAAGGTAAACGACATTGTAACGGTTATTTCTCTGTACAATGGATGCCATTGTCTTTCACTCCTTTCTTAGTTCTCGCGTTAGAGTTTCTGCTGAAACAGGAACCACTTGATATCATCCCGGGTGATCAAAAGCAGTCTGGCCATTTCCGGCATCGTCATGGATGCGGCTTCCAGCTCTGCATCTCGTTCCCGGTCAGCTTGGGTTCGATACTTGGTCTGCGTTTTGTACCATGCCTCAAATACATCCTTTCGGATACGCATCCAGGTATCTACCTCAAAGGTCTCAATGTGATCCCGTTTGATCAGGGTATAAGCCGTGTCATCGGATACACCGAGAAGATCTGCCATTTGTTATCCCCACATTTGTCCTCGACACCCCTGGGAACTGACAGGTGCTCTGACCTGCCGGGAATGCATTCAGGCGTCTGGCTGCTACCAGATCCATGGGAATCTAACCCCTCCGTGGTTCTCACCGAGCTGCGTACAGAAGTATCATTGTGCTGTGATGGATCAATGCTGTATATCGGAAGCAATCCGATACTTACAGGCCGGTTCACGCTCCCGCCTTCTATTGGCGATCGTTGCGTTCATCCGCTGATGTGGCTCCCCATCACAGGGCTGTGCCTGAAGAATGGTATGTAATTTTCAAGGTTCCTGTAGAGGAGTCGTTTGGCTCCTTACATGTACAAGTTTAGCCCGTACGGATGGATATTTTTAGGTACCGGCTGTACGGGTTGCCCGCCCTAGTTGTACGGATTTGCTTTAGTTTCACTACCGCAAAGGGGCATTACGACAAAAAAATTAAAAAAAGCAGGTCCAGACACGCTGAAATAATTACTCAGTGTATCTAGACCTGCCTTTTGGGCTGACGGGCTGGTGCCCTTGTCTATCTTTTACTTACATTTAATTCGATTCTAACTCATTTTAATTCATTTCGTGTTGAGTTAAATTTGTTTTTAACTCGTTATTGTGAGTTAAAATGCGTTAAATGTAAAATGTCCCGCCTTCTAACAGAATTTCCGAAGCGATGTCTGAACTTGCTTTTTCGTGCAAATTGAGATCTTTTGAACTTGCTTTTTCGTGATCTCGGATTAATTTCGGTGCCCAGTGTAAGAGGGAACAAATCAACTTTATATTTGTGCTGACCGCCGGGATGGCTGTACGCGAGCCGCATTTTCAGTGATTCATCGCAACCACCATTTTGATACAATCCAACGATTGCACCCCTTTTGCACCCCCTCCATCCGGGCATTGGATTGGGCTACTCGTCATTTTATGGAGGGTTGCAGAGTAGTCTTTTCTTTCACGAAAAAAGAGATATCAACGCGCCAAGGTCAATATCTCTTTCCTCTTATTATTATTCACTTGTCAAGCTTTCGCAGCATTCTTCTTCCCAAGCAAAATGTTCTTCTGAGCATTTTTCGCACCGATTAAAAGCATCATCCATGATAATTCCCATGTCGGCCATGTCCGCTATGAAATTGATGGGATCATCGATTGGAACCATACTACCACAAGTCTCGCAGTGAACATAGATGTTGTTTTCTCTAAGCGGATGAAATGAAATAGTCCCGTCCTCGTTTGTTATTCTCAAATAAAGCATATCGAAATACCTCCTTGTTTTGGTATGTCTATATACGCTCTATATTAAGAAAATAGCAACGATAATTCACACTACATAATCAACAAATTTGAAATCGTCAAACTGGAATTTACAGTTATCTATACTCATTTGGAATTTCGATATGAAATGTCTCACACAATAGCTTCACATCATGTACATCATTCTCATCAAATTCATATCCCAAATGGAACATTACTTGACTATATGGTTCAATACAAGAAACCTCTATCTCCTCAATTTTTCCTTTACCAGAAAAAGTTTCTACCGGAAAGTTATCCCCCTCATAAAGAATTTCACCTTCGCCCGTATATTCAAAACAATGCAAATCAACAATCCTGTTTTTCGCATCTTTCCATACAGTATGGTTCAATGTTGTATATTCCATCTTAATCTCATAAAAGTCATTAGCTTTCATTATCTCTATAAAGTTCTGATAATCTTTCTTTTCTACAAAAATATCAATATCGTTATGGACTCTTGACTGATGTCCAAGCAACGCATCTACCCCCCAGCCACCATCAAGAAAGACTTTAATCTCGGCATCTATCGCAAGTTGAAGAATCTGTTTTACATCTGTAATATTGACCATCTTATCATCTCCACAAATTCAAATTTTCTGTTCCCTATAAAATTAGTTTATCGGGATTTACCAAATCGCCAAACAACGAGTCATAAAACTCTTTAAACCAATATTTACTCTTTCTTCCCAGTGTACCTCTTGGCCTTTCTGGTTACCGTACCATCTACATGGCGTTCAATGTTGCTTCTGCTCTCACGCATTTCCTGAACTGCCCGGAACGTCTCTCGTGAGATGATAGACGGGTGATGATCCTCCTGGATGTATTTCTGATGTTCTCCGTTGTTTGGTATTCGCTTCTTCTCCGGGAAGTTAGGGGAGAAGGTCTTATAGAGAATGACATCACCGACATATTTCTCATTGGCCAGTATGGTTTCGATGGAACGCTTCGACCAGGTCGTTTTTCCCCTGGAAGTCAAAATTCCCTTTTCTTCCAGATACTTCTTAATCCCGCCGATACTATATCCATCCAAGTACATCTGGAATATCTGCCGTATTACCTCTGCCTCCGGATCGTTGATTACCAGGCTGCCGTCTTCAGCGTTGCTGTATCCGTAGCATTTCCGGTTATATATTTGTGCATCCGGGTTCTGGGCAGCCTTATCCAGGCTCCACTTGATATTCTCACTCTTGTTCTCAGACTCGCCCTGGGCAATGGCTCCATAAAGGCTAATAGCCAGCTCTGCTTCGTTGTCAAAGGAATACAGCTGCTCGTTCTCAAAGTAGACAGGGACATTCATCTTCTTCAGTTCCCGGACAATAGTCAGAACATCTACCGTATTTCTGGCAAATCGGCTGATGGACTTGGTGTACACAAGAGTCACTCTCCCGGTTCTACAATCGTCCAGGAGCCGCATTAAGTTCTTACGGTTATCAGATGTCCTGCCGGACTGAATGTCCAAATAGACGTCATACAGCCGCGCCTGCTGACTATTAGCCACATCCGCAATAAGGCCGGAAAGCTGGTGACCAATGCTCACGACTTGTGTTTTACTTGCAGTGCTGACACGGCAATAAATGCCAACCTCATATCTTGACGGCGGTAATGGCGGATGCTGTTTCAATTTTTTAACGATAGCCATAATGCCCTCCTGCGTTATCGTTATAGAGTACACCCGTATAGGCTGTTCTCATTATAACTCAGATTAGGCTAACTGTATATAAAAATGTAAAAATCATTGAAAATAAAGGATTTTGGGAGTACGGATAACAGCATACTTTACATTCATCGTAACCACCATTTTGATACAATGAAACGATTGCACCCCCTTTTGCACCCCCTAAATAAAGGAGATGCCCCCTCCATCCGGTTATTGGATTAGACTACTCTTCATTTTTTGAAGAAAGAGTAAAAGACGGCACCGTGGATCAATACCTCCACGGTGCCGCAGTATTTTAGAAATACATTTTCAGAAGAGTCTCCAATGCCTTCTGTGCCTCTTTACGGTAGTATTCCGTATCTCCAACCTTGTTGGCACTGAAGTTCTGCGTGTCAACCTGGTCAAAATCCGTAATTCCCTCCGGAGCTGTGCCAAGGACTTGATTGCGAACACGATTCGCCGCATCATGCTTCAGATGCATTCGGCTGGCGAATTCCTCCCCCTTGTAGCCCATTCCCATGAGAAGCATAGCAAGGCAGTGCTTCGGAGACTTGTCCATCATGGCCTCGAACTTAGCCACAATTCTCTGTTGAGCTTCAGAAAGGTTCTCCTCCTCAATGAGGGCCTGATCTGCTGCTGGAGCTTCTGCCAGGGTAAGCTCATTCTCATCCTGCTGCTCTTCAATGCTGACCTTGGCGATCAGCTTTCTTTCAAACTTGCCCTTGTTCGGGCAGTTGGTACAGGATACCCGGTTATCACCGGTCTTCTACGAGCACTCCTTGTATGTACCATCCGGCTGTGGAATCATGCAGCGTCCCTCCGTAGGTTTCGGCAGCTGTTCTCTCTGCCAAGAATTAAACTGCGCCTTTGCCACAGCTTCAAATTCCTTCGGTACTGCTTTCAGGACAGCCTTTACAGACTTCCCGGCTTTCGTGATGGTTACAACGCTTTCTTTGTTAGTCACATTGTTCTGGACATCTTCCTCATCATAAGGAGTGAAAACCAGCACCTCATCAGCCTTCAGCGGTTCTCCATTGTAGTTCACAGTAACGTTCTTCTTTGTCATAGTCTTGTCCTTTCTGACCGAATGGGTCAGAGGGCAAAACAGTGACTGACGTCCTTGGAGGTACTGCCCCAGCCGAAAATGAACGCACTTGACCGGGGGTACTTCCATCACTAATTGCGCTCGACCTCTCGGCCTGCAAAAATTTGTGATGAATGTGTACCCCGCCTTCGGACGTCACTCCGGCGGTATTACATTTTTTTGAGCATTGAATGCTCAGATGGCAGCGCAGTGATCTGTGTTGCCGTCTCAGAATTCAATCTGGAGCCTTTTCGCGGAATAAAAAAGACAGCCAGGGAACACCCATCTTGGGTATTCATCCTGGCCGTCTTGCAGCTCTGTGGATGTTATGCAGCTTCTTTGCGTACTGGCATCTCAACCAGATCATAGTCACCATTCGACTTTAGCGTAAAAGTCATATCGTAAGCGCTCAGTGTCAGTGCGGCTAGTTTGATACTTTTGAAAATGCCATAATCATGGAAAACGAGAGTATTTTAGTCTCAGTCTTCCCACTGGCATTCACAGTGGTGGATCATTTCACTACACTGCCGCTTCCACTATGGGACTATTTTACTCTACTTAAGAAGAGAGGAAGTCCCATGATGAATAAACGTGCACCTCGCCGCTCTGATGAAGAGTGGCATCAGATCATACTCGCTGCCAGAGCATCCGGCTTAAGCGACTTTGAATACTGTAGAGATAACAGCATCCCGACCAGTACATTTTACCGGGCACTCGCTCGATTGAGACAGCAGGCCTGTGAGCTTCCGGCCAGATCTGAAAGGCTCGAGTGCAAGCAGGAGGTTGTTCCGATAAATATATCAGAGCTCCCGATCAGCAGAGAGGATCGACTGCATCCGGTCTCACACGTGGTCGATGAACCATCACCTGCTTCATTTGAAGCAACGATGCGCATCACATTTG